>CAZASM010000007.1:0-32931 GCA_964487895.1 uncultured Gammaproteobacteria bacterium
TAGCCTTGGTAGGCTTTTACCCTACCAACTAGCTGATGGGCCATAGGCTCCTCTCCATCCGACGGATCTTTACATCTCATCTTTACGATGAAATGACTATCAGGAATTGTCCCAAGTTTCCCTGGGTTATGCCTGAGATGGAGGCAGATTACCAATGTGTTACGCACCCGTTTGCCGGGGTAATAAATTACCCCTAGACTTGCATGCCTTAGACATGCCGCCAGCGTTCACCCTGAGCCAGGATCAAACTCTCTTGAAAAGTCAAAAGTAAAAGGTCAAAAGTCAAAAGTTTAGTTGCGCGAAGCGCTTCCTTATTTTTGAGTTTTTAGTTTTGCATTTTGACTTTGAAATAGTTTGAGCTCTTAAGTGCTCGTTGATTTTTTGTGATTTCTGATAACCTCCCGGATTAGGTTTGGTCATCAGAATCGCCCTAGGTTATAAATAACCTAGAACTTGAATTGACATTAACCGTCACATTTTAGTTGTTAATGCTGCTCTGAACTTATGAAGTTCAGAGTTGTTGATGAATAGGGGGTAGTAATTTAGTAATCAGTAATTAGTAATTTAGAGTTCATTACGAATTACGTCTTACGACTATTACGCTCCTACTATTTGTTAAGCAACTCTTTGATGACCGTAGGAAATCTTACTTACAGTCAAGAAAAAACAGAAATATCCAAAATATTAGATATTACTGTTTGTTCTCAACTCTTGCGACCGGCAGCTACACCGGACTAAAAAATGAAGTAGTCAATAAGGTTTATGACTAATGATGTAAAGTAAGTTAGAGACGTTACGGTGAAAAGGAACAAGTGTGACTATTGTAGAGGAGTTTTTTGGCTTTGTCAACACCTTTTAGGTCTACGACTACCGAGCTTGGAGAGCCTAGCTGAAAAAAGCCCAATATTAGAGCTTTTTAGTGGATTCTGGTCTGCTTTTTGCTCGATTTCTGACGCCAAGCTTTGATGGCTTGGTGATCGCCAGACAGGAGGACTTTCGGCACTTTAGAGCCGCGGTAGGTTTCTGGCCGAGTGTAGTGCGGGTGTTCAATGTTTACGTGGTCCTTAGTTATTTCCGAGAAAGATTCATTCTCCACTGATTCTTCTTTACCAACTACGCCAGGGATTAAGCGACTGACAGCATCGATGATGCAAGCAGCTGGTAGCTCACCACCGGTGACTACAAAGTTGCCGAGAGAAATAGTCTCATCAATATAATCCTCTATCCGAGCATCAATAGCTTCATAACGTCCAGCGATAAAGATTAGTCGTTTATATTTCGCCAGACGCTTAGCTTCCAACTGGTTAAATGTTGTACCTTGCGGAGCTAGTAAAATAACTCGAGTGGACTTATTTTTTTTCGGATAAATCTTTTTCAAGGCTTTGTGTACGACGTCAACTTTCATTACCATACCGGCGCCGCCGCCATAGGGCGAGTCATCGACATTTTGATGTTTGCCACTGGCACTCTGGCGGATGTCATGGGTCTTAATTGATATTAACTTCTTCTGCTGGCCACGCTTAAGAATAGATTCATTGAAATAGGAATCTAAGGAGTGAGGGAAGATTGTCAGGAGGTCAAATTGCATAATATTAGTATACAGACAAACTAAAACAAAAACCACTCGGTTGATCCCTCGTTATTACTTGGGAAGGCGTGTGGTTTTTGTTGGGTTGTAATTTTACAGTTTCAGATCGTCAACGTTTGAGTCCATAGCTGGTTGCTCAGAAGACATCGGAGCGCTATTTGGACGGCGTGAACCTTCTGGTTCATAGATCTTCAAGTTTACGCGGGAGTTATTCTTAGCTCCGACGACGCGTAATAGAGTGCGGAGAGAGCGTGCAGTCTGACCTTCACGACCAATGATTTGGCCCATGTCAGCTGGGTTCACTTTCAGGGTTAGGAGTACGCCCATTTCATCTACCGTGCGGTCGATGGAGACGTCATTCGGATTATCAACTAGAGTCTTAACCACGTACTCTATGAATTCCAGGTCTTTTTCTGCCATGCATTTATACTTACTTTTTTAAGATCTTTGATTGCTTCTTTGGACAATCATGAAATATACTTTAGCATGATTTTATAAAATGTCAATTCTGGTAAGGCGATGACTTTCTTGACGTTTTAAAAGTTTTATTGTATTGTAGCGATTAGTTTTGTACAAGTTTCGTTGAGCCCTCACTGGTCTGTATGCGGAGGATGATATGGCGCAGTCAGCAAGAAGAGAGATGAGAATTTTCACCACTCAGATCTATGGGTTTGAGACGTTACCACCGGGGTTAATTCCGGTGACCAAAGCGATGAAACATCACCCATTAACTCCTGAGGAAGAGTTGTGGTTGGCAGAAGACAATGCCACTCCGATTCCCTCACCTCTGCGTAGAGGAAAATTCCGCATGCGGACAGAGTGAGTGGTAAGATTTACCCGTCGTGAAAAGCCGTCAGCACAATTATGTTGTCGGCTTTTTTCTATGAAAAAAAGCGCGTATCTTTAATTCTTCAAGATACAAAAAACCTCCATCGATTGATAGAGGTTTTTTAGATTTTATTTATTCTTTTGCTGGTTCTGCTGGAGTAGCTTCTTCGGCTTCTGTCTGAGGAGTTTCTTCTACTACAGCTTCGACTGGTGCCTCTTCAACCTTAGCATCAGCTACAGGAGTTGGTTCAACCGGCTTTGGCTTGGCCTTCTCAATTTTAGCTGCGCGATTCTTGGAGATGAAGACTGATTTTTCTTTGTCTCCTTTGATGACGCCTTCTTTAACAAGAAGGTTATTGACTGAGTTGGAGGTCTGCGCGCCCACGCTGATCCAATAGGTGATACGGTCAGCTTTCAGAGTCGCTACTTTGGTCTGTGGATCGTAGTGACCCAATTGTTCCAAGTAGGTGCCCCAGGTATCTTTGGTCTTCTCGGAAATAATCAGGCGGTAGAAGGGTTTCTTCTTTTTGCCAATACGAGAAAATCGTATAGTTAACATAGTGTTTTTTGTTCGAGCTGAGCTCGATTAATTATTCTGTCTTTCCGATTCACCACGTTCGACGTGGTTACAGTTTCGCGCTGGGGGAAAGAATCAAATATCAAGTAGAATATTGATAGGCGGATATTACTATAAGAGGGGGAGATTGTCAATAATGTCGCTCCGCGAGGGCTCACTTTTGCGAACAAAAGTAAGCAAAATTCTTGGGGGTTTTCAAATCGCGTTTCGACGATTTGATGTTTTCTGTCTTGGTATGGCTCGAGTGAAAACCCCCAAACCCCCAGGGTTCAGCGTTGAAGAGGTTGAATTGCTCTTATCTCAATTCGTCAATTTTTGCCGCTAGGATAAAATCATTTTCAGATAAACCTTTAACCGCGTGGGTCCAGAGTTCGATATCGGCTCGGCCCCAGGTGAAGTGGATTGTCGGATGATGACCTTCTGCTTCGGCTAATTGGCCGACCTTATTTATAAATTCCATTGTCTTCAGATAATCTTCTTGCTTGAAGGTTTTCCAAAGGTGTCCGTCAGGTTTGATTTCCCAGTCAGAGATTTGCTTTAGTAATTCTTGTGCTTGATCAGCTGGCATGGCCGGTCCGCCGATCTCACATGGGCTGCACTTTTTTTGGGTCAGGGGAGTGTTTGCGAGGTTCATATGTGTTTGATAAAACTGATTTAGAACCACCCCGGTCTTGAGGACCTGCCCCTCCTTTTAAAAGGAGGGGAAAGGGGTGGTTGGACTACGCCGCGATTTTATCAGCTTCACTAAAGTTCACCGACAGCAGTCGTGAAATACCATCATCGCCCATAGTAACTCCGTAGAGAATTTTGGCATTATGCATGGTAGCGCGATTGTGAGTGATGGCGATAAATTGAGTTTTGTCTGAGAGTTCACTGATGATATCAGCGAAGCGGATAGAGTTGGCTTCATCTAAGGCCGCGTCTACTTCATCAAGCAATACAAACGGTGAAGGATTATTAGCAATAATAGCGGAAATCAGAGCGATAGCTGTCAGCGCTTTCTCACCACCAGAGAGCATATTAATTCCTGATAGTTTCTTGCCCGGAGGTGTAGCGATGATTTCAATGCCATAATCAAGCGATTCAAACGTCAGTTTTTTCTTATCCTCCGGATCCACAGTAGAGTCGGCATTTCCCCCTTGCTCCTTACTACTTTCTTCCTGCTCCTGCTCTTCCGGCTCATGCATCTCCAAAATCAACTTAGCATTACCACCGCTAAATAATTTCTTGAAATATTTACCAAAGTAATTATTAATGTGAACGAAGTTTTCGTTAAATTGTTTGGCGATAGTTTCGTCTAATTCTTTAATCAATTTTTTCAGTGAACCCATGGCTTCATTGAGATCAGTGGTCTGTTGCGTCAGGAACTCATGACGTTCTTTGACTTCCTTGTATTCTGTCAAAGTACTTTCATCGATACTACCGACGATAGCTAGCTGACGTTTCAGGTCTAAGATTTTACTACGCACTTCTTCAGCATTGAGAGTTTGTACTTTAGTGGCTTGGAAGCTGGGGAATTCTTCCGCTATTTCTCGAGACAAATCTTCGTTACGCGTTTCTAGCTTGGCCAGCTCCACATTATATTTATTAACTTCAGTGGAGATTAAATTATAATCGTATTGTAAACGGCTGTACTGTTTCTGCCACTCCAGAATTTTCGTCTTTTTAACTTCTTCTAATTGATTGAAAGAAGAAATTTGCGCGGTTAAAGTTTCAATTTCTTTAGCTAAGGTTAGTTGCTTGGTGCTGAGGTTAGCTAGCTCTTTTTCATTCACGACCGAGCCAGAGCCTGTTTGTTCGATCTGTTCTTGTAGCTTATGGCTTTCCTGTTTGGTTTCTTGCAATTGTTGTTCAATAGTCTGTAACTCGTGTTTGAGTTGCTGATCGTTCATGCGAGCTTCTTGGAGCTCGCTGTTGAGTTTATCCTTATCAGCTGACAGAGATTGAAAAGAGGTGACAATTTCCTGCTGGGAGGTAGTGGGTTTATTGCGAATTTTGCCGATGAAAATATTGAGCTTGCTGGTAAAGCCTTGCCAGAGACGTTGCAGTTCTTGCCAGTTATCACCTTTGTGTACCAAGGTTTGTAATGATTGCATCTCGGTTTCTAGTTGAGCTGCCTCATCAATCAATTCCGCTAGATGTTGCTCTGGTGAGGCGTTTTTCGAGAGAGCTGTTTCAGCTTGCTTCCAGCTGCGACTAATTTCCTGCCAGCGTGTATCTAGTTGCTTTAGCTGTTTGGCGACGGTGTCAGCACGGTGTTTGGTCTCGTCAAGACTGATGGTCAGTTTCTGTTCTTTATTTTTCAAAACATCGAGACGCCCCTGCAGCCAGACAACATCTTGCTGGCCAGTTTTCATCAACTCTAAATCACGACTGCCTTCGAGGCGAGTTTTTTCGCGACTAAGAATATTGTATTCGTCTTGCAAGGAAGTTAGTTTTCTCTGCAGTAAATCAAATTCCTCTGAACGAGTCGGTCCTGTTGATTGTCCTTCCAATTGATGCTGAATACCGTCTAGTTCGGTTTTGATCTTTTGTAATTTAACTTCTTCGGTTGTCTTGTTCTTTTTCGTTTGTGTTAGCTCAGTAGAGAGATTAGCAGTCAGATAAGAATAATAATGTGTCTGCGCTTCATGCAAATTAGTTTCTAGCTCTTCTTTGATTTCCAGACGCTTGACCTGACGTGCCAATGAGCGTAAGCGGGGAGTAATTTCCTGCAGGACTTGATCTGCTTGCAACAAATTCTCATGCGTGGCTAATAATTTATTGACCGCTTGATCTTTTTTCATCTGATACTGCTTCACACCCGTAGCTTCATCAAAAAAATCTTTGCGTTCTTGAGCAGACAACGTTAAAAGATGATCAACTGTGCCTTGGCCGATGACACTGTAGGATTTCTGACCAATGCGAGACTTAGCTAGAAGGATCTGAATATCAGCTAGACGGACTTTGGTATTGTTTAATAAATATTCACTCTCACCATCTCGATAGATCTTGCGTGTGATTACAATCTGGTCGTAATCAATAGGCGCTTGCTTATCGCTATTGTCCAGATACATATCTACTTGAGCGAAACTCAAGCGTGACTTTTTATCCGAGCCGGCGAAGATGACGTCGTCAGATTTTTTGCCTCGTAATAATTTAATACTTTGCTCACCGAGTACCCAGCGGACAGCGTCAGCTACATTAGATTTACCAGAGCCATTGGGACCGACGATAGAGGTCAGCTCACGATTAAAAACCAACTGAGTAGGGTTGGCGAACGATTTGAAGCCTTGGATTTCGAGTTTCTGGAGGTACATGAGTAGTTTGGTAGATGGGTAGCTTGGTAGTTACTATGATTCCTTTAATGACTGCCAAATAATACCATTTTTTGGCTAATTCGACTATAGAAAGTGACCAATAAGATTGACCGAATAGGTGTTAATGTGGTATTAGTAGGTTCTAACAGTTCATTTTTTTCTGCTATTTACACGATAACTCCGGAGGTCGTCACCATGTCCGATCTTAGAGAGGCTTTGTTGCGAGCCAAGTTGGTTCGTCAGGACAGGGAGTTACAGACGAGTGTTACTCAGCGTCGGATGTCTGCCCCTGAGCCACAATCTGATCAGATGCTGGATCTGGAACTGGCCGAAACTATTCCAGCTTTTCTGACCGTAGCCAGACGAATTCTTCTGCTTAATCCTGAGGAGATTCATCGAGTCGTGATCAACGCGCAACGGCTTCAAGGTAAGCCAGGGAGTGCGAAGTTTCTCGCTCTGCTGACCAAGTTACAAACTGATCTTGGGCGTCATGGACGTGGAGCTCATGGTAGGATAATTCGAGCTGCCTTGCCAGACTAAACCGGAGGAGTCCATGTTAACCAAGTTGGAAGAGTTTCGAGCCTTAATACAGCAAGGGTATTTGATGACCGCTTTCAATAACCTGAAAGAGTTTCATCTTGCTCAAGCCGCTGGTGGTCAGAGGTGGAATCAAGTGAATACCATGGCCACCGAACTCTGCCGCGCTTTTCTGGCTAAAGGTATGTTCTCAAGGGCCAGTAAAGTAGCAGAATACGCTTCCGGTGTCACAGCTGTTACTTTGGCCGCAGAGATTATTCAAGCCAAAGCGAGGCTCGTTCAGCAATGAGTAACTGTGTGTTTAGGTACGAACCGGCTTTTCTTTCGAGAGAGCCGGTTTTCTAATTTTTTTAAATTATAATTCTTGACGGCAGAAGGTATCTATGGTTATATAGAGCCTTATTCGTTGTTTTAACATAGTTCTAGAACCAAGGAGGGCGGGGATGAAGTCTGCAGAGAAGGTAAGTCTGGCGGTGACCAAGGCTGAAGGGATTTTTTTGGCCTTGGCTCAACGAGCGCGCGATAGGCGGGTACGGGTTGAGAGGATTCTCAAGAATCGGCGACAGCATCATCGTTTTCGGGTTTGCGCTCCTTGCGTTGCCTGCCGAGCCTTGAATGCCGAGCGGGCCGCGCTGAATCAAACGATTGAGTATGCTCTGGCTTCACAGTCCTGTCTTTTGGAGGCAGTGACAACGGAGAATGTCAGAGATGCTCAACGACGTTTGAGATTCATTTTCTCACTTCTGCGTGGTGTCCAGTACCAGAGCCGTCCATCTGGACGTCAGCGAAGCGCCATGTCCAATCTCTATGGCGGGAATTTCACCGTCAAGAAGATGGACGATCTGCAGCGTCATCTGGACTATGTCTATGGTCAGCTGATGAAGTGATCTGAGGTGCAGGTTACGGCAAATAAAAAAGGGCGTTAGTCAATTGACTGACGCCCTTTAAAATTCTCATCTAATTACAGGCCGAAGTATAGCCAGATATTAGTTGTGATCAATCCTCCGATGATAATCAGAGCTAGGAACGGATGCAGAGGATTATAGTTCTGGGATTTTTTTATTTTCTTCATATGTTTGTTATTTATTAATTATTTATTTTAATTTTGTAGAGTATATTGCTGTGTTTTGATTACTTCTTTTTCTTTCTCAGGTGTAGATTTTTTATAGACTTTATATTCTAATGTCTGAGGGTCAATCCATTTCAGGTAATAGTCACTTGATAAAGCTCCATAACCTGAATTAAAAGTTTCACTTCCTGTCAAAGAGATTGTTTTTATTAACTTATCTTGACTAAGGTCAAAAATATACAATTTCTGATCCAAACCAGCTACTGGGTTTTCGAAGTAGGTGTCGCGGACAAAAGCTATCATATAGCCATTAGGGTTGATTTTTACACCACCCCAGCCACTAAAGAGTGAGTTCAGGTTTTTAAGCTTATTAAATTTTTTCTCGGTTAAACTGTAGGAGTATATTTGTCCAGCAGCGTTGTCTGATTCTGGAAGGGCAGATCTAAAATAGAGCTGGTTGCCATTTGTTGGCAGACTAAAAGCGTCTAAATATACGCCTGAAGCTTGCTGTAAACTAGGAATAATCACTGTGTTATCAGATCTGACAAGCTTGGTATCTACCGAGCCTGGTGTAGGTTTAGAATTAACGAATTGTACAACGGAGTAGGTATATGATGGGATTGAATCAGTGAAATGGAAGGTGGAGACGAGTCCTAATTTCTTAATATCCCGATTAGACGCGATGACATAGAGTTTGTCATCTTTCTCGATAGCCGTCATCTGCAGATTGAAACTGTTTAGGTTTATCTGTTGAGCAGGATAGCCATCTATTGTTAGATCAACCTGAGTCAAGATGTCGTTAGTAAAGTCTTTAAGCCAACTGGTCAGTGTTCCATTCTCGACTTCTATACTATCCACCGCTTCTGTCTCGACTGGATTGAACCAAACTTTATTTGGCGTAGAGGTATCATCAACCTTCCAACCCACTGGATGCTGGATGGAGAAACCAAGTGTGGTGCTGGTGTAGGTCTCGGGGATGATTTTGCCAGTAGCCGGTATATTGTTTGGAATAACCTCACTCACGATATTTATTGGCTGCGGAGTTGGGGCAGTGGTTGGTATCAATACCTTAAACGGTGGCACCTGACTCCAAGCGAGACCGGCTACTATCAGGATGCCACAGATCACGATGGTAGCTATAGTTTTTGTTGTCATGTCTTTTGAATTATTTATTGAATTTGAAGGTGGCGACGAATTGATCAAAAAGGTTTATCACCCCTTGGGCTTGCGACCCTGTGGAGGTTTGTCCGATAATAGAAATAATTTTATCACCTTTCTTGACATAATATTCCTTACGCATGGAAGCTCCGCCTTCAATATAGGTTGGTTTTAGCTCTTTGGTGTACTGAGCGATTGCCGGGGTTGAGTCAATAGTAGTACTTTGGAAATTAGTGATGATATCAGAGGCTTTTAGCGAACCACTTCCTTCCTGTTTCATGTACTCGACTCTTTGCTGAATTTTCTCTTTAGAATATTCCTCATTTTGATGAAACCAGTCATCCAAAGATTGGCCATTAGCTCCATGAACGCGGAGATATACGCTAATACCGCCATCTAGGTTATAAACCTCTTCGATTGGTTGATAAAAAATAGTGGCAATAATGGACGGGTCTCCATTTTCGGTTGTGAGTTTCCAGGGTTTCGGATAAGCGAATGAGAAGCCTATTTTGTTGTCTGTGTATTTTTTCCAATCATCGGGAATTTTTATGACTGGTTCATCAGTGAAGCGGAAGGTGGAGAGGATTTTTTCTCCAATCTGCAGGTCGTACAACGTTATTATATAAGTAAAACCATTCTGGGGGGTAATGTAAACATCCTTTATCTGTGTATGATTATCAGGTTGTCGATTCTGTAGGCGGCTATATTTATCGTATGCAATATTATCAATTGAGATGGTTGATTTGCTATATTTTGATGTATCTCTAGAGAAGACTTGTTGGATGTGATTAAGCACATAAAAATTACCATCATTGTCGCTAGTCGGGATGATATCAAGCGTAAAGATTAATTCGTTTTCTGGTGTGCCTACGACAAGATCAGGTGCATATTTGATCGCTTTCGGTGATGATAATGGTCCGATAAAATCGCCTCCTTCAGGACCAAGATAAACTAAGTCACTGGGAAATTTAAATTGTAAACTATATTGAGTTGTGTTATACGTTTTCCAATCACTCATATCATCAGTGAAGCGGAAGGTGGCAATTAGCTTATCTAGCTGAGCTATAAGTTTATCTTTTTCGACTGCTGGTGAACTGGCATACATCCAAAACCGAGGCGAATCGTTATCGATGCTAGAAATAATTAAACTATATTCATTCGGTTTATTATCTTTATTCGACCCCGAGTTTTGCCTTTGGGTTATTGCTAAGCCGCCATTTTTTTTGGCCACAGTTAGAAACATATCTGGAAAGAAAGGACCAAAACCGAGTGGATCTATTAGAAGAGAAAATTGAGTCTCGCCGTTAAGTGTAGACAATGCAAGGCTTTGAGTCGGCACACCTCCCTCATCTTTTTTTATTGAATCTGGTAGGTTGTCTTTTTTTTCAGTCCAATCTGCTGGATATTGGAAACTAAAGCCATAGTCAGTATTTGTATATGTCTGCCAATCAGCCTGTGGATCAATCGTCGTTACAACCGACTGGGGTTGTGAAGGAGTTATTTCCTTCTGACTCCAAAAATAAAGCCACAGATTAATCGTGACCAGTCCGGCGATGACGACCAGAGTCAGGTAGGGGAGGAAGGTGTTGCCATGTTGGAATTTTTTGTTGAGCATAGATTTATTTTATAAATTTGAAGGTGGAGAGGATCTGTGTTTCGAGTGGCTTTAATGCATCTTTATAGTTCATGATGTAGGTCTTCTTATCCTTCTTGAAGAAGAAATAATGTTCATCAATTCCTATATCAGTGGTACCGATTAATCTCGTACCGGAGATATCATTTAACACGTACGGTATTTCTTCTTTTATCTGAGAGTAGGGTGAAGATTCGTTATATTCTAGAATAAAATTACTAATAGTAGTAGTGGTTAGCTCTACGTTGAAACCTGTGTAGCAAATTGGGTCACACCATCTTCTAGTGGATCCAAGCCAAATCCCGTTATCTATTTGCTCAACGGCCCAATCCTTAGGAGGGTATTTGAATGAGTAAACTTCATTTGTATACGTCTTCCAATCACTCATATCATCAGTAAAGCGGAACGTGGAGAGGATTTGTTTGTAGATAAAAGTATTTTTGTTTGGTGATATTGCAACACTAATATCAAAAGTAGAGCCATTGTTTGATAGGAGATAGCGCTCGAAACTTTCTGAGGAAATCGAAGAGACGCATTTATAAGATATAGCATCGTAATTATTGATTTTGATATGTTGCTCATTGGTACATTGTAGACTGGGATTTGCGCGTTTCATATCATAGTTCTCTAAGTCGGTATCTATCTGTATGTGTGAACCAAAAGAGTTCATATGAGGTGACTCAGAGGGATAATCGCCAATAGTCAGATACATTTCTTCTTCTGCGCCGTCATACCAAATATGCCAATCCTTGGGATATTTAATTTCATAGTGAAGAAGCGAGTTTGTATACGTCTGCCAATCACTCACATCATCGGTGAAGCGGAAGGTGGAGAGAATTGTATCATAGACAGTGTTGGCAGTGCCATCGTCAATTTTACCGATAACATAGAGTTGTGCCGCATGATATACTGGAGTTTCGCAGTATGTTAGATGTCCTGGTATTCCACAGTATTCACTGGTTTTTATATTAGCAACCGTTTTTTGGGTTATTAACTTTGAATCATTTATTACATTCGCTGCAAAGTTTTTATCGGATAAGTAATTTTCTATGATATTTGCGTCTATCAAAATTGGGAATACTTCTATGTAAGCACTTTGTGAATTAACTGAATCTTTTACATTAAACCTATATCCTGTAACATTACCATAATTTATCTTTGATGGTTCGTTGATAGTCCAACGAGAAGGGAGGTATTGAAATGAAAATGTTTCATTCGTATATGTCTCCCAATTAGTATCGATAACAATTGGCTGAATTTTTGACGGAGTCATCGCTTCCTGACCCCAAAAGTACAACCACAGATTGGTCGTGATTAGTCCGGCGATGACCACTAGGATGAGGTAGGGGAGGAAGGCGTTGCCTTGCTGAAATTGTTTGTTGATCATAAGCCAGAGGCTAAAAGTCAGTTATTTTATGAATTTGAAAGTGGAGAGGATTTGTCCGAGAGTAGGGTCGCTCGGAGTCGATATTAAATCCCAACTAAATTTTATGTAGCTTTTACCTTGAGGGATGTAGGTATTTATACTATTACCAAAACTTCCATTCTCTTGTCTTTGAATTGACGTTAGGTTATTAATTACGATTTTTCTTTCAGCTTCAATATTTTGTACTGTTTCGCCTACTGTTAGGTCTCCAACAGATGAGATTGTTATTACGGGATTATTACTCTGCGCACCTCCATAGCCAGCTCCTGGAGGTAAGTTTTCTTTTTCGATTGATGGAGGTAGTATTTGGGTAAAATCTTTTTGCTCGTTAATCCACCAGTCAGTTGGTATTTGTATTTGATAGTGGAGTTTCTCATTTTTGTATGTCTGCCAATCGCTCATATCATCGGTGAAGCGGAAGGTGGAGAGGATTTGATCAAATTTCGTATTATCTAGGACGTAGAATACATGATACAGCTTTTTATTTTTAGGTATAAAGATATGCTTGGTTGGATAAGATTCAGTTTGACCACCTATCTCGCCGTACGTAAATTCATTATGTGTTATGAAGCTGTAGCCAGTCTGGCCATTTAAGGACATAGGTTTTATATCTGAAAGAGTATGCCCCCCTTGTTTGTTAAGTTTATATATCTCTCTAATATAGGCATCAAGATCATCGCCAATAAAATTCTTATAATAATCATCAAAAACTTGAACTTGGAATCGCCTCCAATCAGAAGTCGGCTGTTTAACTGGATCGTTGACAAATATGTCGGAACATTCAAACTCTCGACCCGGAGCCATAAGGCAATTGCTGTTGATCTCCCAATCGCCAGGCCGTGCGAAGCTATAGTTGTATGGTGTATTTATATAAGTTTCCCAGCCGCTCATATCCTCAGTGAAGCGGAAGCTGTCTAACATTTTCTGATCATTCGCGTCAATGACAAATTTTACATTTTCAGCTGTTGTTCCTTGTGGTACCAGAATGAAATTAATAATGTAGACATTATTATCTTTGGCAATGACGAAATTATCAACCGTAACACCAGCAAACTCGTCCTCGCAGGTATAAAAGACAGCGTCGTAGCTATTCAGCTTGATATTTTTTCGATTTGCACAACTGGGGTTGTCTTTGAAGTCCTGCGCAATATACTCATCTATGGTTGTGTTCTTTTTTACATTGATAGTGAATGGTCCATGTATTATCTCCCCAAAAACTATTTGTTCGGTTGTGTTGTCAGGGTGAATTTCAATTGGCAGTCGGTTTGCTGGATAGTTTATTTGGAAGCCTAAGTCATAATTAGCGTATGTCTGCCAATTAACCATCGTATCTGCTACTACGATTTTTGGCTGTAGTGTTGGCATCTTCTTGTGTGCTTTGAAATAGTAATATATATCAGCACTGACGAGACCAGCTAGCATTATTAAAATACTAAAAGCCACCAGTGGGTGACTTGATGGGGAGCTTTTAATTTTTTTCATGGTTTGTTTTTTATAGACTCGCTTGTCTATAGTATATCAAGTTGAGCGGCTGAGGGACAGCGATGCTGTCCGTCGGGGCGGGTTTCAAACCCGCCCTTACCACTACAGTCGTCTATATAGCTCCGTGGTAACTAACTTACCACCGTTTCTTTTTCAGTCCCTCAGCCGCAGCAGTGATCTGTGCTTCTTGTTTGCTGTAGCCTTCGCCTTCGGCAATGAGTTCTTTGTCAATATAGAGACCAACTACAAAGCGTTTGTGATGGTCAGGCCCTGTCTCGGTCATGACTTTATAATGTGGAGTAGTGCCGTAGAGTTCTTGAGATTTTTCTTGGAACTTACTTTTCGGATCAATATATAAATGTTTCTTCAAAATGTGATCGAGTTTAGATAACACTGTCTCAGTGATGAATTTCTCTGTTTTCGCTAAACCTTGATCCAGATAGATAGCGCCAATCAGAGCTTCCATGGCATTGGCTAAGATATATTTGCGCGCCTTAGCATTGTCATCTTTGGCTTCGCCACGACTGAGATAGAGATAGGGATAGATGCCTAGTTCTTCAGCTAGATCGCCCAATGTATTAGCATTAACCAAACTTGAGCGCCAGTTGGTTAGCTCGCCTTCGGGATTGGGATAGTTGAGAAATAAATATTCCGTGACAATTAATTCTAATACCGCATCACCGAGAAACTCTAAGCGTTCATTGTGATCAATACCGAGATTCTTGTGCTCATTCAAATACGACCGATGTGTCAGAGCACTGCGGAGCAAATCTTTATTTTTAAATTTTAAGCCGAGGCTAGCCTCAAGCTGGTTGCTATCCTTCATTGGCGTTATTTAATCGTTGTACAACTTGCTGGAAAATAGCGCGAGTTTCTTCATAGCCGATAGCTTGGATCGCTTCTTCAGCAGTAAACCACTTACCGTCTTTTAATTCTGCTACCTCAGGAATATGCAACTCGGTATCGGTGGTTTCAAATAAATAGATGTGGACCAGTTTACGGAAGGCTGCCTGATCTGGTTTGTGTACCTTCAGCTGGATATCACCGAGATAGTCTATTTCTTTCAAATCAGTAATGCCTAACTCCTCAGATAGTTCACGTGCTGCTGCCTGAGCTGGCCGCTCGCCTTCTTGAATGTGACCCTTGGGGAATGTCCATTTGCCATAGGAGTCCATGATTAGAGCATACATGAAATTCTGACCTTCACGGCGATAAACGATACCACCGCTGGATTCTTCTTTGATACCTTGGCTGACGAGACTTTGTTTCTCTCCACGTTTGACCATTTCTTTGTAGATGCTACCGAGTACTCCATTGACGAATTTACCGGAAGAAGAGCCGCCATAGGTTTTGGCTAGCTCGATAGCTTCATTGATAGCTACTTTCGGGGGGATAGTATTATCAAACTTCAATTCGTAGATACCGATACGGAGAACGTTGCGATCCACGAGGGTGATCTGGTCTAGAGGCCACTCGGGTGCAAACTTGGCAATTAATTTATCAATTGTGAGGTGGTTTTCAATAACTTCTTCGAGCAGTCGGAGACTGAAACCCTGATCTTCAAACTCGGGAGCGAACTCTTTGCGATTATTTTCTAACACTTCAGCAACATTAACCTTACCCTGGTAGAAATCCCATTCGAATAAACTTTGTAAGGTTAAGGTACGAGCTAAATGTCTGTTGGCCATAGTTTAATACTGAAAGAACAAAATACAAAGACAACGCCCTTATTTAGCGGCGTTGGTAGTCTTTGTCGCACGCTTAGCATTGCGAGTAGTACGTTTGGTAGCACGATGGAGAGTATTGACGACCTCAGTGCCACGATAGTAGCCACAAAAACGACAAGCATAGTGCGGACGTTTTGGTTTGCCACATTTCTGACAATCCATAATCGCTGGTTTCACCAAAGCGAAGTGGGCAGCACGTCTGCGGCCTGAGGAGGTAGTACGTCTTTTTCCGGGTAAACCCATTGTAGTTTGTGGTAAGGGACAACCTTAGGGTTGTCCGTAAAGGGGCCATGGTGGGCCGCCTCGTTAATAAATGATGGGACAATCATATACAATAGTGCCTGATTAGTCAAGGAACGGTGCATAAAATGGGGATCAATGGGGTCTTTCTACCCCTATTGACAGGAAGGTTGGGCTATGCTAGTATAGTTAATCCCACATGGGACGTCCCTAACAATCTGCATCCACGACAAGCATGGGGACTTGTCTCTAGTTTTTTTCCGGCTCAGGCTGGAAAACTACTATGACAAGTTTTCTTGGGTGCAGTTTGTTGGGGATTTTATATTAAGTTAAAATTCAAAAAGCAAAAGTCAAAAAAATGGTGGCGCTCAGGCGCTTTTTTTGTATCAAAAAACCGACCGAATATTGGTCGGTTTTTTTATTATGTAATTCTATTGAACAATCAAATTTCCTTTCATCCCCATCTGACGGTGCTTACCAACACTGCAGTAGTACTCGAAGGTGCCTTTTTTATCTGCGAGGAAGGTAATGGTTTCTGATTGGCCTTCGCCAATTTGTTTGGTACGAGCCTTGAACTCGTCAACGACCCAATCATGGAAGCCTTCGGAGTTTTTGAATTTGATGACTACTGTTTCACCTTGGCTGACTTTGATCTCCTTGAGATCGTAACTGAAATTATCAGCAGTAACGGTGAAGGTTCTGGTCTCAGCTTTCATGGCGACATTTTTATCAGTACTGGTGGCAGTCGTTGTAGTTGTGCTGGCATTAGTCATCAGGAAGCTAGGGGAGATCATCAGACCAGCGTCATCTTTGGCTGGGACATCAGCGCCTGGGAATTCGTAGGTACCGAGGATGCCAGAATCGATATGCAACATGGCGTACATTTTTGCTGTCGCTTTTGTCGGATCGATGGTTACTTTGACGTTGAGGTTTTCACCATTGACTACTGGAGTATAACCGATGACAGCAGCAGGAGCATCATTGAGGTCAGCGTGGATAGTCATCCAGCCTGGACCTTTGGAAACAACGGAAGCTACGGTGACAACATTATCAACGACATCTTGGGCGCTGACAGTGACACTAGCTGGGATTACTGGAGCAGGGACAACAGGTGTTGGCTCAGGTGCCTTGGAAACAAATAAACTACAACCACCAAGGAGTAAAACTCCAGCTGTGGCTAACGAGAGACGGAGGGGTAAAGAAGTTCGCATAGTTGTGGATAGTTAATAATAGTATCAGTAGTATAAAGCTTCTGGTGCGGATTGTAAACTACAGTCTGTAGTGTCTAGCGTTGACGATAGACCAGAGTCTGTGGATAGAAGGCGGCCCAAGCAAACCAAAAGGTTGGTTGCGGGTAGCTTAGCTCCTTTGTTTCGGTGTTAGTGGCTACGACAGTGCCGTCAGCTTGGCGGACAATAGTAATGTTGACGTTTCCCAGTCTATCAATTAGAGGCTTAGTAGTTATTAATTTATCAGGGTAGGCTTTGCTGACAGTCCCAAGCACTAAACCATAGACCAATTCTTTCGTTGGTAGAGCTTTATTATTAGACACCGTATTGAAGCGTAGCTCTTCGTTAGTTTGATATTCTTGATAAGGAGATTTTTCGTAGTCAAAAGGTAAGTTCGTAGCTTTGCTTAAGACTTGCGTGTCGGGATGAGCTTGGCGCCAAACTTTCCAACTCGTGAAACTAAGCGGCAGTGACTTTAGGGTTTCATTAGCTTGAGCTGCTGGTCCGAGGATAGCTTGGCCAGTCATTTGTTCCCAGAGATTTCCTTGGAGCCGATCATAGAGCACGATGTCGCTTTGATGGACCAGACCAGAGACGCCAAACTGGGTATTAATACCATTAACAACTGGTTGGTAAGCTGCAGAACTGCCTGTCAGCGGACTGAAAGTGATAATTATTGGTTGCAACTGAAACAGGTCGTTAACTACAGAGTGATAGCTGAGAATTTTTTCGGGGTAGGCCCGAGCAATGCCTTGATAGACTAAGCCGATAATACGGTCATCATCTTTCAACCAATAGTTAGCAGTAGTGGTAGCTTCTAGTCGTGGCTGATCGAGAGATTTCAGGCAATCTAAACCAGGACAACTTGGCACTAAATCATTCGGCTTAATTTTAGCTCCATCCGTTTTATCTGTTAGTGTGACCTTATTGACTTGATAGTTGGCAATTTTTGGCATTGGTGGTAGACCAGCGACGTAGCGGTTTAGTTGCCACATGACAGCCAGCAGAATGATAGAAACTAATAAAGTAACGTAGAGAATAATAGTTCGTTTGGGGTTTGTATGTTTCATATAGCTATAATTTGTAAGCGCTAAATAGGGATAAAAAGAAGTCAGTCTATTTATATCTGACTAGTGGTACAAAAGATGATAATTAGCGCCCCATTTTTAAGCTAATCCCTAATATCATTAATGCCACTATAATAACCCAGATGATCATCTGAAGCCAGAGGGGCATTTTGCGGTAATCAACAGCTAGTTGTTCTTTTTCGTCTCCACGATTTTCTAAGGCTATTTTACCGGGTTGCCAACGAACTTTAAAAGCCTTGTAGGATATAATTTTGAGGAACAAGGCGCCAAGAATAATCGTGGGTATAAGGATGATCAAATTTCCATAAGAAGAATTTTGTAGCGAGGAATTTTGAAGGTGATATTTATAATCAGGCAAGGTAATAATGAAGAGAGCAATCGTAGGTAAGGCAATGATAACTCCCAATAAATTTCTTATTACGTCAAATTTACGTTGCTGATCGATAGACTCATTTTTAGCTTCTGCGAATTGTTGATCAGCTACGGGATCGGCGGGTTGGGTTTTGAGAAATTTTCTTTGAGTATAATCCCAAGTTTGATTTGATAATGATTTATAGAAGAACGCTGACCGCATTATTTTGCTGAAGAAGATAAATTCAATCAAGATCATGATGACGATCAATAAACCAGCGAGTAAGAAAGCTACTGTTTGAGGTATATGTTCGCCGAAAGCAAGAATTAAAATAGATAAGAAAATTGATAGGCTAAAACTAAATAGTATGTTACTCCAGGCAATCATAAGTTCATGTTTGAGTGGTTTTTAGTTTAGAGAATTGATGATAACGGTGCCTTCGTTACCAGTAGGAGTAGAGGTAGCTGTCGGTGGAGTTGAGAGTTTTTCGACGCCGATCAGACAGACTGATTGCCAGGGTACATAATGACTTTTGAAAGTTGTCGCATTGACCGTGCCATCAGCATAGGTAATGGTGTAGTCAAATTTGGCATCAGCACCGCTATGAGCGACTTCGGTACATTTTTTCTCTCCCACAGGCAGATCAAGAGTTTCAATTAGTTTCCCTGGTCCTGGTGGAACAATATTGTAGATTTCTGATTCAGTTTGGACAACTTTACGATCATCAGGCGTGCCCCAGAAATCAAAATAAAGTTTACTGTTTTTCTCATCCATTCTGGTCTGAATCAAGACGTGATGACCTGTGTCATTTTTGAAGCGATAGTCTGGCGCTGGATCATAAATAGTCGCGTCAGTGCCAGCTGGCTCGTAATAACGGACCCGATAAGAATGATTCCGTCGTTGAGTTACTACCAAACCAGCGGCCATAGTTGCACGGAAAGTAGTGGTGCCGATTTGGCACAGTCCGCCACCGTATTCTGGGACTGTTTTATCCCCCTTAATGACTAATTCTTGGAGATAGCCTGCTGCACCATCGATTGTGCCGAGGGCTTTGAGCAGAGAGAACTCTTCACCAGGAGCAATCAACAGACCATTCAGTGCGTCGGCACCAACTTTGATATTGTGTCGGCGGTTTTTCGGACTACCAGAAAAATCGGACGTTCCAGTGCCGAGTATTTTTTGAATGCCGAGGTCGTTAATTTCAGAAATTACATACTGAGATTTTTCGGTTTTGATCGGGAGGGAGACATCCTGATGACGAGATAGATTTTCACTTAATAATGTTTGCAACTTATCGGTATCAATACTGATACCATCCTGATTAGCTTGAAATTCTGTCACTCGGCCATTGGTCAAGGAGAACTTAGCGTTTTGAGCTGGCTTCTCAACCTCGGCTCGAATAGCACCCAACCACTCATCCATCGACGCGAGATTGACCGATAGCTTTGGTTGACCGTTATCTGGTACGAAAGCTAACCAACGACGAAGTAAAGTTGGTGTGATGAGATAACGATTGGTCTCATTGGTCAAAGCATAGTCCGTAAATTGCAAAGCGGTAGTAACTTGAGGTAGTAGTGGTAGTAATTTGGCGCGAGTTAAGGTTGGTTGCTCAATTTTTTTGTCTAACTTGATATCTGAGGTGTCTAAAGCTGCAATATGAAAAGCTGTAGTTTTCAAAGCTTGTTCAAAGTTAAAAGTAATACCCGTAGCTTCACTAGTAATACTGGGCACACCTTGATCAAAGACTAGTGTCGCTTCTTTTTTTTCGCCTGCCATGCCGGCAAAGCTATTCTGCAAACTAGCAAGAATCTCATTTTGATTCCAGTCAAACGGTAGGGCAACAGAGTGGCCGGTGATTAGACCAACAGCATCTCGAATAGCAACAAGCGGACTGCTATTTTTTCCTATTGTCCAGGCTTGGTCCAAAGCCTGCTGTGTCTGCCAACTTACAAGCTGGTGTGAAATATCAGGATCGCCAGGTGCTACAGTCGTCGGATAGATTTTGATCGTTTTGACTTCGCTGACGTAGCTGAAGCCATGATTATTGACACTGTCAATTTTAGCTTGGAGTGCTTCAGAACCGGTACGATAGTCCAGACCTCCGAGACGGACGTCAGCGACACGAACTCCTGGCCAGAAACGATCACGATAGGTCAACTGAAGAATCCAAGCGGTTATCAGTAAGATTAAACAGACTAAAACAAAACTAGCTACGATGATTAGCAGCCAGGACCAAAGTCGGTGGTTACCTTTTGGGCTGAAGACAGCCGATAGTTTATTCGTTAATAAGCTCATTGAGCACGTCTTTGGCTAGTTGTTCGGATACGGCAATAGGTTGGTGGTCAGCGCAGAGATACAAAGTTTCGCCGTTTTTTAATCCTGCAGTGAGATCAGCGTTGATAATAACTTTTTGTCCTAGTTCGGTGGTGAGGATTGTTTCATTGTCAGTAGAGCTTTGGTCAACAGTTAATTTGATGTTACGTATTAACATATGATTAGTCTTCGTCCCGAACATTAATAGTTATGTCTCTGCCAGTGCCTACTTTTGGTAAGGTAACGGTCAGAATGCCATTTTTCAAAGCTGCTTGAACTTTTTCGGCGTCAATTTCTACCGGTAAGATTACTGAGCGGCTAACATTACCCCAGGAGCACTCACGGAAAAAGAAATCATCTTCGTGTGTTTCTGTTTGTTCTTGACGCCGACCTCTGATAGTAATCATGTCATTATTGATATTGATATCAATAGCGTCCGTCTCGACACCTGGCATTGGTGAGACAATGTAGATATTATAATTATCTTGGTAAACGTCAATAAGTAATTTATCATCCTCTGTGACCCAATCTTCATTATCATCATCATCTAGAGTGGCAGTATCAATTGAGGTTAAAGGAAGTTGTTCTGAATCTCTGGCGTAGGGCTCCTCAACAATAATACTGTCATCTTCGTCTTCGGTGTCTTCAGGTATTACCCTTGTAGCGTTGCGGACCGGTTTAGCTTCTGCTTCGATTTCATCAAGATTATAAAAAAATTCACGATCTGGAGTAATCTCGGCTGATGCCTTCTCAGTCTCTTCCGCTTCAATTTTTTTCTTATTTTTTCTTTTGAACATGTCTCTATTATAGAGTAAATCAATATTGACTGCAACAAAAAAACAGCCCAAAGGCTTTAATAAAAGTGATCTGGTGGGACGCTCAGCGTCCCGGTCACCACGCTAAGCGTGGTGACCCCAGGGGGAATTGAACCCCCATTGCCAGGATGAAAACCTGGTGTCCTAACCATTAGACGATAGGGCCGAGAATAACTATTTCATTTGATTTTTCACTAATAAACTAGCGTTTACAATGTGAAAATCCCAGCTAGCATAAAATAAAATTGGGTATTAGTCAATGTTTGAGTGCTGAGGCCGAGATAGATTCTGTGACAAGACCTTTGACAGCTCCGACTCATTATCTTAAGCTCAGCATGAACTGGTTACGAGATATTCCCGTAGCTTCCCGTTCTCTTATATAGAGAGGTGATGATCATGGCTTCTGACCGTCAACTGAGTTCGGCCAACGTTATTTTTCTCTTGATCCACGACTTGGAACAGTCACATCGGGTTTACCCCAGCCCAGAGCAAGTCTGGCGGGTGCTGTGGGATAACCACAGAACGTTGGTTATGTCGAACGATGTTGATTGGCCAATCGGATACTTCGTTGAGGGGCCTCCGTCAGACAGCTTTGTAGCTGATATCGAAGAGCTGATTGACTGTCTAGCTCTGAATCAGCGACCGGACAACGGTCTGATCGTCCACACATCTGGTGGTGCTTACTATCGGCGCCGCACGGGATCACTACCACAATCGATTAATCACATTGTCGATGCCTTGTGGCGGTTGATGAAGCCTCGAAAGAAATCGGCGCTTCATCAGACCTACCGTGCCGCACCGGACAAACCACCAACCTGAGCGACAGTTGAAACTTCCAGACTCCCCGTACATCATTAGGTGGCGGGGAGTTTAATTTAAAGAGTAGCGTCGAAGCTCTCGTCGCAGTCTGGCGTGCTGAGGTAGAGATTTTGCTACTAACTGCCAGAACTTTCTCCCGTGGTTCATCTCTGCTAGATGACAGAGTTCATGGACAATGAGATAATCTTGGAGCTCAGGTGGGAGATAGATAATTTTGTAATTAAAATTTAAATTTTTTAGACGTGAACAGCTACCCCAACGCGTGGTAGCGTTTTTTATTGTCACTGCTTTCCATAGTAATTGGTAGAGAGCGTTGAAAAAATGTAATCGTTCTCGAACTAAGATTAAAGCAGATGTTCTATTTTGCAGGTAGTCCGCTCGACCACTCGGTAGACTGAGACGCTTTGGTCGTGGCTTGAGAAGATTTTTTATAATCCAACTTTGATGCTGAGAGATGAGCTTTGCTGCTAGAGCTAAAGGCGCTCTCATTGGTAGGGTTACGGTTAATTTTTTATCAGCAGTAATTGTTAGCCGAGCATGACGACTGCGCGCACTCCGCTTTATCTGATAGGGAATGGTGGGTGAAGTTATTTCAGGCATAGCGATATTCTAGCATAGCTTGACTAGAAGTGAATATTTAAGTATAGTGTAAAACCTAAACGGTTCATTTTATCAGTAGATTCGCGAGTTTGATCACTACTTCCTTGATAACTATAAGGAGGAGTAGAACGTGTCTCTAGGTAAATATTCCACTTTGGAGTTGTTACCGTGGCCTCAACCTTTCATCTTACAGCTGGTTATTGCTTGTCAGGATGAGGGATTAGCTCCGGATCTGAATGTTCTAAAATCGGCGTTGAGTCAGGCTAAGACTGTTCAGTCTTTGAGCTCATCGCAGATAACAGCGGCAGTGACATTCTTGCGGCAGGCCCGATGTCTGGAGCCTGAGCATAATCAGCCTCTGAGAGCAACAGCTCTTGCTCGTGAAGCAGTCAATTCCTTACCTCAACCAGAAGGAATGATGGCGGTTGTTCAGCAGATAACTGAGGTTCAAGTGACTCTCACCGAACAGCAGAAGAGGAGCTAATCCATGTCGATGGACGTGAAGTATCGGCGCGTGGCCTTGCTCGAATGCCTGAACAGTTTCGGTCGCCCGGTTTCGTTCGAAGAATTGAATGGACACCTGCGGAGCACTCGTCAGACCGCCGCTGACGGGCAGGACAGTCTCTACGGTACGTTGGCAAGTCAGAATAACGCCCTGAGCGTTACCCTGCGACTCGATTTGGCCGTGCTTCACGCCAATGGACATGTGCGAGAATTCGAAGGTACCTACGAAGGCATTTTGCGCCCCGCGCTGATGAGCTGACACACCTGTCCTGAAGGAGGGTTGAAGATGACTGCAACGGTTGTTCGGCATACAGTTACTGTCGAGGGCAAACCACCAGAGATGATGATGAAGCTGGTCTTTACCAGTGACGAACATTGCCTTGCCTTGCAGGAAGCGCTGATTGAGGTGTTCGGTAGTGATCGCGTGCGGGTAGAAGGTCCTACTGAAAGTATCTCGTTGCCGGTTCCTGTGGCTCGCATCAGCGAATTCTGGGCTCTCATTAATGATTTCAGTCGCCGGTACGACTTCACTATCCAGTACCAAGACTGATTTCATCGGGTTCAGTAACTCAGTCGACTTCCGTCCTCCGCCAGAACATCGGCGGAGGACATTTTTTTTACTCAAATTTTCTTGACCAATTGTAATTATCTGCTAAGGTACAGGACGGTTAGCACATTTACCCCTTGGAGGTTGTATGGATGAACAGCTTTTAGCTGTTGATGAGATTCTGCTCAAGTTGTTGGCGCTCTGTCACCAGCAAGGTCAGATACCTCACTATCAACAGCTATTCAAAGTGCTCACGAGCTATCTCGATGACCCAGTGATAAAGGTTAGGGAGGTGCGTCTATGCGGTTTGTCTCCCGATTCAGCCAGACGCGAAATTCAGCTGTTGGTTGATCTGACTAGTTCACGAGTTCGTGGGTTGCTATATTGGCAAGGTCTGTACCCAACTATCACCAGAGAGGGTTTGCATCGGGCTGAGACTATTCAGTTACCGCCTGATATTGAGCAACTGGCTCAGCAGATCATTGATCAAATTCTTCTTTCTAAGGAGGGTCTCAAGGTCACGTAATCACTGCGTGACCTTTCTTTTTTCTCTTATAATCGCTAGTATTGTCATATGAAAATCTTTGCCATCGAAACATCCTGCGATGAAACATCTTTTGCTTTATTGAACATCACTAAAGCTGGTTTTAAATTACAACAACATATTATTGCTTCTCAAGCAGCTATTCATTCTAAGTATGGTGGAGTCGTGCCAGAAGTAGCGGCTCGTATGCATCTGGAAGTTCTGTTACCGCTATTAGACAAAAGTATTGGTCTGAAAAAAATCAAAACAACTGATTTGATTGCAGTTACTGCTGGACCTGGTTTGATAACATCATTAATGGTAGGAACTGAGACAGCTAAGGCTTTGGCCTTTGCTCTCAATAAACCATTATTACCAATCAATCACTTGGAAGCGCACATTTATGCTAACTGGTTGACCTATCCAGAGTTATTTCAGAACGATAAAAAAATATTTCCCAGCTTAGCTTTAATTGTCTCTGGTGGTCACACAGAATTAATTTTGATGACAGGACACGGTAAGTATCAATTAATTGGTCAGACGTTGGACGATGCCGCTGGTGAAGCTTTCGATAAAGTGGCGAAAATTTTAGGCTTGGGCTATCCTGGTGGACCGCTTGTGGCCAAGTTAGCTGCTGAAGGTAATCCAACAGCAATTGATTTTCCTCGTCCGATGTTGAACAAAAATAATTTTGATTTTAGTTTCGCGGGATTGAAGACGTCGGTTTTGTATTATGTACAAAACCGAATGAAGAAAGAAGAATTAAGAATTAAGAAATCGGAAATTGCGGATATCTGCGCGTCGTTCCAAGCAGCTGTCTGTGATGTGTTGGTCAAAAAAATTGAGCGAGCAGCGATGCAGTATAAGGTAAAATCGCTGATGGTGGTGGGCGGTGTGAGTGCCAATAAGGAATTGGGGAATAGAATGAAGACTTTAGGGGTAACCCTAGGGTTACCCGTCTTCATTCCGCAATTAGAATTCACCGGCGACAACGCCGCGATGATTGCTGCTGCTGCCTACTATCATCGTGGTGATAAAGGTCAGAAAGATAATTGGCGCAGATTGAGATTTAATCCGCAAATGAGGTTAGTGTCATCGAAAATGTAGGGACAGGTCCTCGCCTCGCTGAGGCTATGGCGAAGCGGGGCGACCTGTCCGTACAGATGATTAAGATATGAAAAAATTTATTTCAAAATCAGAAAAAGACACGCAAGCTTGGGCTAAGAAATTAGCCTCTACATTAAAAGGTGGAGAAGTTATTTCATTAGAAGGAAACCTTGGCGCTGGCAAGACAGTGATTAGTAAGGCAATTGCTAAAGCCTTAGGTATCACAGAAGTCGTTAATAGTCCGACCTTTGTCTTGATGAAGGTCTACTCGGTGCGTCGAAAAGGACAGATTCAAAATTTGGTCCATGTTGATGCTTACCGTCTAGCAGGACACGAAGAATTATTAAACATCGGTTTGGGAGATTATCTGGGCCAACCTGATACGATAGTGCTGATCGAGTGGGGAGATAAGGTGCAAGAAATTTTGCCGAAAAATTCTATTCGTATTCAAATTGAGCAACGTGGGGAGAAGGAGCGAAGCATTTCAAAATCATAATAAGTTGTTCGAAACAGTGAGACTTTTTTAGACCACCCCGGTCTGTGACCTGCCCCTCCTTTTAAAAGGAGGGGAAAGGGGTGGTCGTCTCACTCTTTCGGTATCATGCTATACTATAGACAAGTATAGTTTTTCTTTTATGCAAATTATTAAATTAAATTCTAGCAACAAGCATCAAGTGTTAGCGTTGGCTCAGGAAGTGATTGAACGTGGTGGTACTGTGGTCTTCCCGACGGAGACTTCTTATGCTCTGGGCGGTGATTTTTTTTCGACCAAAGCGTATAAAAGAATTATCAATATCAAATCACGTCCGCAAGACAAATTTTTCCCCGTAATCGTCGGAACAGAAAGTCTAGCTCGGATTTTGGTTAAATTTTCACCAATAGCTGATCGTCTAGCGCAAAAATTTTGGCCTGGACCACTGACTCTGGTCTTGCCCTTACAGTTTCTGTCAGTGAATAGTCTTTTTACTTCTGATTATTTAGCTTTACGAGTTTCCTCACATCCTTTAGCTAACGATCTAGCGCAAATTGTGGCTCGTCCGTTAATCGCTACTTCAGCTAATAAAGCTGGTCAACCAGCGGCTTACCGAGTGACTGATGTAATCCGGCAGTTAGCGGAGCGTTCAGCTGTTCCTGATCTAATAATCGATGCTGGTGTCTTACCACAAGAGCCAGCGAGTACGATGATCAAAATTAACGGCAATGAGGTAGAAGTTATTCGCACTGGCAGTTTGACTATTCCAACATCATATTATGCATCATAGAATTCGTTATCTGGGCACTTTTTTGCCCCACCAAATGAAACGAGAGGTGAAAGAGCTCTACCTATCTACTATTTTGATGAATCTTGGTTTGGCGATGGTTCAGATGTTTGAGCCAATCTATCTCTATAGTTTGGGCTATGATTTGCAATGGATTTTACTATTCTATGGCATTGTTTACGCTTTGTATTTGATCGTGATACCTCTCGGTGCTAAGTTTGCTGCTTGGTATGGTAACGAAAAGAGCATAGTGGTTAGTACAATCTTTATGGTTCTTTTGTATCTAGCACTTTTCGCTATTCCTTTTTATCCTATACTTTTTTATGTTGCTGCTGTACTGTACGCTTTGCAAAAAATGTTCTATTGGCCAGCTTTTCACGCTGACTTTGCCCAAAATGGTAAGGAAAGAGAGAGTGCTCGGGAGATCAGCGCGTTGACAGTAGCTACTTCATTATTATTTATCCTCGGACCGATACTAGCTGGTGCGTTGATTGCGCTTAATGGTTTTGGTCTGATGTTTGCCGTCGTCTCAATTATTTTTTTCTTATCCAATCTACCTTTCTTAGCCGCACCGGAGAAATTCACACCGATGAGCTTCTCTTATCGTCATTCTTTTACTGAGTTATTCTCTGCAGCTAATCGTCGACAACTTTTTGCCTACATGGGATTTGCGGAAGAGTTTGTAGCCTTGGTTTTATGGCCGATATTTATCTCGGTGATAGTTGTAAATGAGTTTGACGTTGGCTTGGTCATCGGAGCTACAGTACTGGTGTCCGTCATTGTGACATTAGCGACAGGTAAGTGGTCTGATCAACATCATCGTCATCCAATTTTGCGTCTTGGCACGATCATCTACGCTATAAGTTGGTTTATCAAGCTAACAGTACGTACGGTGACGGGTGTATTTTTGGTTGGTTCGCTCTCATGGTTAGCAAAAAATATTATCTCAGTTACTTTGACCTCGATCACTTATACACGTGCGAAGCGTGCCAGTGTCTTAGAGAGTATCGTGAAGTTTGAGTCAGGCTTAGTGTTGGGCAAACTAATGATTATTTTGGTTTTATCTGTTCTTTTCAGTTTTTTTCAAGATATTGAGACAGCTTTTGCTATTAGTTTTGTTATCGCTGGGTTGGCTTCATTTTTATATTTACTGCTATGAGTTTGTTAATCGAGACTCAAGAATTAGCGCGCAAATATCATCTGCGACCCGATACTGAGCGGGGGCAGAATTTTTTGATTGATGAGACAGTTATTACTGACAGTTTGATTGCTGCCAATATTACTTCTGACGATCATGTCTTAGAGATTGGTTCTGGCTTAGGTACTTTGACGAAAGCTTTGGTCCGTCGCGCTCAGCAGGTAGTCAGCTGTGAATCCGATCGGCGCTTGTTTCCTTTGTTAGATGCATTGTCGGAGGAGAATCATAATCTGACAATCATTAAAAATGATTTTCTCAAAGTAGCCTCTAGTGAGCTGTATCAAGCTTTAGCCCTGAAAAAAAACCAGCCCTACAAAGTGGTGGCGAATATCCCGTATTACATCACTGGCAAAATTATCAGCCAGCTTCTCAGTTTCAATCATTTACCGACTGCGGTGGTGCTACTGGTGCAAAAAGAAGTAGCGGAGAAAATAGTTGCTCGCCCAGGAGATCACGGTAAGCAATCTCTCGGAGTGCAGTTCTATGGACAGCCACGTATTGCTCGGATAGTTTCGCAACGAGCTTTTTGGCCTCGGCCAGCAGTTGATTCTGCTCTTCTAGCTATTACCAAACTTCATCAGTGGTCCTATCAGGTTGAAGAAAAAATGGTCTGGGATTTGATACGATTAGGCTTTAGCTCGCGACGCAAAACTTTATTGAATAATCTGTCATCTGGTTTGAAATTAACTAAACCAGCAGTAGAGGAGTGGTTGATGGCGTCTAAACTACCGCTCAAAATTCGAGCGCAGGATCTTGATTTGGAGCAGTGGGTCACGCTAACTAAAAAGTCAAAAGTCAAAAGTCAAAATTAAAGATACAGGCTCGCAAGTTTTGAGGTTTTTGGTTTTTAGTTGTAGTTTTGACTTTTGACTTTCTAGTTTTGACTTTATCAGTTGGCATCAGGCAACTGATTATGCTATAATATAGAAGATTTTTTAATACACTTTAGGCAACCATGCTGCCAACGAATCACGAGGAAGAAGAAATAATTAACGATGAGTCTACTGATGAGGCTCGGCCGGTATCTTCGTCGTATGTTCAGATTCGGAGTCGAGCGCCACTGGATAAAAGTAGTAAGATTATTATTTTCTTGATTAGTGTCTGCGGTTTTAGCGCTATTATCTTGGCAGGTTGGCTCATTATTGACGGTATTCGTAGCCCCTTTAAGCTTGATATTCAACAAATCGCCAGCAATGCCAGCTCCACTGATACTGCTATCACAGATGCTTTGAAAACCAAAGACACTGACGGCGATGGTTTGAAGGATTATGACGAGGTCTATAGCTATAATACTAGCCCGTATTTGCAAGACACTGACGGTGACGGCCTGCCAGATGGCACGGAGATTAAGAATGGCACAGATCCCAACTGTAAGACTGGTGACACCTGTCGTTCTATCCGTCTGGTCAATCCTGATACCAAACTATCTGATTTATTACCTGAGTTTAGTCCGGCTAATCAGACTTTACGAGATGCAACTTTGAAAGAATTCCGTGGTATTTTACTTGAAAGTGGTATGGATCAAGCAACGTTAGATAGTCTGACTGATGATGCTCTGCTAGTCTATATGGATGCCATTGTCAGAGCTGCTGATCTGCAGTCCGAACCAGTTGATGTTGATAGTTTAAGTGAAACTGAGATGCGAAATTTCCTAATCCAAGCTGGGTTGAAGGAAGCTGAAGTTAACCGTTTACCACCTGAGGATCTGAAAGATTTAATTAAGTCATTATTATAATGAGGGTGTTTCGGAAATTTTGTTCAGGATTAATGCTCACCAGTGTAATGGTGTTGATTTCGTTCAGTTTCTTCACCTCAGCTTATGCTCAAACATCACCCTGGGCTCCTACGTCATTTACTCCAACATTTGATGTTGCTGGTAGCGTAGCAGCTCCTGGTGGCATACCTGTCCAAGATCGTTTGGGAGTACTTTTTGACAAGATCTCAGCTATATTTGAGCGTAGTTATAAAACCATCGGTCAAAGTTTATTTCAGACAAGTCTTCAAACCTATCTCAATAATTTAGCTTATAATACAGCTACCTTTATCGCCGAAGGTGCTCCTGGTGGCAAACCACTAGTCCGAACGAAAAGTTTTGGCCGAGTTCTAAATGACTCTCGTGATGCTGCCTATGGTGATTTCATCGGCAATTTATCGGAAGATTTTTTTGCTGGTTCAGGGCTAAATCTTTGTGCTCCTTCACTCGATGTTCAGAACAGTATTACGTTAGGGACTATTAAAGATATTGGCGGTCAGGCACCTAATCCACCAAAGTGTGAGCTGAGTGAAATCAAAAAGAACTGGTCTCAGTTTGGTAGATCGTTAGACTCTGGTCAGTGGCTGTCTGAGGCGATGGTTGGTTTATCTCTTGATAGAAGAACTGATGTTTTGGTTCAGCTCGTAGATCCAAATCAAAATGATTTAGGTATTTTTTTACAAATTGAAGGTAAAGCGCGTCAGAATGCCCAACGCGCTGAAGAAATAGCGAAGATCAGCGAAACAGCTTGTATGGGCTATCTAGATAAGGGCGCTGGTATTTCTGATGATGTTAAAGTGCACTGTGCCAAGGTCATGGGCGTTGATCAGAATGCTTATCGGGATGCATTATTAGAAGCGTCTTTGGTCAAAACCGAAGATGTCTTCCTAAATGCAGCTAAAGTTTTTGCCAAATCATTAACTGCTAAGTTGCTGCGGAAATATATTAGTGGTAGCTGGTCATTGGCTAATCTCTATGGTGGTAAGGATACCAATCTCCGTGATTCGTTGATTAATAGGTTGCGTAATAAAGTTGATTTACGAAGATTCGGTTCTGCTTCGGAGGTTTTTGCTGATTTGAAGACAGTTAATGTCGATGAGATTGATGACTTTGATTATTTGCAGAATTTAACTTCCTGTCCACCGGACCGTAAGCTGGCTCAACCAGATAACTGTACTATTGATAATAGTTTCTTAGCTGCTATTACTAATCATGAAACTGTGGGGCAAGCTATAGCTCAGGGTCATCTGCGTGGTGACTGGCCCTTAATTTCCTATCTCAACGCTTCCCAAAACGGTAATAAGAGTTGTTTCCAGAATGGTTATTGCTACGGCAATATCGCTCGTTTACGCAGTTACCGTTTGGTTCCTGTGGGCTGGGAGATTGCTGCTGCGCTGAGTCCGATTGCTCGTCCAGTGACTTTAGGTGAAGCGGTAGATTGCTTCGAGAATGGACCAAAGTGTATCATGCCACCGGCTGCTAATATTTTTTATCACTTAGTTGATCCAAATTGGGTGCTGACAGCGCCGACGACTCAGTGTAAAGCTTTGGTCTATGGTCCAACTTTAGAGGACGTCACCAGTAGTCAACGTCAACAGGTTTGTGTTGATCGACCATCTTGTCTGTCCCAAGATAGCAAAGGTAATTGTATCGGTGGTTATGGCTACTGCACCCAAGAGAGAAATATCTGGCGTTTCAGCGGCGAGCAATGTCAAGAACAATATTCTTCTTGTCAAATTTTCGTCCGTCGTGATAATGGTGCTAAATATAGCTATCTACAAAACACTCTCGAGCCCTGTGAAGCTGGTCAGGCTGGCTGTAATTGGTATAGCTTGAGCCAAGAAAATGTTGGCACAGCAGCTAATCCTAACTATCAGTGGAATCCTAACGATCGTATTTATTTAAATAATAAAGTTACTAGCTGTGCTCAGCAGGACGCTGGTTGTCAAGAATTCATCAATCCTCAGACAAACGGTTTGAATCTTTTGGCTAATGGTAACTTCGATACTTATAAACTTAATATTGCTACTGACCTCCAAGATGCTGACTTCCTCAATGACACAAAGGCCGATAGTTTCGATGGTTGGTTAGCTAATGGTGCTAGCTTTGATGTTTATACTGTCAGCGGTGACAAAGCTTATATCGGTAGTACTGGTTTGAAAGCAGTGGGCGATGGGCAGCTGTCGAACACAGCTCAGGCTGGAAGTTTATTAGGTAATAGTTTTACTTTGTCTTGGTATGGTAAAGCTGATGCTAACTGTACAGTTAATGCTGCTTTAGGTTCATTATCAACTTCTGCAGTCAGTGCCGACGTCAACTATACTACTGAGTGGCAACGTTTTCAGCTGACTCATACTTTTGGTTTAGATAATCTCGACCAACAACTAACTGTTTTCTTAGGTTCGCTAGCTAGCTGTAAAGGTAGTGTAGTCGATGGTGGTCTCTATCTTGATGGTGTTAAGTTAGAACGCGGAACTAGTCCCACGAATTATGCTGACTATGGTAATAGCGGCAAAGTGTATCTCAATGGCACACGCGTCAGCTGTAGTGCTGAAGAGGTAGGCTGTAATCTCTACTCACCAGTATCAGGCGGAGTAGCGGTGCCAGGTGTTGTCACTAATGCTGATCGTTGTCCAGCTGAGTGTGTTGGCTATCAGACTTATTTACAGCTACCAACACCTTTTGAGATTATAGAACAACCGGCTCCAGTCGCAACCAATGTTAATTTTATCGCGAAAACAGCTAAACAGTGTAACGCCACAGATATTGGCTGTAGCGAATTTACCAATCTTGATGAATTAGCCGCCGGTGGTGAAAGTAAACATTATTATAGCTATGTTCGTCAGTGTGTCGCAGCTAATTTAGGTTTGACTTACTACACCTTAGAGGGTAGTGACACTAGTGGTTTCCAAGTTCGTACCTGGCAGGTCTTGAAGAGTAATATTGATGCTGGTCCATGCACCAATGTGCTACCAGGAGCTATCACTTGTAGCGATACTGCGACCAACCAAGCTACCTGTCTGGCTAGTGATGTAACTACTGATCCAAATTGTCGAGAATTTTTCGATACTGCTGGTATCTCCACTTACCGTTTGCAGGACCAAGTGGTTTTCGCTACTAATGATTGCCATCCGTTGCGTCGTAGCAGTGGTACTGTCTACAGTGGTGTGGATCAGGAAAGTCGCAAGTGCTCATTGGCTGCTGTCGGCTGTACAGAGTATCGTGGTAATCAAGGTAATAATCTGCGTCAGATTAGTAGT
>CAZASM010000008.1:0-30756 GCA_964487895.1 uncultured Gammaproteobacteria bacterium
ATAATTTATAGTCGTCTACGAGAATATGGAAGGTGGCTAACAGTAAAGAATATCTCGACTTTGAGATTAGCTCTACTCAAGGTAGCACAGCAAAAGAAATTCCTAGCAGAATCAAACATATATTTTTCCAGTTTGGATACTGTTTTAGCGGACAGTGTAGATGAGAATGCCTGCCAAAAAATACGTTCGGCTTACGATACGTATAACCAATTTAATTTACCTTCCAAATTAACTTCATCTGTGCTCACAACGGAGAACCAAGCACAGGGCGTCTCAACGGGCATCGCTACCGGCATACTACTTACAAAAGACACCTTAGACCAACAAGTTACTTCTGGTCAAAAAATTATTTTGTATACTGAGATATTATCCCCTAATCTTAGCCAATACTTTGATAGAATCGCTGGTATTGTCTCTCATAATGGCGGATTGCTGTCACATTTAGCAATTATTGCTCGAGAACAGCATATTCCAGTCATAGTGGGTCATTCGCTAGCACAACAACGTAATAATCTCGGCCAGCTTGTTCAGATCAATGGGAATACGGGTGAGATTATAACTACAACCGAAGTTTAAAACTACCAAGGTATCAACATATCCACAGATTCCGTAATAAAATAGCTCCACATGGGACAAATTGACATAGTAAAAGTGTGCATAACCTGTGCCTATGGTATTGAAAAACTGCTGATATTAGCCTCAAACATGTCTTATATTGACAACCATTTTAAACTATAAATAATACTTCTTGGCTAAAGTTAGCAAAATATCAAGAATTTTTCTTCTTTTTTGAGCTAAATCCTTGACATGTCACTCTCTCTTTGGTACTATAGACGCATGATTTTTTTGACTAACCTAGTGTCTTAGGTACTGTCAGGTTGAACTCCAACCTCTGCAACGCAGGGGGTGGAGTTTAATTGTTAGTTAGGACGCAACGCGTTCTAAAAAAGTGATGTTTAGCATCGCTCTCAATAAGGATTAATTTTGAGTTCCCCTGCAATGTCATGACTGCAGGGCTAATTAAGCCTCATAACATACAACTCAATGATACAACCGACGACGGAACGCTCAGCGTCCCAGAAATCGGCCGTGCTCAGCACGACGATCGGAAATCGTAAGTATTTTACCAACTTACGAGAAGCTATCTCTTTACCGAACTTAATCGAAGTTCAGAAGAAATCGTACGACTGGTTCTTCAGAGAAGGTCTGAAAGAACTGTTTGAGGAAGTATCCCCTATCAACGACTTTATCGGTCGTGATCTTGAACTTTATCTGACAGATTATTATCTGGACGAACCAAAGTTCGATGAGAAAACTGCTAAGGCTAAAAATATTACCTTTGAAGCGCCTCTGCGCGTCAAGGCTAAGCTGGTGAACAAAAAAACCGGCGAAATGAAAGAGCAGGAAATTTATCTCGGTGACCTGCCACTGATGACCGAACGTGGAACCTTCATTATTAATGGAGTAGAGCGTGTCGTTGTCTCACAGTTGATTCGCTCAGCAGGAGTTTTCTTCACTTCGCAGGAAGTTCGTGGTCGTAAATACTATGGAGCTAAAATTATTCCAAATCGTGGAGCGTGGTTAGAAATAGAAACCGACGCTAACAATGTGCTGTATGTAAAAATTGATCGTAAACGTAAGGTGGCCGTGACGTCACTCTTGCGTGCTTTTGGTTATGGTACTGACAAAGAAATTCTCCCACTCTTCGCTGATATTGATACCCATCCAGAAGTTAAATATATTACTAACACTTTAGCCAAGGATATTGCCAAAGATGAAGCTGAGGGTTTGAAAGAAGTATACAAAAGAATTCGCCCTGGTGATCTCGCTACAACCGACAATGCTCGCAACTTGATTCACTCCATGTTTTTTAACTTTGATCGTTATGACTTCGATCGTGTCGGTCGCTATAAGTTAAACATTCGTTTCGGTATTGATGTACCAAATACCAAGGAAAATCGCGTCTTACGTAATGAAGATTTGGTAGCTATCATTCGTGAGATTATTACTTTGAACCAAACCCAAGCAGAACCAGATGATATCGATCATTTAGGCAATCGTCGTGTCCGTGCTGTCGGTGAATTAGTACAGAATAAATTCCGCATTGGTCTGGCACGTATGGAACGTATTGTTAAAGATCGCATGAGTACTCTCGATATTAATACGCTAACACCAAACCAGCTGATCAACGCTCGTCCGGTTATCGGTTCTATCAAAGAATTCTTCATGAGCTCACAATTATCTCAGTTCATGGATCAGGTTAATCCTTTGTCTGAATTAGAACACAAGCGTCGTCTCTCAGCTATGGGACCTGGTGGTCTCTCTCGTGAACGCGCTGGTTTCGAAGTTCGAGACGTCCATCGTACTCACTACGGTCGTATCTGCCCGATTGCTACTCCTGAAGGTCCAAACATTGGTTTAGTCGGACATCTAGCTTCTTATGCTCGCATTAATGACTACGGTTTCATCGAAACTCCTTTCCGTGTGGCTATCCATGACCCGATCAATGACGGTCACAAAGCTGTCGATGAGATTGCTCGTGAAGATCTGAAAGCTGATGGTAAAGTTATCGTCAAAGCTGGAGACAAAATCTCTAAAGAACAAGCTCAAACTTTAGCTAAAGATAAAACCCAAAAAACTTTACCAGTGAAACCTCGTATCTCTGATGAAGTGGTTTATCTCGATGCGTTCACCGAAGAACGCTACAACACTTGCGCCGCTACCGTACTCCTGACTGATAACGGTTATTTCGTTAATGAACAATCAGAACTACGTATCCATGGTCATCCAAAATTTGATCGTGTCGAGAAAATCGACTACATGGACGTAGCACCAAACCAAATTATTTCTATCGGTACTTCTTTGATTCCTTTCTTAGAACACGACGATGCCGTCCGTGCTTTGATGGGTACTAACATGCAACGTCAGGCTGTCTCTGTCATCAAACCCCAAGCTCCTGTCGTCGGTACTGGTATTGAAGCCCGCGCTGCCAAAGATTCTGGACAAGTCATCGTCAGCAAAGAAGCTGGTGAAGTTATCGCTGTGCAAGGTAATAGTATTGAGATCAAAGGTAAGAGCGGAGTCACGACCTACCCTCTCGGTAAATTCATGCGTTCCAACTCTTTCACTTCGATGAACCAGAAACCAATTGTGAATAAAGGTGATCAGATTGAGAATGGTCAGGTTCTGGCTGATGGCGCCGCTACTGAAGGTGGCGAACTAGCTCTCGGTCAAAATATCCTCGTCGCCTACATGTCTTGGGATGGTGGTAACTATGAAGACGCTATTTTAATTTCTGAACGCGTGATCAAAGAAGACCGTTACACTTCTATTCATATTGAAGATTACTCTGTTGATGTTCGGGATACCAAACTCGGACCAGAAATCATCACCCGTGATATCCCAAATATTTCTGAAGAAAAACTGAAAGACTTAGATGAGAGTGGTATCGTCCGTATCGGTGCCAAGCTAACCGCTGGAGATATTCTGGTCGGTAAGATTACTCCTAAAGGTGAGAGCGAACTATCAGCGGAAGAGAAATTACTGCGCGCTATCTTCGGTGAAAAAGCCAAAGATGTCCGTGACTCTTCACTCTACCTCGAACATGGTGAACACGGTAAAGTTATTGATATTAAGATTTTCTCCCGCGATAAGGGCGACAAGTTGCCGGCTGGAGTTATTCAGACTATCCAGGTGACTGTCGCGCAGATTCGTAAGATTCAAGTCGGAGATAAAATGGCCGGTCGTCATGGTAACAAAGGTGTTATCTCACGCATTATCCCAGAAGCCGACATGCCTTTCTTAGCAGACGGTACTCCTATTGATATTATTTTGAATCCGCTCGGTGTCGTCTCTCGTATGAACCTAGGACAATTATTGGAAACTCATTTGGGTCTAGCTGCCAAGACACTCGGCTACTATGTTGCTACTCCAGCTCTCGACGGTGTCCCAGCTCAAACTATTCGTGACGAGCTAAAACGTGCCGGCTTACCAGAAGATGGTAAATTGCAGCTCTACGATGGCCGCACTGGTCAAATGTTTGAGAACAAAACTGTTGTTGGTTATTCCTACATGTTGAAGTTGAACCATCTGGTAGAAGACAAGATTCACCAACGCTCTATCGGACCATACTCTCTCGTCACCCAACAACCTCTCGGTGGTAAAGCTCAATTCGGTGGTCAGCGCTTCGGAGAAATGGAAGTCTGGGCTCTAGAAGCTTATGGCGCCGCTCACACCTTACAAGAAATTTTGACTATTAAATCGGACGATGTACCTGGCCGTTCTAAGGCTTATGAGTCCATCATCAAAGGCGAGCCGATTGATAAGTTGAATATTCCTGAATCGTTCAATGTCTTGATCAAAGAGTTGAAAGGTTTAGCTTTGGAAGTCGAACTCCTGACTGAAGGAGAAGATGAAAAGACGGCAGCTAAAAGCCGCTCCAAGACAGAGAAAGTTGATAGAGACGAATAACACTCTCTTACTTTCAACTTATAACTTCTTCCGCCAAAGGCGGATCGGCCTCTGGCCGAAACTTCTAACTTTCAACTTCTAACTTCTAAAAAAATGCCAACTCCATCAACAACTCGCACAACTCTGCTCGTCAATGAGCCAGTGCAAAAAGTCATAGAGTTTGACGCTATCCGACTGCGCCTCGCCTCTCCGACTGATATTCATGGCTGGTCCAGTGGTGAAGTCCTAACTCCAGAAACTATTAACTATCGTACTCAGAAACCCGAGCTCGATGGTCTCTTCTGTGAGAAAATTTTTGGTCCTTCCAAAGACTGGGAATGTTATTGTGGTAAGTACAAACGTATTCGTTATAAAGGCATCGTCTGTGACAAATGTGGTGTCGAAGTCACTCGCGCTGTTGTCCGTCGTGAACGTATGGGTCACATTGACCTCGCCACTCCAGTCTCTCATATCTGGTTCCTCCGCGGTGTCCCTTCTAAAATTGGTCTAGTGCTGGATATGTCGGTCCAAGATTTGGAAAAAGTCATGTACTTCGCTAACTTCATTATCATCAATGTCGATGAAGCTGCTCGTCTCGAAACTTTGGAACAAATCAAGAATGAATTGAAATCCAAACGCAAGCAGATTGATAATGAACACGAACAACGCGCCGCTGAAGTTAATAAGAAAAAAAATCAGCTACTAGCTGAAGGTAAAGATGCGCAAAGTGTCGCCGCTACTACAGAAGAAGCACTGCAAAAACTCAATGAGTTGAAATTAGAAAAAGTTACCAACTTAGAAGAAGCTGGTGAAATCGCTAAAAAGGAACTACGTGAACTACGCTTGAAAGAGATTATTTCGGAAAACAAATATCAAGACCTCTCTCTCAAATACGGTCACGTCTTCGAAGCTAGTATCGGCGCTGAAGCGATCAAATACTTATTGACCCGCATTGATTTGAAAGCTCTGGGCAAAGAACTAGATGTCCTGATTGAAACTTGTCCGCCACAGCAGAAGAAAAAAATGGTCCGCCGTTCACGTCTGGTCAAATCTCTCTTTGCTAACGGCCTCCGTCCTGAATGGATGATCCTTGATGTGGTGCCAATTATCCCACCTGACTTACGTCCAATGGTTCAGCTCGATGGTGGACGCTTTGCTACCTCTGATTTAAACGATCTTTACCGTCGTGTCATCAACCGTAACAATCGTTTGAAGCGTTTGAAAGAACTCAATGCGCCAGAAGTAATTCAACGCAACGAGAAACGTATGTTACAAGAAGCAGTCGATGCTTTGATTGATAATAACGCTCGTCACGGTAAAACTGTTACTGCATCAACCGGCCAAAAAAGAATGCTGAAGAGTATCGCTGACATGCTCAAAGGTAAGCAAGGTCGTTTCCGTCAAAACTTATTGGGAAAACGTGTCGACTACTCTGGACGTTCGGTTATCGTCGCTGGTCCTCATCTGAAAATGGGCCAATGTGGTCTGCCGAAAAAAATGGCTTTAGAAATCTACCGCCCTTTTGTCATCGGTCAGCTGATTGCTAAAGAAATCGTCCACAACGTCCGCAGTGCTAACCGTTATATCGATGAAGGTCACGAAGAGATCTGGGATATTCTAGAAAACATTACTAAGAATTCTCACGTCTTATTGAACCGCGCTCCAACCCTCCATCGTCTTGGTATTCAAGCTTTTCAACCAATCTTAATTGAAGGTAAGGCTATCCAAGTCCACCCGCTTGTCTGTTCTGCTTTCAACGCTGACTTCGACGGTGACCAAATGGCTGTTCATTTACCATTAACTGAGAACGCTAAAAAAGAAGCAGCCGAGTTGATGTTGTCTTCCAAGAACTTATTGAAGCCAGCTACTGGCGAACCTATTGCTTCACCAAGTCAAGATATTGTTTGGGGTAGTTTCTATCTGACTTATGTCGAAGAAGGTGCGAAGCCAACAAAAGCTTTCACTGACAGCAACGAAGCTGAGATGGCCTATGCCCTGGATAAGATCAAACTCCAAGAACCAATTCGCGTACGTCACAACGGAGAAACTATTACGACTAGTGTTGGTCGTTTGATTTTCAACCAGATCCTACCGAAAAAAATCGGCTTCTTGAATCATAACTTAAACCAGAAACAGTTGAAAAAAATTGTGGCTGATGCCTTACGCCAATTGCCCAATGAAGCAGTTGTAGAATTACTAGACAGTATCAAAAACATCGCCTTCAAATACATGACTATCTCTGGTCAGTCTTGGGGCATGGGCGATATTCCAGAGCTGAAAGAAAAAGGTGCTATTGTCAAAGAGGGCGAGGTCTTGGTGGAACAAATTCAGCAACAATTCAATGATGGTTTGCTCACAGAAAAAGAACGCTACATCAAAGTTATTGAAACCTGGACTGCCATCAAGAACAAAATTACTGATATCAGTAAGACTGCCTTTGATTCCAAAAACTCTGTCTATAGTATTATTGAATCAGGAGCTCGCGGAACTTGGGCGCAGATGATTCAGATCATGGGTATGAAAGGTCTAGTGATTAACCCTGCCGGAGATATTATTGAGTTGCCGGTCAAAGCGAACTTCCAAGAAGGTCTCGACGTCTTGGAATACTTCATCTCCACCCACGGTACTCGTAAAGGTCTATCTGATACAGCTCTCCGTACTGCTAATGCTGGTTACCTCACTCGTAAATTAGTCGATGTTGCTCAGAGTCTAGTTATCAGTGAAAAAGATTGTAAAGACACAGAAGGCTTCCTCCTGACTAAGGTTGAAACAGAAGAAATGAACGAGACCTTATCTGCTCGTCTCGTCGGTCGCTTCCTCGCTGCTGATCTACTCAGTGCCGATGGTAAAACTATCATGAAGCGTGGCGATATCGTCACCAATGATGATATGAAAAAGATTGCCGCTGGTGATCCAAAGACTGCTTTGATACGCTCTGTCCTGACTTGTAAATCAGTCCGCGGTATGTGTCAGTCCTGTTATGGCTACGAACTAGGACACAATGAGATAGCTGAGATGGGAACTGCTGTCGGTATCATCGCTGCCCAAAGTATCGGTGAGCCTGGTACCCAGCTGACAATGAGAACCTTCCACACAGGAGGTGTCGCTGGTGGCGATATTACTCAAGGTCTACCTCGCGTCGAAGAATTATTCGAAGCGCGCCTACCAAAGAAGAAATCTATTATTTCTCCAGTCGAAGGCCAAATCATCCTGACTAACGAAAACCTAGGAACAAATAAAAATCGCTTGGTCAAAATTAAACAGTTAACTGCTGCAGTAAACACCTTCGATGTGCGTGTCGATGATACTTTCAAAGTGAAAGACGGCGAAGAGGTCACTAAAGGTCAGTTACTCTTCACACGTGAGAATGAAGAATTCTCAGCAACTATCAATGGTCAAGTAACCTTAACAAAAAAGGAATTGAAGGTTGTCGGTCGTAAAGACGAAACCTTGGAAATACTCATCCCAGCTGGCTATACTCTCTGGGTCAAACATAATGATTTGGTCCAATCTGGCCAACCATTGACTGAAGGTAGTATTGATTTACACGAACTCTACCGTCTACAAGGTCAGCTAGCAGTACAGAAATACATCATTAGAGAAATTCAATATATCTATTCTTCTCAAGGACAGAAATTGAATGATAAACATATTGAGTTAATTGCTCGTCAGATGTTCTCTCGTATCTATATCAAAGATGCCGGAGATACCGATCTACTCCCAGGTGAGATTGTAACTAATACTCAATTCACTGAGGCCAATCTGGAAGTCAAAGGTGAAAAAGCATCTGGTGAATATCTCTTACTCGGCATTACCAAAGCTTCTCTAGCTTCTGACTCCTTCTTATCAGCTGCTTCCTTCCAAGAGACCACTCGTGTCTTGGTCGACGCTGCTATCACCGGTAAGAAAGATAGTCTCCGCGGTTTGAAAGAAAACGTCATTATCGGTAGATTAATCCCAGCTGGTACTGGCTTCAAAGGTAATAAGAAATAACTCTAACTAGAGTTAACAAAAAATCCCTCGTGGTTGAGGGATTTTTTGTTTCACCGAAAAAGTCCTATTTTTTATTCTTCTGTTTCCTCATCGAGCTTATCTGCCAATAAACCAAGACGCTAAGCAGTGCGGCAAAAAAACACCAGACAGAAACTACGTTAGTGATAAAAAACCAAGCAGAAATAAACAAAGCGGCCAGCATCACTAAGCCAAAGATATTAATTATCTTATGACTTGATAAAAGACAACTACCACAGGTCGCTAAGACATAGAGGCCAAGTGTCAGCCTAGGGTAAGGGTGTGCTGGATGATAAGCAATGCAATAATTAACCACTTCAGAACTAACGCCGCGAGTCACAACAAAAAATAAAATATATAGTCCGACCGCAAAACCTATGAAAGCTAGTTTAGATAACAGATCTTTACGACTCTTGTCTGGTTCAATCTGATAGACCGCCAAAGGAACAAAAACTGGCCACAGAACTAAAGAAAAAAATGAGTAAGCATAAGTCGCCATCGTCTGGATTATTGGATAGCCAAAAGACAACCACAGTATTCCCTCGATACCCTGCTGGATGCCAAATAATAGTGGGATGCTAGCAAAAGGAATAGCTGAAGATTTTTTCGTTTGTTTCAGAGTAACCACTCCGACAGCACTGAGTGCTCCAGCAGCGGCAAAACTAGCAGTAGCAGAAAAACACATAAGAAATATTTTGAATTTTTATTTTCGAGATCAATGTTGTGCTAATTGTATACCTTATAGAACTATAATACTAGCGCTACTGTCTATGGAAAATCAGACAGTGGTCAGGAGGATAAGGTTGAAAAACCCCTTATTTTAAGCTATAATAGCCTCAATTATTATGGCTGAAGAACTTATTTTAAACCCCAGCGAAAACGAGCTTCTAGAGCTGGTCAAAGAACATCAACCGATCCTCTACCAGCCAAACCACGATAAACATGAGCCTAAATTCATGTATTATCGAACCAAGGTGGAGGGCGAGACACTTCATATAACCTACTACACGGTCTGGGATAACGAACGTCACCCTCGATACCTTTTCCATGTGGTCTATGCTTTTTTGTTTCGCAAATTTTATTATGGTTCAATTAAAGATATTGAATACATCCAGGTTGATGTGAATCTAAAAACCAGAGATGTGACCGATATTCGCTACGAACAAACGTATAACCCTAACTATAACATTACCTTCCCTTTTCATATTCGTAACCATTTGAAAAAGGTTCCTAGCCCAACTGCCAACGAGAATACTTTCATTCGCTTCTTTGGTAAGACCAACAATTTTCATGGATTAATCAAACCAAAATTCACTGGCAAAAGAGTCCACATGATGGTCAGCAGCTGGAATCATATTTATAACATTTATTTAGATGATATCCATAAACAAATAAAAAACCTGGGAGATCAGTTTAATACTTTCTCTGGTTTGATGTTAAAAAAATATGATTCACCAGATGTCAAAAAATACAAAGCCAGTCGTCGAAGCAAAAGCGAGACAGAAAATTTTAAATAAAAAAAATCAGTCTTCTCGATGGTCGAGCGAGTAGTCTGAAGTGCAAATTTCTAAGCCCACAACGAAAAAATTAATATCTTTAATCTTATCCACCCACAAGGTGGTCGCCCTGTGAGCGAAACTAACAACTTTAATCTATAAATAAAATGAAAGCATACTTAGCCGAATTTATCGGTACCTTTGTCCTAACACTAGTAGTCCTTGCTACCTCCGTTAATGGCTTTGCACTCGCAACTCCTTTAGCCGCCGCTCTCACACTCGCGCTCTGTGTCTATACGCTGGGACCAATCTCTGGTTGTCATATCAATCCAGCGATTACCCTGGGTCTTTGGTCTATCGGTAAGATTAAATCTTGGAGAGTTTTAAACTACATAGTGGCTCAAATCCTGGGAGCTGGTGCGGCATTACTAATTTTACAAACCCTCAAAGTCGTCGCTCCTGTCATGATACTCAGCGATACCCCTTTAGTAGGCTGGGCAGAATTAATCGGCGCCTTCTTCTTTGGCCTAGGAGTAGCTGCAGTCGTCAGTCACAAAGTACCAGCTGATTTCAGTGGCGCTGTTGTCGGAGGCTCATTACTACTCGGCATCGCTCTAGCCACTACAGTCTCCTTAGGCGTACTTAACCCAGCAGTAGCCTTAGGTTTAAACCTCCTGTCGTTTGCCTATATTCTAGGGCCTATTATCGGCTCTGTTCTAGGTATGCAGACCTATCGTTGGCTCGGTGGACATCAAGGGTAGCATAAATCCTAAACCCGAAACTCGAAATCCTAAGGAAATCAGAAACCTCAAACTTTAAAACCAAAAACACAAGCTTTTAGGCGCTCCTAAAGCTTGTGTTTTGAATTTGAGGTTTTTAATCTTGAACTTGTTTAGAGTTTCTCCGCCTCGGCTTCGCCTTTAGGCGAGACGGGAAGCTTAGAATTTAGGGTTTCCCCCACCATCAACCATCTGACGTTTTTCCAACCAAAATAGACCTTACAAAACAGTTAATTTATGCTAAAATTACCTCCATGATTGGCCGGAGAAAACGTAAATATACCCGTAGACCAGACCCCCTGAACCAACCCCAAATTAACCACTGGGAATTGGGCCCTGAAATCAAACGAGCCATTACTATAGTGGCTATTTTTACGCTGGCTTTGTTAGGGCTTGTCTCCATCTTTGACGGAGCAGGCACTTTAGGTCAATACCTCAAGGCTGGATTAGGTCAAATGTTCGGCTGGACTAATTGGATTTTTTTATTATTACTTTTGAGTCTAGGATTTATCATCCTGTTCTCGAAACGCCTACAAGTAAAAAAGGTCTATTACCTAGGTATCGGCTTATTCTATCTTTCACTTAGTGGTTTATTAGATTTCTTTGTTGCTGATCTTACTCTAGCTGAAATTCGGACAGCACAGTCAGGAGCTGGGATTTTCGGCTATGCTATCGGTCATACTGCACTACGCTATGCCGGATTTTGGGGCGGTTTATTAATACTTTCCAGTCTATGCCTGATTTCTGTCATCATTGTTTTCTATAACTCTTTACGTCTAGTAGGCAACTGGTTTACTGATCTTTTCCAAGGTGCACAATATGATGGACCGATTATTGAAGAAGCTGCTAGACCAATGACAACACTCCTTGATCTAGATAATGAAAGCGCACGAACAGAAGTAGAAGAGGAAACAATCAATGATGAACCGAGAACAAAAAATAAACATACCGAGGAAGAGCCATCTAAACCAACACAACGACAGTTAAAACTAGTAGAGATTCCTATTGGTCTTTTGAATGACAGTTCTAAACCGCCAGTCAGTGGCGATATCAAAGCTCGTGGCTTGAAAATTCAGAATACTTTAGAAACATTTGGTATCGAAGTGACCATGGGTGACGTCAATGTTGGCCCGACTGTTACCCAATTTACTCTCAAACCAGCCGAAGGAGTCAAGTTGTCCCAAATCACAACCTTACAAAACGATATTTCTTTAGCCCTAGCTGCTCACCCGATTCGTATTGAAGCTCCTATCCCTAATAAATCTTTGATTGGTATTGAAGTACCTAATCTATCAGCCTCTACTGTCCTGCTGCGAGAGATTCTCAGTAGTGAGTCTTATCTAGCGCGCAAAAGTAATCTGATGGTAGCTTTAGGCAAAGACGTGACCGGCAAAGCTCATATGGCTGATTTGGGGAAAATGCCTCATCTGTTAATAGCTGGAGCTACAGGAAGTGGAAAATCTGTAGCCATAAACTGCATTATCATGAGCTTGCTCTGGCAGAACTCCCCCTCTGACCTGAAATTGATTATGGTTGATCCAAAACGCGTCGAGCTCTCCATGTATAATGATATCCCCCACCTAATGACTCCTGTCATCACTGATGCTAAAGCCACAATCAACGCTCTGCGCTGGGTAGTATCTGAAATGGATCAACGTTACAAATTATTAGCTTCTGCTGGCAAGCGTAATATTGATAGTTACAACAGTAGCGTCTTGATTAATCGCTTACCTTATATCGTCGTCGTCATCGATGAATTAGCTGACTTAATGGCTGTTGCTGCTAAAGAGGTAGAAGCCGCTATTATCCGACTAGCTCAAATGGCTCGCGCAGTTGGTATTCATCTGATTCTCGCGACACAGCGACCATCAGTCAACGTCATCACTGGACTGATCAAAGCCAACATTACTTCGCGTATTGCTTTCTCCGTCGCGTCACAGATGGACTCTCGTACCATTCTTGATACTTCAGGAGCAGAGAAACTCTTAGGAAACGGCGACATGTTATTTACCAACGCTTCACTGTCTAAACCAATGCGTCTGCAAGGAGCTTTTATTTCCGAAAAAGAAGTTGCATCAATCGTAGAATTCTTGCGCCAGAGTGGCGAGCCGGAATACGATCATAGTATTACCGAGAATCAAAGCAACGGTAATGGTCCAGCTGGTGGTGGAGCCATTGATGGCGATGAAGAAGATTTGCGCCGAGCGGCCGAAATTATTATCAAAGCTGGTAAAGCTTCCGCCACAATGCTACAGAGCCGTATGCGCATAGGCTATGCCAAGGCCGATCGTCTAATCATGCAATTAGAAGATATGAGTATTATTAGCTCGGCTAATGGCTCCAAAGCTAGGGAAATACTGATCTCCGAGGATCAACTAGACGGCGCTTTCGGCTATAACGCGGCTATTAATAACCCTCGACCTAGCAACACTATTCCCACCTCCACACCAGCTCCTATAGACAACGAGGAGGAGGATGTTACACTACCATTAGAGCTTGACGAAGACGACGATACTGAGGATCGTAAAGAGCCATTTTAACCAAAAACTGACCGAAAAGTCGTCAATCTCTTACTGCTCGCCGTCTCTAATACCCGCCTACATAGCGTCTACTAATCTACTATTCTACCAATCTACTACTAATGCATTCCTTTCAACAAAAACCTATTTCTTCTACTCATCTATTAGCTGAGCGTTTCCAGGCTAGTCGTGAAAATCTCAAATTATCTCTGGATCAATGTGCCGAAAAATTGAATATCCAAAGAAAGTATCTCAACTATTTAGAACTATCAGACTACGAGGCTTTGCCTGGTGAGGTCTATGCTAAAACTTGGATTAGACTCTACGCTAAATTACTTGGTTTAGATCCTGTCTCTTGCGTTAGTAGCTACCAAGCAGAAAAACTACGACAAGCTAACATTGAAGAGTCTAAACCAACATTAGCTGTACACCAAAGTCGTGATTGGCGAGCGTTACTGAGTAGTTTTTTTACCCCTCGCATCTTACGTTGGTCTGGTCTAGGGTTAATCAGCGTCCTATTACTAAGCTATGTCAGTTTCTTCGTCTACCGAACCTTCGAACCACCAAAAATTGTCTTCGATCAACCACTAACTGACCAGAAAACGCTCGCCACCAATATGGTCATCAAAGGCAAAACTGAAGTTGGCGCTCAGCTCTGGTTTAATGATAAAAATATCCTCGTTGATGGCAATGGCCACTTCGACCAAGACATACCCTTGACAGATGGCTTGAACATTATAACTATCCGTGCTAAAAAAAAGCATAGTCGTCAGTTTGAACAAACCGTACAAATCGTCCATACGGTACCTGAACCGACGGCTGCAGCAACTTCAACAGGGGCTTATAATTAACAGTTACTACTATGAACGAAGAACGTATGCAAGCCGCTCAAGAAGCGATGAATCAGATCAAGACCCGTTTCGGCGAGGGCTCTATTATGAAACTCGGCGATACTAAAACTCTTGATGTCGAGGCTATTACCACCGGCTGTCTATCACTAGATATTGCTCTTGGTATCGGCGGCGTACCACGAGGCAGAATTATCGAAATCTACGGTCCAGAGTCTTCTGGTAAAACTACGCTGGCTCAGCACATAGTCTCTGAAGCCCAGAAACGTGGTGGTGTCGCAGCCTTTATTGATGCTGAACATGCACTAGACCCAGAGTATGCCAAAAAAATTGGCGTCAACGTTAAAGAATTACTAATCTCCCAACCTGATACCGGAGAGCAAGCTTTAGAAATTTGTGAAACTTTAGTTCGCTCCGGTGGTGTGGATGTTGTCGTCATTGACTCTGTCGCCGCCTTAGTACCAAAAGCTGAAATCGAGGGCGATATGGGCGACTCACATATGGGTCTGCAGGCTCGTCTCATGAGCCAAGCATTACGAAAGCTAGCTGGCATTATTCACAAAAGTAACACTACTGTCATCTTCATCAACCAAATTCGTATGAAGATCGGTGTCTTCTTTGGTAATCCAGAAACAACCACAGGCGGTAACGCTTTGAAATTCTACGCTTCCGTGCGTATTGAAGTTCGTCGTGCTGCCCAAATCAAGCAAGCAGAAAAAATTATTGGTAATCGGGTCAACTGCAAAATTGTCAAAAATAAAATTGCTCCACCGTTCAAAACTTGTGAATTCGATATCATGTACAATGAAGGCATCTCCACTGCAGGAGATCTTCTCGACCAAGGCGTCTTGCATAATGTCATCACCAAATCTGGCAATTCCTACTCTTTCGGTGAAACGAAAATGGGTGTCGGCCGTGAAACCGCTAAAGCTTTTTTGAAGGCCGAGAAAAAGCTCCAAGCAGAAATTCGTAAGCTGGTAATGGCGGCGGTGAAACAAGCAGTAGTAGAATAATACAGCACTCTATATAAACAGAGAGACGGCATATTAGAACCACCCCAGGTCTTTAGGACCTGCCCCTCCTTTTAAAAGGAGGGGAAAGGGGTGGTGGTCTCTCTGTTTTTTATTATCACCACTTGTCGTATAATGTACTAGTTATGTCCATCGCCAAAAAAATCTTCTACAACACAACTTGGCAGCTAGTCTCTCGACTCGGTGAGATTATTCTTGGTATTTTCATCTTAGGTCTCATCACTCGTCTGCTAGGCCAGACGGAGTACGGCTACTACACAACGATTGTTGCTTGGCTCCAATTCTGGATTATTCTAGTTGACCTGGGGCTATATCTAACTCTGCTACGAGAAATATCAGCTCATCCAGAGTCCGAGGCAAAAACTATCAATGCTATGCTGACACTACGTTTAGTGACAGCTACTGTTTTTTTGTTAGCCGGAACACTAGTAGCACAGCTTCTACCTTACTCGTTAGAAATTAAAATGGGTTTATGGCTACTGATAATTAGTTATCTTGCGAATAGTTTAATTACAGTGCTCACTGCTGTTTTTCAACAAAGGTTGAAAATGCCGATAGTGGCAGTCGCCAGTTTAGTTAATAAGCTAATTCTTTTGGTCGGTATCCTCGCTCTCAGTCTAAGTCTCTCCGCTACACCACTCTATACTATCCTCGGCCTGAGCTCACTAGCTAGTTTAATTAATTTGTCTATCGTCATCATCGCAGCTAAAAGATTGGTCGCTCTGCAGTTAAGTTGGGATTTACATTATTGGTTTCAATTATTACTAAAAACTTGGCCCTTAGCTCTAACGACCGCTCTTAATTTGGTCTATTTCAAACTGGATACTTTATTTTTATCTTGGTATCGCCCTGCTAGTGAAGTTGGTCTCTACGGTGCTAGCTATCGCGTCTTAGAAATAATTACCACTTTCCCTCACATGTTCATGGGGTTAATCTTGCCACTACTAACCGCCGCCTGGATAGCTCATGATCATCAAGGATTACAAAAACTGTGGCAACGATGTTTTGATTTTTTTTCTTTTCTCACGTTACCTTTGATTGCTGGTACCTGGGTTTTAGCCACTCCTATTATGACTGCTATCGCTGGGCCGGACTTTGCTGAGACAGGACCAATTGTCCAAATTCTTATCATAGCTACGGCTGCAATTTTCTTTGGCACGCTCTACACCTATCTTGTGATTGTCTTAGATCGTCAAAAAGCGATGATCCCTTACTTCGTTATCGCTGCTCTGATGGCTGTCATCGGCTACGCCCTGACAATTCCCACTTATAGTTATTGGGGTGCTGCTTGGGTCACTGTAGTTATTGAAATGATGATTATTTTCTTTGCCTGGCTAACTGTCCGTCGTCAATTTAACTTTCAACCACACTTAGCAACGACCGTTAAATTATTATTCTCCAGTGTTATCATGGCCTTAGCAATTCAACAACTCTGGTCTTGGCCACTTCTACTACAAATACTTACCGGTATCATCATCTATGGGTTGATGGTTATCCTGACAAGAGCTTTTCGCTGGCAGGATATTCGACCTTTATTATTTTCATCCAAATCATGAATATCGATATCCAATTAACCAACCTTAACTTCTGGCTTTCACTAGTCTGCTTAGCAGGTTTCTATTGGCTTGCTTGGCGCAGTCGTTTCAAAGCTCTCTTGATCCTCACCATTCTCCTGCCAAGTTACATTATTCGAACCACACTGTTCACTATACCAGTGACTTTTTTAGAATTGATGATTGTGGGACTTTTTATTATTTGGATTATTACTGAAAAACAGTATCCTTGGTTACTACTAAAAAAGAATCTACCGCATGTAAATCCTGTGCCTATAGCCTACAGACTAGCTATCACTGTGATTTTATTAGCAGCCATAGTTAGTGTAGTTATTAGCCCAGACTTGCGTTCGTCTCTAGGAATCTGGAAGGCTTACTTCTTGGAACCGATCATGCTGTTTCTCGTCATCATGCATACTATCAAACTACGAGAGCAGATCTACGATCTGATTGATGTCTTAGGCTTCATTACTTTACTCTTATTCCCTTTAGCTCTCTATCAAATACTCACAGGTCACACTATCCCCTTAGAATTTTGGGCTAATCCAGCGACACGGCGGATCACCACGATCTTTGGCTATCCCAATGCTAATAGTTTACTCCTAGCACCAATCGTTGCGCTCTATGGTGGCTACTTACTAAAACGTGAATCTTGGGGCAAAACTATTTATAAACTCGCAGTTATTATTACGGGGGGATTAATAATTTTCTGGGCTCGTACTGATGGGGCTCTGCTGGCCTTAGCGCTAGTAGCACTATACCTTATTGGAACAAAAATTCGTTGGAAAAAAACCTATTGGTCTGCTGTCTTGATAGGAATTATAGCTCTGGGTTGGCTCCTACTGTCCTCTAGCAAGTGGCAAACTCAATGGCACCGCATCTCTCATAATACTCTGGCACTTAGTTCGTCATCATTAGAAATTAGGATTAACCAGTGGCGAGAAACTATGAAGCTTTTACAGACTCAACCACTCTTTGGCAGTGGTTTGGTGGGTTATCAAACGGCTCTAGAACCTTTCCATGCTAACCCCTTTATCGAAATATTTCTCTATCCTCATAATATTTTTCTCAACTTTTGGGTCGAGCTCGGGCTAGTTGGTTTACTAGGATTTATCTATCTAGGTTGGTTGTTATGGCAAAGTTTACGAAAAAAAACAGCCAACCATCTCTTGTCGACTATGCTAGCTGCTAGTTGGTTGACACTACTGATTCACGGATTAGTTGACGTACCGTATTTCAAAAATGATCTCAGCGTTCTCTTCTGGTTACTCGTCGCTCTAACAATAATTACTGCTAACTCCCCGGCGTCAGCTCCTGCCAACGACAATTAGCTAATAATTGGTTACAGATATACTCCACCTTACGCGTTGATCGCGTCGAGGTGGCGTTTGTTTCTAGGATAGAAGTACATTCACTCTGGGCATCACAAACTTCTGGCCACGGAGTGATGACTAAATTAGTGTCGTCAAAATGAAAATTAAAACCAGAATCCGTAGTGTGACGTTCAGCAAAATAAATATCAATAATATTACTGCCTTGAGAAAGATAAATAGCACCAGTTTTCGTAAAGTTACCGTGCACTCCTGAATTATTAACGACAATCACGTCGTTAGCTAAAACCCAAGAGTCATCATCTGAGGAGAGAGCATAATCATACTGTCCCGAGCTAGTCGTAGTGACCTTCGCCCGCCAGTGCGTACCAAAATGGTAATCATGGCCATTACCCTCCTTATTCTCCCAGGCCGTACCATCGAAAGGATACCAATCGTCACCGAAATCAATGCCGGCATCAATGCGCTCAAATTTTTTGTAAGCATCATCATACCAATAATGTAATAGAGGACTGGGCGTCGCGCCCCAGAGAGCGTTATTTTCCATGTCGGGGTCATTTTTGCTGTAGTTGAAATACTCAGCCCACCAGCCCGTACCTGGTTCATACTGGCATTGAGGATCTTCCAGACAGGTAGCCTGAGAACCGACTATCTGAGTCGCTGAAGTTGCATCTTGAATGGTTAAATCCGTGAAGCTAGAAACTGCTGGGTCTAACCGTAGTTCAACCAAGGCTTCCTCTACTCCCGATTGAGCAACGTAGAAAGTTTGTAAGGAAGAGACGAATGATTTGACGGCATAATTATTTTCAAAAGCAGTCAGCACCATCGAGACAATGATTGTTAACATAATTGCCGTAATGACAATAGTTGCAATGATTAGTACCGCTCCTCTCTGCCTCTGGTGTGATAAAAAATTCATTAGCGTAAGCTGATAATCATTTGATAATGCGCCTGATAGTATTGATAAAGATTATCAGAACCACCAAGCGTCAGGGTGTAGCCGATTTGCACCGCTCGCCAGTTAGAACCAATAGTTGCCTTAATTGGAGTAACATCCCAATCAGAGATAACCGCTCTACTGGTCGTTACTGGTATTGGTCCTGTGCCCACTGGTAACCAAGTACCTGAGGCCTGATCAAAAGCTTCTTCAAAATACATGATTCTATTTGCACTAGGCACTAAAGAGAAACGTTTTTCTTCAGTAGTATAAAACAATACTCCTACTGGATCAGGTCGCAGGTCAGTAATACGAATAGTGTTATGAGCGCTATTCATAAAAACATTATCTAAGAGGCGAACATTTTGCTGCGCTTCATGAGCAACTCTTAGCTGAGCATTAATGCTAAACATGGAGTTCAATAAATTGAATAACACCACCAACATCAAGGTCGAAATAACCACATAGGTTAAAACTTCTATTAAACTAAAACCTGTCTGTGATTTTGTCATCTGCTTATTCATACAGTGAATAACTAATACGTACTTCTTCTAGTACTGGCGCCTGTAGATCAGCTGCGCTAGATAAGTAAGCTTTATAGCGTATGTAACGCTGGTTACGATGTACACTATCATTAATAAACTCGTGCGCTCCGTCAGTATAATAAGTACTTGAAGTGCCGTCGGGTCCGACAAAGCTCCATGGTCCATTGCTAGAATTACTCGTTGCCAGTTGCAATTTTATCTCCGTATTCTGCGGTACATGGCTAGACCAAGAAATCCAATTATAGGCTACAGTAGAAGTGCTGGTATCAAAGGTAGAGGATTCTAGTTGACCACTAGTGGCATAGTCACAATTAGTGATTTGGGTGGAAATGATAAAGAACTCTTCAGTGTTACTGTTAGTAGCAGCATAGATAGTTGAGCAGTTCGCCGACATACCAAGTATTAAACCTGAGAGATTATAACCGGAAACAAAATTAATAGTAGCTGGAACACTAACATCAACTACTGACAACTCCTTATTCACAAAGTTGGTACCTAGTAATGCATAGGGCCCAACAATGGCTATAGTATAAATAGTTTCGCCCGCATCATAGCCACCCAGAAATAACGGCTGATTAGGGTTACTAACATCATAAATATACAACTCCAAACCGCTACCATTATTTTGTGTGCTAATATACGCCCTACTACCAAGTACGAAAACATCAGTCGCTTTCAAGTTTCCAGAAAGGTTGACGCGAGCAATCTGATACATAGTAGCTGGCGTAGTGACATCAATAATTTGCAACTCTCCGTTAGAGGATTCGGTAGCAATATAAATATAACTTTGAGCTAAGAATAGTTGTGTCGTCACACCTCCAGCAGCAAAAGTAGAAACCTGTACTAATGACGTAGCGGTATTTTTCGCATAAGCATATAAAGTACTACCCTGCAAAACGTAGACATTAGTTTCATTAACGGTTATATCGAGAGCGTCGCTATTACCACTAATATCATAACTAGTAACTACTGTGGGACTGGCCGGATTACTGACATTTACTATTTGAATTTCTTTAGCATTATCATCAGTTGCTAAATAAGCGTAGTTGCCATAGACGACCACCGAGTTAACTCCTGCCCCAATATTCAAACTACCAAGAAGCGTAGGATTCTGAATGTTTTGGACATCGAGAATATAAAATTCATTACCAGAAGAGTTATTATCAGTTACCAAATAAGCTTTACCATCTTTTTCGAAGACATCTTCGTCATCAAAATTACCTGGAGTATTATACGCTCCTGTTGTCGTAGCTTGCGTCCAGTCGATGAAGCCAGCTGTTAGAGTTAAAATACCAGGTGTGGCAGTATCGGCTCCAGCATCTTTAGTAAAGAATTTATTTGGTGTCGTAGTTGACCAGAGGTCTTGGCCACTACCACCACTCCAGTCAGTCTGGACTAGTCGACTCGCTTGCCAAAGATGGCGATAACTAATCAGTTGAAGTTGACGATTAGTTCCATGATCATTCCAGGCGACAGAGCTGGTAATTTTCTTCGTATTCGGATCGATAAAACCACCACTTTCGACCACCGCGCCATAGACTTGCCCATTAGTTTGATTGGCTCTACGAGTATCAGTAATAGTGACCGTCCGAGTAAAGCGATTATCTAACAGTTCTGGGGTGCCAACAAGGCTTAAAGTATCATTAGCAATCTGCAAACCGTAAACACCATTAACTACCTGACTCCAAGGCAAAGCTTGAATTGCCTCCAAGCCACCTTGGGCGTAAAGAGCGGCTTGGGTTTTTTGTTGATTATAAATACGCAACTGAGAGCTAAAGGTGATAGCGCTGACTAAAACTACAGTTAGCACCGAGACGAAGCTAATGGCAATTAAAATTTCTAATAAAGAAAATCCTGACCTTTGTTTCATAGATTATTCGATAGCTCCGAAGAAAGTAATAATTAAATCTCTCGTGACAGTAGGATCTGTTGCCACAGCAACAGTAATTGTACCAGTATTAATAGTTCTGCCAGTAAACTTCTCAAAAACAACGTTCTGACTATACCCGACATTACCATCAGATAGGCTCGTCTCCGGTTGCAATATATTTACGCCGGTTAAAATCTTTGTTTTATTCAAAGGACTAACTGGATCATAATTTGTAGTAGCAAAAATAGTGTAGCGATCAGCTTCTAAGTGAATACCCCAAGCTGTGCCACCCTCAGCTGCTACTGCTTGCTGTTGGGTTCGGATCAAAGCGCTGCGAATCTGCTCTACCGAAGTATTGACCTGAACTTTTTTTAGCCAGACACTATAGCTCATTTGTCCTAACGTCGCTAAAATCCCCAAAATAGCTATCACTAATAAAATTTCAATGGCTGTGAAACCGCGTTTACTACTGTTAGCAATAATATTAATTTGCATCACCGAAGCTATTAGTCAAATCATAAATAGGTCCAATAACTGAGACCGCGATAAAACCAACGACCACACCAACAACGATCAATAACACCGGCTCGATAATAACCGACAAATTTGCCAACACATTATTAACACGATTTTCATAAAATTCGGATATTTTCTCCAAAATATGTTCCAACTCTCCTGTTTCCTCTCCCACCTTACAGAGCTGAATCATCAAGGAAGGAAATAATTGAGGACGCGCCGCCAGCGCTTCATGCAAAGCTACGCCTCTTCCAAGTTCCACTGAGATCGCAACAATAGCTTTCTGGTATTGCAGATTCGTGGCTGTTTTAGAAACTGTTTCTAATGATTTAATAATAGGTAAACCAGATGACAATAAGACTTTCAAGTTACCAGCAAAGCGTGTCAAGGCAATCTCCCGAATCAAAGATCCAGCAAAAGGTAGCTCCAAAAACCTTTTATGCAACCAAGCTCGTGGACCAGGAATATGAAAGAACCAACGCAGACCAAAAAATCCAACAATTACTCCAGCTAAAATATACCAGCCGTAAGCAAAAAGAATTTTTGCACTAAACTGCATCACTAGAAGAATAAATGGCAACTGAACATTTGCTTCAATGAAAATATCAATCAGCTTGGGGAAGACAAACAAGTTTAACATCAAACTAACGCCAACAAGAGCAATCATGACTACCATGGGGTACATCAAAGCACTAAGTACTTTACTTTTTAACTCTTTTTCTGCTTTCAACAGCCCAGCTAAGTGAGCTAAAACATCCGCTAGCAGACCACTCGACTCTCCTACTTCAATAGTAGCAACTAATAACTCTGGGAAAACTTTCGGATAGGCTTTCAAACCAGAGGAGAATTGTTCTCCGTTTTCTACCAACGCCCGGATATGTTCGATAACAAGTTTAAAATACTTATTTTTAATCTCACCTTGGAGAGTTAGCAGTGTAGCTGACAACGGTAGACCAGCTTTCATCATTGTCGACATGTTGTCCAAAAAAATCATTTTCTCAGAAATAGAAACATGTCCCGAGGCCATTCTTTTGTGGTGGGATTTTTTTAGGCGTTCTTTGTCCGCCGCTTTTTGTAATTTTTTTGCTTCCAGTTGCTGCCCTATCAACGTATTGGGCTGTCCGGCTAGCTCATGTTCACGTGCCGGTGGTGTGACAGGTTGAGCAGGGGCAACTGCAGTAGGCAGATAATCCATTTATTCTCGTTTGATTCGTAAGACTTCTTCGATTGTGGTCACTCCTAATAAAGCTTTTTGCAAGCCATCTTCAAAAATATTAATCATTCCTTGTTCGAAAGCTAATTTCTCTACTTCATTGGTCGAAGCATGACGAATAATCGCTTCCTGCATTGCTGCTGGATTTTCTAAAAGTTCCATCACGCCGATCCGACCAGAGTACCCTGTAGTATGGCAACGAGCGCAACCAACGCCGCGATAGAAAACCAAATCAGCAAATGTATTAGCTGTTGGATCGACCAGGTTCAAAGTTTTGAAGCGGGCCATCATTTTTTCTAAATTAAACTCTTTACCCAAACTCAATAATCTATCGGGGCTAAGATGATAACTCTCAATACAATCACTGCAAATCTTACGGACTAAACGTTGAGCAATGACCAAGTTGAGAGTAGAAGCGACTAAGAATGATTCTACTTGCATATCTAATAACCGCGGTGGCACACCACTGGCATTATTGGTATGTAAGGTAGAAAGTACCAAATGTCCGGTCAAAGCAGCGCGAACAGCAATCTGAGCTGTCTCATTATCACGAATTTCTCCGATCATAATTATGTCCGGATCTTGGCGTAGTAGTGAACGCAAACCAGAAGCGAAATCATAACCAGCAGTTGAATTGACCTGTGTCTGATTGACCCGGCGGACGCCATACTCGATCGGATCTTCAATAGTAGAGATATTGACGTTCTCGGTATTGAGAATATTTAAAACAGAGTACAGTGTGGTAGTTTTACCAGAACCAGTCGGACCAACAACTAAGATCATACCAAACGGCTTATCAATCTGGCGTCGTAGAATCTCCATATTTTTTTCACTGAAACCCAGATCTTCGAGATTCAAATTTTGCGCTTCACCGGTCATCAAACGCATTACAATTTTCTCACCGTAGAACGCTGGAATCACCGAGACACGAACTGATTCTTCTTCCTCTTCCAGTTTGAAAGAGAAACGTCCGTCTTGAGGTACGCGATGTTCATCAATACGCAGATTGGCTAAAATCTTGATACGTGCCACCAAAGCATCATGAACAGTTGATGGTAACTCGACCTCATCTTTCAGCTCACCATCGACGCGGAAACGGATAACAACAGCGTCAGGCAAAGCTTCAATATGAATATCTGAAGCCAACTCAAACATGGCGTACTCCAAGACAGTGTCAACAATTTTGATAATTGGAATTTCTAAAACGTGATTTGGGCCCTGAACTTCGGTCTTACTCAATTTAGTATTGAGAATCTCGGCTAGCCTTCCCTTGATATCTTTGTCATAAAGACGAGCAGCGAAACGATAGCCTTTGATAGTCGTCAAAAAAGGCACAATCTTTTTCTTGCTGGCTTGTTGGATAGTTTGTAGAGCGTCTTTGTCCGTCGGATTGACGAAAGCCACCTTCAGCTCAGTGTCACTAGCCTCAAAAGGGATAGCTTTGGCCTTAGTTATCGCATCGGCAGTCAACTCGGCCAAAACTGGAGCTTCTAGTTTACGTTTACGCAGATTGACAAAGGGAACTTTCAATAAATCACCAATAGCTTCGAACAAATATTGCTCAGTAATAAAGTCGCGCTCCATCAAAACTTCCTCGACACCACGACGACGACGAGCAGCGTTATCAGCAGCGTCGAGCCAATCAGCTTCTTTGACCAAACCACTAGCCAAAATCAGCTGTTTGACTTGTTCGGGAGTGATTGGAAGATAGGCCATGAGAAAGTAAAAATTTAAAAATCAAAACTCAAAAATATATGCGTTCAATTACAATATATTATAGCATAATTTTGCTACTTTGGGATATTTGCGGGGTTGAAATTTTTAAGGAAAAAGACTAGGCTTGGTGAGGGCTGAGGAATTAAGAAATAAGAATGAAGAATTAAGAGTAATGGAGATTTGGAGAGGTGCCAGAGTGGTTGAATGGGACACTCTCGAAAAGTGTTGTGCCTTTACCGGTACCGTGGGTTCGAATCCCACCCTCTCCGCCACGCTGAGCGTGGCGATTCTTGGGACGCTCAGCGTCCCGCCATCCCGCTGCCAAGCGGGATAATACAAAATGAAAAGTAAAAATTTGAAGAAATATCATTATGATCGATACGCTCATCGCTCTCATTGTCATCATTGTCATCATCGCACTCTGGTCTGTCTGGGGTTTTTTTGGCTCGCGGGTCGAACAAACAAACTATCAGGTAGTTAAGAAAACGAAAGACTATGAAATACGAGAATACCCGGCGCATATTGTGGCGCAGACAACTGTGCAGGGTTCCTATGGAGAATCTATGGGCAAAGGTTTTAGAATTGTTGCGGGATATATCTTTGGCGGTAATACCAAGAAAGAAAGCATTGCCATGACAGCGCCTGTGGTTGCAGAAAAAGGAGAAGTGAAGAAAGTTTCAGAAAGTATTGCTATGACCGCTCCCGTTGTAGCCACTACTGAAGGCGATTCGCAGACGATATCTTTCAGTATGCCTCGCTCGTATACCATGGAAAAATTACCAACACCAAATGACTCACGAGTTAAAATCGTAATGATACCTGCTAAAAAATACGCAGTACTGCAATTCTCTTGGTACCGCTCAGATGCACGAATAAAAAGCAGGCAAAAAAAGCTACTCTCCTTACTTACTCGCGATGGAATTGTGTCACAAGGGAGTACTGCATACGCTGGCTATAACGCACCGTGGACTCCACCTTGGATGACACGTAATGAAGTGTTGGTTGAGATAAAATAATATATATTAACTAAAATACCCATGCTATTACTCGTTCTCTATCTTTGTCTTGGTCTTAATCTGCTAATGTTTATTCCAGCCTATTTTTTCCGTACCGATAAACTAACGGACATCTCCTACGCTCTCAGCTTCATCCTCTCGCTACTAATCATCATGCCGTGGTCACAGTTACAGTGGCCTGTAACAATACTACTAATAATCATCATCCTCTGGGCTGGTCGTCTTGGTGCTTATCTGTTGATTCGGATTCATAAGATGAAAAAAGACAGTCGATTTGACGTTATGCGCCAACACCCCTGGCAATTTGCTCGTTTCTGGCTACTCCAAGGTCTGACAGTTTGGGTTGTCTTGATACCCAGTATCTACTTCGTTTCGATTAATCCAGCTCAGATGTCCGCTTTAACATACCTCGGTCTAGCTCTGTTTCTACTGGGGCTACTGATTGAAGCTCTGGCTGATTATCAAAAATATATCTTTATCAATCAACCATCCAATCAAGGCCAGTGGATAGCCACTGGGCTATGGAAATATTCACGCCATCCAAATTATCTTGGCGAGATAATGGTTTGGTTGGGCATCTACTTATTTTGTTTTTCAAGTTTAACGCCAACACTGCAGATAGTCAGTCTGATCAGCCCACTCTACATCGCTAGTCTAATTATTTTTGTCAGCGGCATTCCGTTACTAGAAAAATCAGCTGATGCCCGATGGGGTGATAATCCTCAGTATCAGAAGTATAAGCACTCCACTGGCGCTCTGATACCAAAGATATAACGGAGACCAACAGTTCAGAAGTACTGTACCAACATGGCCCAAGAGGATTCAACCCAAACATCATGCTATAATATAAGCATATATGAAATCAATAAAATTTTTCATCATCATAGTAATTATTTTTAGTACTACCAGCTGTGCAGTAGTTAAACAGTCATTTGTTCAACCTGAGAAAAAAGAAGTAAGTGAAAAAACCTGCGACACTCCGCTCGCCTTTAATGACAAGAATAACACCTCTGTTGATTGCATTGTAGGTAGTTACACTCCAGAAAAAGCGATTGCCTTAGCAGAGTCACTAAATGGCAAACCAGTTGAAATAGGCGGCATAATCTCCATGGAAGCTATGGCGGTAGAGGAACAACCAGGAGGACCAGTTGCTATGCCTACCGCCGGCTATGCCTTCCATACCTCCGAAGCCAATATCTACATGAATGGGGCCGGTGGGGTTAATACAGTAGACAGAAAAACAGAAGTGAAAATCCGTGGTGTTTTCAACTATGACCCAACGCAAAAAGAAAAAGGAATCTATGGTAGTACCTATAGCCTGACAATTCCTATCTACTGCACGAATTGTGTCTCCAAATAAGTCAATCAAATCCTTTTAGACTGTTCTCAAACATGCCTCTCCGCACCAAAATCCTCCTAATCCTCTCCGCAGTTATTTTCACCGTGATTGCCTGGCAACTAACAATCGCCCCGAGCAACTATCGAAATTGGCAAACCCCTTTTAAAGTTCTGGCTTCTGCGGATTTCAATGGCGATAATATTACTGTGCACAATATCCGTAACTTCCATCATCACGGTGATAATGACTATACAATAGATTATTATGATAAAACTTATAAACTTTCTGATTTACAGAAAGTTTATTTTATTGTTGAGCCATATTCCAAATGGGAAGCAGCTGCTCACACCTTTGTTAGTTTCCAATTTGGTACTGATGATTTCTTAGCGATCACTATCGAATCAAGAATGGAGCAAGGAGAGCACTATGACCCACTTCCTGGTGCTTTGAAACAATATGAGATTATGTATATCGTAGGAGATGAACGCGATGTCATTATCCAACGAACAAATATCTACAAACACGATGTCTTCCTCTATCCAATTAAAACAACTCCTGAGAAAGCCCGCGCTTTATTTGTCGATATGATGCAACGAGCTACGGAGTTGAAAGATCACCCAGATTTTTATAACACCATCACTGACTCCTGCACCAGCAGTATTGTTAAACATATAAATAAAATAACTCCGAGTAAAGTTCCTCTGAGTTACAAATATTTCCTCCCAGGATATTCAGACGAACTAGCCCAACAAATTGGTCTCCTGGATACAGATTTACCAATACCTGAAGCACGCAAAAAATATCGTATTACTGAGAAGGCTCAAGCCTATGGTGATAATCCGGGATTTTCTCAGGCGATGAGACAATTTTAACTAACAAAAAACCGCGTTTTCACTATGATAATAATAGTTACGCGGATCTTATTTTTTCACCAAAATAGTCAACGGTACAATAGCTAAGAAAGAATAGCTAATGGCTGTCCAGATAAGCATAAATACTGCAAGCGGTAGTGGTAATGCTGGGATATCCTTGGCGCCGCCAGCAGCAACCTCCCAAACCGTACCTATGACTGAAAAAATCAGTAAGATTTGTACAATATTTGTGGCACGAATTTTCTGCACAATTACACCAAGTATCAACATATACACCGACAGCCAGATAATAGTAAGAGGAAAACATTCGATGCAATTGACCGCCTCTTCAATAATGATGAAAGGTAAAGCACAGATAAGATATTGTATAATGGTGGGGAATGGTAATCTTTGAAATAATCCAGCCAGCGATAACCGCCAGCGAACGGTTGCGATATAGACTACTGACAAAAATATAACGTGAGCTATAAGCCCTGCCGTCTGGTCAAATGTCATAATTGATTTTATTAATAATTATAACACGATTTAACAGAGTGCGATGATCAAGGGTTGCAAAATTTGCTCAATAATGAAAAAATGCTATCAATATGAAACTTAACATCCATCTCCTATTTTTAATCATTCTCACACCCTTGCTACTTCTTGGCTGTAATCCACGAGCACCTCAAACTCCGGATTCTAGCACGCAAATAGAAGAACGAAGCCCGTTAGCCAAAAAACTTCCTTCAGATACCTCTTTAGCTTATCTAATGTCTGAAAAATATGACGGCCACGACCTAACTGTTGGACGTATCTTGGATCAAAACTCTGACTATACTCGCTACTACATCACTTATCTGAGTGGGAAGCTCACAATCTCCGGCATTATGAACGTACCGACAGGCACAGGACCGTTTCCTATCCTAATCCTGAATCATGGCTACATTGACCCTGCTATCTACACCAACGGACGGGGTCTGAAGCGCGAACAAGATTATTTTGCGCGTCGTGGTTATATCGTGATTCATCCAGACTATCGTAATCATGCAGACTCAGACGAAGATGAGCAGGCAGAATATCGCTTTCGTCTCGGCTATACCGAAGACGTCATCAACGCCATCTATGCTGTTAGAAATTCAGATCTGACATATTTTGATAAAAACAATATTGGCATGATGGGACACTCGATGGGCGGGGGCATCACCCAAAATGTACTAGTAACTCAGCCAGATCTTATCAAAGCAGCTTCACTCTACGCTCCTGTCAGTGCTGATGTGGTAGACAATTTCAACCGTTGGACACGGACCAGACCGGAGGTAGCTGACAAGATTATCGCTGACCACGGCGAGCCAAATGCAAATCCAGATTTTTATGCTCAGCTATCACCGATTAATTATCTCGACCGCATTACCGTGCCTATTATACTTCATCACGGAACCAATGATAAAGATGTGCCTATCGAGTGGTCTAACGAGTTGAATCAGGCTCTGACTGACATAGACAAAGCAATAATCTACTATGTTTACCCAGGTGAAGGTCATGAGTTTGGAACCCAATGGTCAACTTTCATGCGACGTAATGTAGAATTCTTTGATGAATTTTTGAAATAGAACCAATCAAATAGTGCTGTACTATACTCACCCAAACATTACTTGGTATCAGAGAGAATAAACGTTACATCATGAACAAAACTTTAATCATAATTGCGCTAGCTATCCTTCTCAGCGGTGGATTATTTTTGGTTAATACAAATTTATCACCTGAAACTAAGCAGAGTAGAGAATGGGATCTCGTCTGGATCGAACCACAAATTGAATAATTTATTTTCATAGTAAAAAACCCGCGCGTTCTCATTTTGATAGTGATACTTGCGCGGGTTTTTGGTGTCTTCTTGTGCTTCAACACTTTAAGCTTGACGCGCCTCGGCGATACGGTCAGTCAGATACTGACCCAATGCCGGATGCTCTTCATCGCTAATGAAAGAGACTGCGGTCAGACGCTCAGGAAAGCGCGCAACAAGCCGAGTGGCACTGTCCTTCTCCTGTTGTGACAAGTAAGCCAATACGATAGCAGTTGCGGCGCTACCGTTGATGAGACCCAGAGCTGTCTCGACAGTATTGGTAATGGCGATGTCAGCTTCAACACCGTCAGTCACCAACTGCTCCACGACCTGACCACCAGCCAGCGTGATTGATCTGAAGAGAGCCTTGAAGACCGCTGTCTGCCTATCGATACCAATATACAACGTCAGAATCTTCATCTATACCTCCCTTGATTTGCTCAAGATGATTTTCTTCAGACGTGGCAGTAACGACAAATGTCCTCCCTCCTGAGGAATAATAGGAGCGACCACACAACGCAAAGAAATATCAGCAGCGACAATTTCCGCTTCTTCTTTCTCGGCCTCGACTCCGTTGATAACAGCAACAACTACTAGCGACCGAACCGTCTGCTGCAGCAGACCAAGAGCTGATGCCGTGCTATTCGTGACGAAGAGATCAGTCTCTCCATCAGCGCTGCCAAGTCGATCGACCAGCACTACTCTCGAATCCGACTCAAGTATCCGGTAGATATCCTGAGCATAAGGGTTACCACGGCCAAAACCTCGGAAATCCACGTAGACAGACACTTTCCTCGTACTCATCGTGCACCTCCAGAGAGCGCTATTGGTGAATGTTATAAAATCTCAACGAACCATAGTAATGTCTGAACTTAGTATATTATAGTGGTTTTGTC
>CAZASM010000009.1:0-29191 GCA_964487895.1 uncultured Gammaproteobacteria bacterium
ATGTTGCTGATACTAATAACACTCAGTCAGCTACTTTTTTGCAGAATTCATTGTCCGCGGGTGAGGGAGTGACCGTCGCTTTAGGTTGGCCGAAGGGTTTGACGACTATAATACCGGCGCAAGCAGAAACTAGTTTGAATAACTTAATCTCTGCTGACTCAGTTCAAAAAAATATTATAGCTCTGGCTTTACCAATCGTGACGCTGATAGTTATGTTGGCTTGGTGGTTGCTCGGAGGTAGAGGGCCGCGTGCTAGAGGCGCTATTATCCCTCAGTATGAACCATTGGCTGATTTGACGCCATGTGAAACAGCTATTATCTATAAAGGTGCTATGACAAATGCTGCCTTAGTAGCTGAGTTGATTGAAGCAGCTCGAACTGGGTATGTGAAAATAACCCATAGCAAAAAAGTAATTCAATTTGCGCCAGATAAAGATGAGTTTACTTTGGAACGACTGAAAGAGTTTGGTGATCTGCCGTTGGGTTTTCGTCGCTCATTATTAGAGACGCTATTTGCAGAAAGATCGTGGTTAGAGCAGAATCTTTCTGGTCTGAGTCTAGGTGGATTTATCGGTTTGATCTCTAAGGCAAGTAAATTATCCAGCAAACCCGCTTTACCAATTAATGAATCTGTCGGTGGATTACGTACCAAAATAACTTTGAGCGAGTTAGAATCTAGCTTCTTTGTCAAAAAAAATATTAACCTTTTACTGTTGGAACCCAAAGAACACTTAATAACTAGAGGTTACTTCAAGAGCGGGTCTATTAGTTGGATTGCGCCTTTATTGATAGCTTTCATTATTGGTTTTGCTATTGTGAATATTTTCTTTAAAGACACGCCATTATTACAATATGGCTTAATGTTTTCTTTGGCGATTGTTCTCATCTTTTTAGCTCTCAGATCAACGTTAAGCAAAAAAGGGGCTGAGGCTCGTCAGTATCTACGGGGATTGAAGATGTATCTGCAAGTCGCCGAAAAAGATCGTCTAGAATTTCATAACGCTCCAGAGAAGAATTCAGCTACATTTGAGAAATTATTGCCCTACGCTATTGCCCTAGGAGTGGAGAAACAATGGGCAGAACAGTTCAAAAATCTCAGTCTCTCTCAACCAAATTGGTACTCTGATTCTACCGGCGGGGCCTTTAATGCCGTTGTACTAACGAATAGTTTGCATAGTTTTTCTTCGTCTTTTGCTTCGAGTTCATCTATGGGTGGTACGAGTGGTTCTGGCGGCGGTGGATCATCTGGTGGAGGAGGCGGAGGCGGAGGCGGCGGAAGTTGGTAGTCGTTTTTAAGAATGTTATGAGAAATATTGTTATTTTGGTCATTCCGCTATTGATCCTCATAGTTGGTCTCTGGTGGCGTAAAGTTCGAGGGAATGGTCCACGAGGTCGAGGTACTGTCATAGCGCAATACGAACCTCCTGAGGATCTAACTCCGGCGGAGGTTTCAGTCATTATGCATGGCAGAGTGACGAACGCAGGTATCATAGGGGAGATAGTCGAGCTAGCGCGACTAGGGTATATTCAGATTGTTCGTACTAGAGAGATAGTCCCATTATTGCCGGATAAGATCACTTATACTTTTGAGCGCTTGAAATCATCGTTTGAACTGGAGCCGGGATTTCGGCATGATTTGATGAAAGCTATCTCAACTGGGGTTTTACCACTTGATGAACGATTGAAAAAAAGGCCGAAAGGTTTCTGGCACGACATCCGTTCATCACTTAGTGAATTGGCGGTAGGTTTTGGTTGGTTGAAGCCTGATTTGACTGATTATAATTCAGAAGTTTCAAGAATTACCTTAGGTCAGCTAAAAACCGCTCTCACTGACCGTCTACGCTCAAGCAAAAATTTGTTACAGTACTCATTATCAGAACGTGGGTATCTTTTGGCTAATTCAGAATTATGGACGCTAGGCAGAGGCGTCGTGGGCTTAGCCGGCACATTGGTTGTCTATCTGATCGTTGGGTCTCTCTATGGTGATCGCAGGTATCCGTACGCCGGTTTTTATCTCAGTTTATTTGTTAGTGTCATTATTGTTTTACTACTGACGTGGAAGACCTCGATCTATCAACCCAAAGGTGTGGTAGTACGAGAATATGTATTAGGCTTACGGGAGTATTTGCAAGTTGCCGAGAAAGGTCGGTTAGAATTTTATCCTGATGATGACAGTAAAGATCGAGTTTTTGAAACTCTATTGCCATATGCTCTAGCATTGGAAGTGGAGACAGCATGGGCTGAGAAGTTTAAAGAAATTAGCTCACTGACACCTGTTTGGTATTCGGATAGTATCTCTCATGAATCCAACTCAGCGGAATTAGTCAGTCAGTTACAAGAGATATCTCGACAGCTTACTTAGGGTTAGTAGTCACTTGGTGTTTATTTTAAATTTTGTTATAATATAGTCTAATTAATATTGTTGACACATCTATGGAAACCAAGAAAAAATCTATCTTAGTCGTCGATGATGAGAAGTCTCTTGCTCGTGCTTTTGAGTTGAAGTTAACTCATGCTGGTTTTAATGCTAAGGCTGTTAATAATGGCCAAGAAGCCTTGGCAGAATTACGATCTGGTCACTATGACGCCATGTTGCTAGATTTAGTTATGCCTATTATGGATGGCTTTCAAGTGTTAGAAACTTTAAAAAAAGAAAATATTTCTTTACCAGTGATGGTTACATCTAACTTGAGTCAAGAAGAAGATATGAAGCGAGCTAAAGCTCTTGGCGCGCGGGAGTATTTCATCAAATCTAACACGCCAATTGCTGAGATTGTTGTGCAAATTAACAAGATTTTGAGCTCATGAAAATTGAGGAGGGAATTTTAAAAGTTGCGCTCGTCTCAGGTGATTACCTGAAGGTCGATGATTTTAGTCGTGCAGTAGAACAAAGTAAGAAACAGAAGTTAGATTTGAGTGACTATTTGTTGGCTCAGGATTTGGTGACCAAAGATTTACTTGGCCAAGCCTTGGCGGAGTTTTATCATTTACCTTACGCTGATCTCAATACTCATGTGCCGACGAAGGAAGCGGTATTGTTATTACCAGAAGAATTAGCCAAGAAGTATCGCTGTATTATTTTTAGTGTTGATAAACAAGGAATTAAATTATCCACCGATAGTCCAGAGTTGGCAGCTACTGGCAAAGCCGAGTTAGAAAAATTATTGCATCAAGAACCTCAATTTGTTTATTCCTTACCTGAGGATATTGACTCGGTAATGCTATTTTATCGCGCTACTCTGGAAACACGTTTTGCTAAGATAATCAAAGAACAGAAACGTTTAGCGCCAGAAATTTTTATTGAAATTATTGCTGATGCGGTCAATCTTCGTGCTTCAGATATTCATTTTGAACCACAGGATCAAGAGTTAATCATTCGGTTTCGTATCGATGGCTTATTACAAGAGGCAGCGCGTATTGAGAAACAGTATTATGATAATATTTTAAATCATATCAAAGTATTGGCTCATGTTCGTACTGACGAACATTCTAGAGCTCAAGATGGAGCTATTCGCTTGAAGCATGACCAATTAGCTATTGATTTACGTATCTCTATCGTTCCTACCTTAGATGGAGAGAAGGTTGTGGTCCGTCTTTTGGCGGAGTATGTCCGTGGTTTGAGTTTAAATGAGTTAGGTTTAAGCGCGACAGATCAAGAACAAGTGGCCAGCGCAGCGCGCAAACCTTTCGGCATGATCCTTGTCTCTGGTCCTACTGGCTCTGGTAAAACCACCACACTATATTCAATTGTGAAATTATTGAATAAACCGGAGATTAATATTGCTACTATTGAAGATCCTGTGGAATACAAAATTCCCGGTGTCAATCATATTCAAGTTAACGAACAAGCAGATATCACTTTCGCCCGTGGTCTACGAGCGATTGTGCGACAAGATCCAAATATAATTTTGGTTGGTGAAATTCGCGATAAAGAAACTTCAGAAATAGCTGTTAACGCAGCTCTAACCGGGCATCTGTTATTGTCTAGTTTTCATGCCAATGATGCGGCCACCTGTATCCCACGTTTATTGGACATGGGCATCGAGCCGTTTTTGCTGGCCTCGACTTTAGAATTAATTGTTGCTCAGCGTCTGGTTCGTCGTCTCTGTGATTCGTGTCGTTATAGCTATACGACAACTGTAGCAGAGCTGGACAAAATCATGCCTCAAGCCAAAGAATTTTTCACTGATCAGGCCATCTCATTGTACAAAGCTAAAGGCTGTCGTTCGTGTAACCAGACGGGCTACCGCGGTCGTATTGCTGTCTTCGAATCAATTCGTCTGTCTACTGAGTTGCGTTCGTTAATCCTCCAACAACCGTCCGCCGAACAAGTGCGAGCATTAGCCACGCAGCAAGGTGGTCATAATCTGTACCAAGATGCTATGACTAAAGTTAAATCAGGTATTACTTCTTTGGAAGAGGTATTACGTGTTGTCGCACCTTAATCTATGGCTAAAGGAGGGTTATCGAAATGGCAATATAATCTGATGCGCGGTCAGATGGTTTATTTTTTTGAAGACTTATCTATTTTATTACGCGCTGGTATGGATGTGGTGGCAGCGGTACGTGTCATGGAGCATCAGTCACGCCACAAAAATGAACAGCGTTTTTATCGACATCTGGCAGAAGAGTTAGAAGATGGAAATAAACTTTGGAAGACCTTGGAGTCGTTTGGTATTGTACCGCTCTATATGTTGTCGTTGGTCAGGATTGGTGAAGAGTCGGGTAATCTGCCAGAAAATCTGCAGATGGCTGTAAAATATCAACAACAATTACAACAATTCACCGCTCGCATTCGCTCAGCTCTGATTTATCCAAGTATCGTAGTGACTTTAGCTTTGTTAGTAGCTATCGCTGTTAGTTGGTTTGTGATACCGCGTATCGCTCAGACGTTATCATCATTCAATTTGGAGTTGCCATTTTTGACCAGAGCTTTGATTTCTTTCGGTAATTTTATGAGTACCCAAGGTATAACTACACTGCCGTGGGTTGTCGTAGGAATCGTGCTGGTCTTTATAATTTTATTTGTAGTTAAGCAGACGCGCTGGATGGGACAATTTTTGATTTTTCATTTGCCGATAGCTCATGATGTTATCCGTTCTAATGAGGTAGCCCGAGCTGGCTATATTCTTGGTATCTTATTACGTGCTGGTATGCCGATTGTTCGTTCGCTCGAAGCTTTGCGCGATGTCACAGATATGCCTAACTATCGTCGTTTGTATCAACAAATGCGTGATGCAGTCGAGGCTGGTAATTCTTTTGAACAATATTTTCGTGAACATCCTAAGGCGGATAGTTTTATTCCTGTGATTGCTCAGCATATGATGTTTGCTGGTGAGAAGGGCGGTCAGTTGCCAGAGACTTTATTGATGATGGGGGAGACATTTGAAAATAAAGCTGATGCCAAAGTGAAGAATTTGACGATTATTTTGGAACCAGCTGCATTGATTATTGTTGGTGTGATGGTTTTATTGTTTGCTTTTGCTGTAATTTTGCCGATTTACTCCTTTGTCTCGGCTTTGTAATATGCAGCGCGGCTTTACTTTACTGGAGTTAATCCTCACTATCACAATTATTTTAATTCTCGTAGTGGTAGTAGAACCTGCTTGGCTGAGTCAGAAAGGTAGGAGTGATATTAATCTTGCTACTATGACTATCGCTCAACGATTACGTCGAGCTAGTTTGCAGGCTTCAGCTAGCGATACTGATGATTCTTGGGGCGTGAAAGTCAACACTGGTCAAATAATTGTGTTCGAAGGATCAAGCTATAGCGGTCGGGTGACAGCACGTGATGAAGTAACTACTATTGATGAAGCTCTTACTGTTGGTGGAACCTCAGAGTTTGTTTTCACGCGCTTTACAGGACTACCAGTATCTACAGGATCACTCACACTGACTGACAAAAACGGCACGCTGAAAACAATTACTGTTAATAGTAAAGCAATGGTTGAATATGATTAAACAGAAGGGGTTTAGTTTAGTAGAATTAATTTTAGTCATCGCTATTTTTGGTGTTTTGGTTGGAGGTCTGGGTCGGGCTGTGATCATCTCAGCTGGACAGGCACAAGCTGGCGGTCAGAGAGCACGAGCTCTCGCTATGGCCGATGAAGGTCTGGAGGCAGTGCGGAGTATTCGCAATGAAGCTTGGAGTAATCTGGTAGCAGGTCAACATGGATTAGCTATTGCTGGGGGTAAGTGGACCTTCAATAGCACAAGCGATGTGACTGATATTTTTTCTAGGCAAATAACTTTGACTAGCCTTGATGCTAATACGATAGAAGCTTTGTCTCATGTCAGCTGGGTGCAGGTGCCGTATCAGATAACTTCCGTGGATATTGTGACGCGTTTTTATAAATGGGCAGGTTCGGTTGTTAGCTGGGCAACCCCTGGACAAGAAGCATCTCTCAATTTGAGCGGTAACTCTGGTGGTACACAAGTTGTCACTTCTGGTAATTACGCTTACATCATTAGAAATAGTGGTAACCCTAATCTATCAGTGGTTGATATTTCTAATCCAGCTATACCTTCACAAGTTGCTTCCTTAAATCTTAGTAACGGACCACGTAATATTTTCCTCAGTGGTAATTATCTCTACATTGCCTCCACCAGTAATACCCAGGAGTTACAGATTATCAACATTACGACGCCAACAGCGCCGACTCAAGCTGGTAGTTATAATGCCCCTGGCAATGATGACTATCTTGGTGTTTATGTAGTTGGTACTACAGCGTATATAGCTCGTAACGTAGCTGGTGGTCAGGCCGAGTTTGTGATTTTGAATGTATCTAATCCAGCCAGTATTACTCAAGTGGGGATTTTAGAACTTGGTATTCGACCAACAGAAGTGTGGGTTTCTGGTAATTATGCCTATCTGTCAACTTACTCTGATACGCAGGAATTGATGGTAATTGATATTAGTACTCCAGCTGCACCTTCATTGGTAGGCTCCCTTGGTCTAGCCGGTACTGCTGATGGCTATACCATAGATGGTTTTGGTTCTACTGTTGTCTTGGGTCGCAGTGACGGTAGCCTGCACACTATCGATGTCAGTAATCCATTGAGTCCAAGTCTGCTTGGCACTTATAGCGCCGGAGGGGCTATTAATGATTTAACCGTTGGCTATAGTAATCAATATGCTTTTTTAACCACTGCTAATGTGACATCAGATTTTCAAGTCATCGATATCTCCGCCCCTGCTAGCCCGGTTCTATTTGGGTCGTACAATGGAGCAGTTACCTATAGTGGTGTCGCTTATAGTTCTTCGCTGGATAGAGCTTGTATCGCTAGCTCAGACACAGCTTCTGAGTTTCTCATCATGCAACCTCAATAAGATGAAAAAAGGATTTTCACTGATAGAGTTAATAGTTTACATCGCAATTTTGGGAGTGGTGGCGGTAGCATTGATGGATTTCGTTGGTCTCTTAGGTGATGCGCGGATTAAGCAACAAGTCTCATTAGAAGTAGAGCAACAAGGGGCGCAGGCAATACGTCTGATGACACAGACGATTCGTAATGCTTCTAGTATTACTTCGCCAACAGCTGGTAACAGCGCTGCATCTTTGACAATTGTGGTCCCGACAGGAGCACTGAGCCCGACAATTTTTAGTCAGGTTGGTTCGGCGCTGTCTGTCAAAGAAGGTGCGGGATCAAATGTGTCACTGACAAATAGTCGGGTGACTGTCTCAAATCTGAGCTTTCAAAACCTTTCTCCTAGTGCCAGTATCAAAGTGGTGAGAATAATTTTTACTTTAGATTATGCAGTTACTGGCAGTCGGAAGATTTATACTTATAGTCGGACCTTTCGGTCGACTGCAACTTTACGACCATAATATGAAACAGCAAACGAAAGCAGGATTTATCAGTCTCATTGCCATGTTGATTATCGGAGCTATTGCCTCGTCAATTGCCTTAGGTTTGTTGGTTAGTGGCGCTGATATTCAGCTGTCATCATTGACACGCTGGCGCAGTTTGCAGGCCCGGCATTTAGTAGACGCCTGCTCGGAGAACGCTTTGTGGCAGATCCGCAACTCTGTTTCATATACTGGGACAGGAACATTGACCTACAGTTTCGGGACTTGCACTTACACAGTTACTTCTCAGGGCGGAGGCAGTCGTACTATTCAAGCCTCCAGTACTGTGGCTACCATTATTCGTAAAGTAAAAATTCTTACCTCTCAAGTCAGCCCAAGTATCACGGTTTCGAGCTGGCAAGAGTTAGGGGATTTTTGATATATTTAGTATACTGTACATCCAGCAATTATTTAGGTTTTAATTAAGATGAAAAATTTTTCCCAAAAATTATTTAGTGGTTCAGTTGTGAAAGTTGATGTTGTTGCTCAGGGAATAAAAAAGATCACCATCAAAATTAGTGCGCCTTTTGATTTTTTGGCTTGGCAATATGTCTGGGTTGAAATACCAGAGCTGAAATTCCCGGATCCTAGAGGTAGTCGTCGGGCTTTTTCTATTATCAACACCATCAACTCTGATAACACTATCGAGATTGTGGCTCGGATTAGTGAGAGCGGTTATAAACAAAGTTTATTTGCTTTAGCGACTGGCGATTCTTTAATTATTCACGGACCTTTTGGCAACTCTTTCGTTGTTTCTACTGAGCATCAGCCTAAATATATCGTCATGATCGCCGGTGGTGTTGGCATTGCAGCCTTTTTGCCAATGATAGAAACTATCAAAATCAAAGGCTATGATATTAAATGCTATTTAATCTACTTAAATAATAAACCGGAATCGACCCCTTTCTTACAGGAATTACAACTTTTGAAGAAGGGTGGAGATTTTTTTGATTTTCATGTTAAGTATGAATATTTCTCCTGGTCTGACGTCAAAGATATAACCATGGGGTTGACTACTGGTATCGAGTGGTGGGTGGCTGGATCGCAATCAATGGTTGATCATGTTTACCACGAATTAGAGCAAGGCGGTATTTCTCGTCAGGATATGGTTTTTGAGAATTTTTATCCTACCAGCAAGGATTCGTTAACAGTAGATAATGTTTATACTCAACTAAAAGAAGATAATCTATTCGCTAAAGCGATCCAAAACTCTACTAATCATACAGTTATTACTGATCCAGAAGGTACTGTGTTGTTTGCAAATAAGGCCGCGGAAAACATCACAGGATATAGCCAGGAGGAGATTATCGGCAATACTCCACGTCTCTGGGGTGGGATGATGAGTCGCGATTTTTACTTAGAATTTTGGCGCAAGAAAATTTCGGGCGAGCCGTTTCAAGGAGAGATAATTAACAGGCGAAAAAATGGAGAACTGTATTATTCTATTGCCCACATTGCTCCGATTTTTGGTCTTGGACGAGAGATTATTGGTTTTATCGGTACGGAAGAGGATATTTCAGATATTAGAAAAACAGAAAATGCTCTTGTAACTACAACTCGACGGTTTGAGTTGGCAGTAAAATCCGGTCATATTGGGGTTTGGGAGTGGGATGTAGTTAATAATATTCTCACTTGGGACGATCAGATGTATGTTCTCTATGGTATCAAAAAAGAAGATTTCACCGGTGCTTATGATGCTTGGCAAAAAGGCTTACATCCAGATGACAAAAAACCAGGAGATGAAGCAATACAGCTAGCCTTACAGGGTAAGAAAGATTTTGATATTAGCTTTCGAGTAATTTGGCCCAACGGTCAAATTCGCTATCTTAAAGCATATGCTATTGTGGAGCGAGATAATGCTGGTAAGCCCCTGAAGATGATAGGTGTTAATTTTGATATTACCAAAGAAAAAGAAATAGATCAGGCCAAAACGGAGTTTGTTTCTTTAGCTTCCCATCAATTAAGAACGCCATTATCTACCATTGGTTGGTATTCTGAGATGTTATTAGCAGAAGATGTGGGGAAGTTAAACGCCGAACAAAAATCATATTTGGAGGAAGTTTATAAAGGCAACCAACGAATGGTTGGTCTAGTTAACGCTTTACTGAATGTTTCCCGGATTGATCTGGGTACTTTTGCAGTTGAGCCGAAACCGACTGATCTGAGAGAAGTAGCGACAATTCATATTAAGGAGCTGACACCACAAATTGAGGCCAAGAAAATTATTTTCAAGCAGGATTTTGTTGCTGATTTACCAATTATTAATGTTGACCCCAAGTTGATGGGTATCATTTTTCAGAATTTACTTTCTAATGCGGTCAAATATACACCGGAAGGTGGAACAGTTACTTGTAGCTTGACAGTAAAGAATAAAGATATTTTAATTGCAGTGGGCGATACTGGTTATGGCATTCCTACCGCACAACAAGACAAGATCTTTACCAAATTGTTCCGAGCTGATAATGTAAGGCGGAAGGAAACAGAGGGTACTGGTCTAGGTCTCTATATAGTCAAGGCTATCGTCGATCAATCAGCAGGTAAGACTTGGTTTGAATCAGTGGAGGACAAAGGTACGACCTTTTATGTCTCTTTGCCACTTAAAGGAATGAAAAGTAAGCAAGGTAATAAAGAACTAACATAAATAAGATGACAGAGAAGCAAACAATTTTGGTAGTAGAAGACGAGCAAGCATTGGCCAGTGTGATCAAAGCTAAGTTGGAGCTGTTAGGTTGCCAAACGGTTACAGCTCGGACTGTCGATCAAGCTCTGGCTTACCTACAGGATGTGCCAACTATCGCGGCCGTTTGGTTGGACCATTATTTATTAGGAGAAGAGAATGGTTTGGATCTAGTAGTACGGATGAAAGAAACTCCTCAATGGCAATCTTTACCAATTTTTGTGGTTTCTAATACTGCATCGCCTGACAAACAGCTGAGTTATATTCATCTGGGCATTGATAAATATTTTGTCAAAGCAGAGCATACTTTGGAGGAGATTACTAAAGCTGTTTTATCAAGTTTACAAAAATAGTATGGCGGAGAAAAAAAAGATTTTGATTGTTGAGGATGAGACTCCTTTACGTGAGGCTTTACGTGATAAGTTAAACCGTGAAGGTTACCAAGCTATTGAGGCGACCGATGGTGAAGATGGTTTAGCCAAAGCAACGCAAGAGCATCCGGATTTGATTATGACAGATATCATGATGCCGAAGATGGATGGCTTTGCCCTGCTTGGTAAACTACAAGCTGATACAAACCTGAACACTATTCCGGTAGTAATAATTTCTAATCTAGGACAAGATACAGATCGGGATCAAGCGAAAAAATTAGGAGCTAAAGAATTTTTTGTCAAAGCTGACATGCCAGTGGCAGATATTATCACCTACGTAAACACTTTATTTGGCGATAAATAAATTTATGTCAACTAAAAAAATATTAATAGTTGAGGATGAGTCGCCTATTCGCAGAGCTTTGCACGACAAGATGAGTCTTCTGAGTGATGTGGTGATAATTGAAGCCACAGATGGCGAAGAGGGGTTGGCTCAAGCTCTCGGTCAGCATCCTGATGTTATTCTATTGGATGTGATGATGCCTAAGGTTGATGGTCTAGCAATGTTAAAAACACTACGTGAGGATAGTTGGGGTAAGAATGTGCCAGTATTGATATTAACTAACATCTCTCCCAATGATGAGAAGATTATGGGACGAGTAATTGATGCTGAGCCTTCATACTATTTTGTCAAAGCTGAAAACACGATTGAAAAAATTAGTCAGACAGTGCAGGATATTTTAGCTCAAGCAGATGGTTTGGGATTGAGCAATAGTTAAGTAATTCTAGCCCCTTGTTATTTAACTGAGGCGCTGTATATTTATAATATAAGCAACCGTATTAATTTTAAGTCTAATGATTTTTGAACTACCAGCCTTACCCTACGCTTACAACGCTCTAGAACCTTATATTGACGCTCAGACAATGGAAATTCACCACACTAAGCATCACCAGACCTATGTGACCAAACTGAACGAAGCCTTAGCATTGCATCCTGAGCTTGTTGATAAATCTTTGGATTGGCTATTGATGAACTTAAATGAAGTACCTGAGGATATTCGCCCTGCGGTACGTAATCACGGCGGTGGACATTGGAATCACTCGATATTTTGGGAGATTATGAAACCGGCGGGCTCAGGATTAGGATTGGGGGATTTGGCGACTGCCATCGAAAGCACTTTTGGTAGTTTCCAATCTTTTCAGGAAGCCTTCATTAAAGCCGCAACCACTCAATTTGGTAGTGGCTGGGCGTGGCTAGTGAAAGATTCAAGTGGTAAGTTATCAGTTATCAGCACAGCTAACCAAGATAATCCTATGTCTCAAGGCTTGAAGCCGATCATGGGTCTCGACGTCTGGGAGCACGCCTATTATCTCAAGTATCAGAACAAGCGACCGGATTATATTACTGCTTGGTGGAGTGTGGTGAACTGGGAGAAGGTGGAGAGTAACTACAAGGGCTAGAATTATGTATGATGTATAAAGTATAATGATCGCGATACTTTATACTTCCTACCTTATACTTAATACTTATTTATGAAAAACAACTCACGAACCAAAGGTAAGGCGAAACGTACTAGTTATCGTACGCCGTCTACCTTTAAAATTCGGCAGAATATCAAAGTAACCAAGCAGCAAGTGGTTCGTCGAACACACATGTAGGATGTTTAAACTATTCCAACCATACCCTGATCTTGTCGCAGATCTATCTCAACGTTCTGATGGCAATATGAGATTGATGGATTCTAATCCTCAAGCAGCTGACAATCGTTCAGCTTTTATTAAGTCTCTGGGATTAGTTGGAGATGTTTGGGTACGTTCAGAAAATACTCATAGCAAGCACGTATCAGTAGTAGATGATAGTAATAGTGGTCAAGTAGTATTGAATACTGATGGTTTGATTACTCAGGTAAAAGTCCTTAGTCTAACCTCAGCAGTGGCTGATTGTCTGCCATTATATTTTTTTGACCCTCAGCTAAAAATTATCGGCTTGGCCCATGCTGGTTGGCGTGGTGTCTATGCGAATATTGCCGGAGAAATGGTTGAGAAATTTGTTTCCCAGTTTAATTCTAATCCGGCTGATATTTTGGTTGGTGTCGGTCCTGGTATTGGAGTTTGTCATTTTGAGGTCAAACCAGAGGTTGTGGAGCAATTCACAGATTACGCTCCAGGTTTAACTACCTATACGGACTTTGTTTTTCACACTACAGACGGTGTTACTTATATTGATTTGAAAGCTATCGTCAGACAACAACTTCAAGCCAAAGGAGTTTTGCCTGAGCATATTGAAATCAGTCCGGCTTGTACCTATGATGAAAAAGAAAAATATTTTTCTCGTCGGCGTGATGCGCCGGTTTTGGAAGCGATGATTGCTGTGATGGGTTGGAAGAAATAATTTACCAAAAAAAGTTATTGTAAAGATAATATGCAATAAAGCTATGCGTATTATCTGATCGAGCCGGTCGGCAAACATTTTGATTCTAAATTTAAACCAGACTTGAAGCCTAAACAGATGTTGGAGTTAGGTCTTTTTGTAAAATAAAAGGACCCGCCGAGCTCAGCTCGACGGGTCTTGTCGTTAGGACCGAGCCTTTTGTCGAATTTCGGCGAAGGTGTAGTCCTGGATCAGTTCTCCGTTATGAAAAACCGTTTGGAGTATATTGGCAGCAGGAGAATCCTGCTCACGCACGGTCTGGTAGTTCTGACCGTTGTGGATCAGCTTCAGCCGACCGCCCTTGGAACGCTTGCCATGGTAGGTGACAGGATCCTTGTGAACGTCGTGCCAGTCACCGCTGATCTTGATGGCCGAGCACTTGAAAGCGAATCGTTGAGTGTCGCGGTCAACCTTCTGTAGTAGTCCGCCACCAGAGCCAAAGGCTAGATTGTCCGTTGACCAGCCAGCCGCTTCGATCGCTGCCAGGATCTTGGTGATCATCTGGTAATCGATACCGTCGCCCTGGATGACCCGGACATGCGGATCGAGCACCTTGTAGCCCTGGCTGTTGCGACTATAGCCGAAGGCTTGACCAAGGGTATCGAGTACCTTGACGACCACTTCCGGCGGATAGCCACTGTCCGGACGGACGATCAGTACGCCATCCCGGGATAGCACCTTGTCTTTCAGCTGCTGGCCCCAGAGTTCGCGACAAGCACGATAGATATCGTAGCTGTCGCTGACGACTGCTACCATGCCGGTGGGAAACTGAGTTAGCATGTTGTCATAGGCGTCGACTTCATGAGACTGGCCCCAGGAAGTGATGGTGCTGTGTTCGGCTGCCGGGATAGAGTAGCCGGCCATAGCTTCATGATAGTAGTCTGCTATCAGATCGATGCCCGCCAGAGTATCGGTGCCGTTGAAATTCACCAGATGCGCAGCATCTCCAATGCCGGCGGATTCGACTGAGGTGGATCCCCGAAAGCCGAAGTCATGCAACTTGAAGTCGATCTGACTCGGATCACCGGTCTTCTCCAGTGAGTGGAGAATCTGCTGACGATTGGCTCGACTGAGCGTGCAGACCGTGGAGGGATACCAGACTTGGGACAGGAGTGTCTCGGCATAGTTGGTCAGCCAAGGCACCTCCGGATCGGTGTTCTCCACCGTCATCAGCACATTGGAGACCGGCACGGACAATCCTTCTGGTACAGCCTTGATAACGAGTGGCAGACGACCCTGGTGTTTATCCAAGATGTGACGCCAGCCAGCTTCGTTGAACATCTGCTCATTGCCGAAGTGACGAGCGAAGAAGTCCTTGGCTTCAGCGATCTTGGCTTCCGTCACCACCTGGCCGGAGAAGTACCGCTTGAGCAGATACTGGAGGCCAAAGAAAGTGACTTCCGGAAATTGTCCCCCGCGACTTTCGAAAAAGGAGAAGACAGTCGAGGTACCTGGAGGATACTGCTTCCAATGGGAGATCTTGTAGCTGTCTGTTAGCTTCAGGAAGTTCGGTTCGTGAGAGTTCATGATTTTCTCCTGGTGACTCGGCTAGGCCGAGAGGTGACGTTCGAGTAGCTGCCATAACGGTTGGTGATATTCCACCAGACGGTTTTTGGCTATGGTTGGATCCACCCACTCCAGCTGAGCTAGATCATCGCTGGCAACTGCTCGGCCAAAAATGTAGGTCGAGTAGAAGAGGACAGTAGTGATCCCATCCGGTGAGTGGCGGTATCTCCAGTCATCGATATGGCTGGAGCCAAGATAGAGAGGATCGGAGATCTCAACTCCCGAAGTCTCTTCGTAGACTTCACGTCTGGCTGCTGCTTCGAGCGAGCTGTCGCTGGGCTGGACGAAACCGCCGATGAAACGTAACTGTCCGTTATCAGTAACCTTGCTTCCCAGCAGCAGCTGTCCGGTTTCGGGCTTGATGATGGCGACATCGACTGCTTGATAGGCGATCGGTGACCGGTCGCAAACGCCATGAATGACACCAGCACGGTAGTCAGCCGTATTACGTAGAGCATTGACTGCCTCGGTTCTTTTGGTTGTAGCGCTGTCAGCGGCGATGGGTGGCAGCTCGCATGTTTGATACTTCCCTCGATAGACCGACAGGAAGCTGTCACGTGAGCCGTAGAGGATAGCCTGACGACCGGGAAATTCCCGTTCGATCAGTTCATCCAGCTGTTGACACCAGCTAGAGTCATCAGGATGGTCACGCAGGGGACGAATCAGGAAGTTGGGGAAGCTTCCGTTGATCATCTGTTGCCGTAGCCTGAAGCTGAGCGGATTACGGGCAGTCGGAAGCGAAGAGCAGAAGCCCAAGACAACCAAGGTGTCCTGATGCAGGCTACCGACATGGGAGAGTAGGTAGCGGTGACCGCGGTGCAGACGAGGCGTCTGGAAACGGCCGACAATGACTCCTACCGCTTGATTGATCATATAGTTAACCTCCAGTTAAATTGTTAAAGGACGTTTCTTGGTTTGAGCCAAGGCCTCTATCTCGGGGCAGAGGTCTGGGTTCAATAAGTGTATAAATTACACTAACTCAAGACAAAAAAATATCACAATATCTCGATCTCTTTAATTTTTTTGGAACTAAAACTGTAAACAAAAGCCGGACGATGTTTCAAGCCACTTCTTTGTTTTGGTAGTTTTTTGATAATACGTAGCTTCAAAATCTTTTTGCGAAAATTTCTTTTATCCAAATCAATCCCTACCACCGCTTCATAGGCTTTTTCTAACTCGGTGAGAGTGAATTCATCAGGGAGTAGCTTGCTGATCAGCGAGGTATAGCGAGAACGAGAAGCTAATCGTTTCAAAGCCACAGCAACTACCTCTTTGTGGTCATAGGCTAAGCGTGGTAAACCTCGAACCGGGGCCCACCAGCTATCGGCAGTATCTTCTTGTTCTTTTTGACTCAGCTGTTCCCAAGGGACGAGCGCTAGATAGGTAACTGCAACCACGCGACCACGAGGATCGCGTTTGACTTCGCTGAAAGTATAGAGTTGTTCAGAATAAATCTTGCTAATAGCAATGTGACCTTTGGTAGATACGTGTCTGAGGGCAGCTTGCTCGGCTGTTTCCTGCGGTGTCAGTAAACCTCCTGGTATGCCACCTATATTGACGAAATAGGGCGGTCTATCAACGGCAATTAACCGAACATAAAGCTCATTATCCCGCAGGGTAAAAAGGCAGGTATCGGCGGCCAGAACGGCGAATTTCAGATGTTGATTATCGGCGGTAGTTTTTTTCATAGTTCTGAGGTTATCCCCAGTTAATGTTCATTATACACTATCAGGAAATAATGTCAAATCCCCTGTGGTGATGGTCCGTGGATGATCACTGTGACCAATGTAAAAGACTTATAAAATAATAGGTTTTGTGCTATTCTGATTCCATTCTTGACAGGGAGGCAGGTAAGATATATAGTGTATATATTACATTAACTAATATCGATATGAATATACTTGATATCAATAATACTTTTTTCACCATATGGGGATACCCCATGAGCTACATTGAATTTTTTGGAACACTTCTTACTATCTGGTCAGTCTGGCTGACTGCCAAGGCCAAAGTTCTTTCTTGGCCAGTTGGTTTGCTGGGCGTGATACTCTATCTTTTTCTTTTTTATCAAATCCAGCTCTACTCAGATTTGTTTGAGCAGGTATTTTTTCTCATCACTGGTATCTGGGGTTGGTGGATGTGGCTGCATCCTCGAACTGCTTTGGAGACGGACCATAAAAAACACTTAAAAGTAAGTTTGAATACTAAGAAGGAAAATGTTTTCTATCTACTACTATTGGCCTTGGGAACGGCTGTACTGACCTATATCACCAAAAATTTGAATATTTGGTTGCCGCAGTATTTCCCTGAGCCAGCTGCTTTTCCTTTCTTAGACGCTTTCACTACCACGATGAGTTTCCTAGCACAGTGGCTTTTGATGAAGAAAAAAATAGAAAGCTGGATCTTATGGATACTGGTGGACGCTATCGGTATTGGTTTGTATTGGAGCAAAGGAGTAAAATTCGTTTCGATTGAATACCTATTGTTCTTCTTCATTGCTATTTTCGGCCTCATTGGCTGGCTCAAGCTTTATAAAGGTTTAAACTCTACTCATGATCAAACATCATAAACAATCATTTCCACGCGGGTTGGTAATAGGTAAGTTTTACCCTCCTCATCGTGGGCATAAGTTTCTGATTGATACGGCTGCTAGTCAGTGCGATGAGTTGACGGTTATTATCTGCTGGAAACCTTCAGAGACTATACCTGGTATTGCGCGCGCGCAATGGCTGAAAAAAATTCATCCGAACGTTAATATCAAACTGATTGAAGATAATAAATTGGCTGATGATGATTCGAAGGGTTGGGCGCAGTTTACCTTAGATATTTTGGGATTTGTGCCGGATGCTGTCTTTACCTCGGAAGCCTATGGTGATCCGTATGCTGCTTTCATGGGCTCTGTCCATGTCTTGGTTGATCGCGATCGGACCTTCATTCCTATTTCCGCTACGATGATTCGCAGTAATCCTCATAAGTATTGGGAATTTCTGGAACCATGTGTTCGTGGTTACTTTGTTAATCGGGTGTGTGTGGTAGGTGCAGAATCGACTGGCAAATCTACCTTAGCACGCAGCTTGGCTGAACACTACAAAACTGTCTGGGCACCTGAGTATGGTCGGATGTATGCAGAGGGCAAGCTGACGGCGGAACGAGAGATCTGGGGTAGTGCCGAGTTTGAGAGAATTGCCGCCGCTCAAAACGAGCTGGAAAATAGTTTGGCCGAGCGAGCAAATGGTCTGCTGATCTGTGATACCGATGCTTTTGATACCAGCGTTTGGCATGAACGATATGTAGGCAAGCGTTCTCCACGCGTGGAGGAGCTGGGTAAGATCTGTGCCCATGATCTCTATATTGTCACTGGCGATGAGATCCCTTTTGTCCAAGATGGCACACGAGACGGTGAGCATATCCGCCACTGGATGCATGAGCGATTTATAGAACGACTAAAAGAAGATAATAGGCCATATGTTATTGTCAGCGGCTCAGAGGAAGTACGTCTGCAGGCGGCGATCAAGGCTATTGATCAGCTGTAGTTTTCGAGCTAGGCTATAACCATGACGCCCAAGAAAATCACCGTCAATGACAAAATGCAGAAGCGCTACTCTTATTATTTGACTGCACCATCTGGTAAACAATTTGATCCAGAATTCAAACCTGATCTGACACCGGCTCAGATGCTGGCTCTCGGAGTATTTGGCGGTAAGTATCTAAATGACTGTCGTAAGGAATTTCCCGCCAGTTGGTTTAAACAAGCCAAACTGTCTCCAGAGAAGTACGACGCTAAGCTAAATTTTTTTCAAATCCGCGCTTCTCAGTCTCTAGCTGAATGGCGACGCAAAGATTGGATTCATCCCCAAGATCCCCGTGGTTGGTTTCAATGGTACTGTCGCTACTATCTCGGACGCCGGACAGAGGATGATGCTCGGCAGATTAAGCGCTGGAAAGCCATTTTTCGCCACGTCAGAGCAATCCAAAATCATTGTCACCCACGCGATCTAACCTGTCGTCGGCGCCAAAGACAGGCAGTATTACATTGGGCTATTGACTCACGGAAAATTTAATTTTGACCAAAAATCCATCTAGCAGTATACTGGTTTCACTTTGCACCTTGTCAATTTTCTCCAACCTAGAGGAGCCTAAATGGATGGTCAGAATGGCCAGACCAGACCCCATGTAAGTCAAACGATAGGAATTGCCAACGAGGGCAGAGTGGTGCGTGTGCTGAATGATCCTGGTTGGTTTCGACGTCCCGCATGGTTTATGAGCGCACGTCTTGCAACCAAGGAAGAGGACCGGCGAGGTATTGACGTTGTTATTCAGACGTCTATCAATGGTCCTATTCACATTCAGGTCAAGAGCAGTGCTCACCGTGGTCAAGTATGGAAGCGGAAGCATCCCAATACCAACATCATCCTGATTGTCGTTAGTTGTAAGGAGGAGGACCTGGTACTGCGACAGCAGATTATGGAGAAGATTCAAAAATCTCTTTACTGTAACGCGGAAGAACATGTCGACGCGCGACGTGTTTCCAATGGCTCACGAAGAAGGAGGTAGTCTTGGTACATTACCGCAAAATAGCCGAGCAAACTGGTGGATCATCACTTGTCGTTTTCGATCTTGAGAGTACGATGGTGAAACCGCCGAAAGCACACATAGTGGCGACTGTTCACGCAACTCAGGCCACCCTTGGTCTACGCACTCTTACTGACGATGAGGCTTGGGAGCTCTGGCGTTGTTTCGATAACAAGAGGTTTCAAGAGCTCACGGGCTGGCGAGGCATCGGTAACGAATGGTTCACACACTTCTATGAAGTTGAGGACCACGATGAGCGCTTGGTCCAGTCAGAGCCGTTCATGGGCGTTGTGCCTTTTGTCCAGACACTACAGAGATGTGGCAAGCAGTTGGCTGTAGTAACCAATACCAACTCTGCCAGCGCTCAGGCTCAGATTTCGTTGTTGGGTTTGGACGGCATCTTCTGCATCGCTCTGGCAGGTCCACCCAAGAAACCGCAGAAGCCCGATCCCTTTGGTCTGGCTTTGGCCATGGATTATTTTCATTGTACGCCACGCAATACGGTGATGTATGGTGATTCCCATGGTGATAGCGGTATGGCTAAAGCTGCAGGTAACGTTCCATTCTTTCTCTTTCAGGAAGGAGACAATGGTTGTCTGGTCGCACCGCTTCAAGCGGAGGCTATCTTCGACGACTGGGTTCGCTTACATGAGGTATTTCTCCAGTTGTCTGGTCTGACTGTCTGAATGGCTTCATGGAGTTCTCCGTTTATACCCCCGGCGCATAATTGTGTCGGGGGAGTTTTTTGTCCTGGGCGAGAAAATTTCTGTCTCTAGTAAGGTACAAAAAAATTCTTGGTAATTATAGTGAGACATGCTTTTGAAAACCAGAATTACCTGTGGTATTCTTATAGCAATGTCGATATTGTTTCCGACTATATTATTGTTGTTTTCTATAGTAGTTGCCTGGGCAGGTGGTAATCTTTTTGTTCGTGGAGTAGGTAGTGTACAGAGGTGGTTACGCTTCTCAGGGATAACCGCGGGATTACTTATCGCTTCTATTTCTACATCATCTCCCGAACTTTTCGTTGGCGTCAGCTCTGCTCTCCAAGAAACTCCAGAAGTCTCATTGGGCGATGTACTTGGTAGTAACGTTGTTAATATTAGTCTTATTTTTGGTATCTTTTTATTTTTTTCTGCTCGTCGTCTGTCAGAAAAAAGTCTGCGACTCAAAGATTTTATCGTCTCCAGTTTTGCGCCAACAATTGTCCTGCTCCTGTCATTAGACGGGGTACTGTCAAAATTTGATGGTTTAATATTACTTATGCTGTTTGCTTTTTGGTTTCGCTGGTTAATAGTGGGCGATAAATTTCCAGTACAACATACAGAGCGAATAGAAGGGTCTAGGATCAATTTTCTCATTGGTTTAGCCATGCTTATTGTAGCGGGCTATACATTTACAGAGAGCGCTGCTACTTTGACTGAAATACTTGGGATCAATCTTTTTGTCTTTAGTTCTATTATTGTTGCTCTGGGTACAAGTATGCCAGAGCTGGTGACATCTATGATTGCTCTTCGTACTAAGCAAAGCGATGTGGCAGTAGGAAATTTATTGGGCAGTAATGTTTTTAATTCTTTAGGTATTTTAGGGTTAGTGTGTTTGATACAACCGATAGCTATTGCACCAAAGAGTATTGCGATACCAGTATTCATTGCTATTGTCGCTACACTTACTGCCTCACAAGCAAAGAGGTTTCCGTCTCGCTTGTTTGGATTAATCCTGATAGCTATCTATCTGATTTATATCATCTGGATCTCCACCACGTATTAAGGAGGATACGTTTTATATCTGCAAGATAAAGATATTAGAAGACTGAAAAATTATAATAAAAAATAACACCTTGCGGACAACATTGGTGCCTGTATTTAGAATTTACTTAGAGTAGAGCACAACTCCTAGAGCGACGATTAACTGTAACGTAGCACCAACGACATTCGTGAAGATAATTGGTTTTTCTTTATGAATGATACCGTAGGTTGTCCAGAAGCAAGAACCTAATCCATACATCAACCAAGTAAACAGAGAAACGCCAGTAGCATTATGGGTAGTATAAATTTGCCAGATTTGCGGCGCTGTCATGATAGCAATCATAATGCCAGCGGCGTAGGCAGCACGGTCAAATAATAATTTTAATAAAGTATTAGGCTTATTTTTTTGACGACGCAATTTACTGTGATGATGTAAACCAAAATGCATGACTTAAGTATAGCATAGGAATAGGAGTGAGGAGTAAGGGTGAACAGCAAGGTTATTCTTTTGATTTTTGTTCGTTTCGATACAGTACGTAAGAATAGATGAAGGTGACAGCGATTAAGGCTACGATGCTTACCATCAAAATAGACATGGCTAATATCTGCGGCAGGAAAGTGCTAACCATCAGGCAAAGACCAAACAGGATAAAAACCTTACCACCAAGTTCGTGAGTTTTTTTCCAGACTGTAGGTGATGATAGAGTCCATGGCGTGCGGATGCCCATGAACCAGTTGGGTTCGATACGTGGCAGCATAGCGCCGATAATGATCATTAGTAAGCCGATAGTGATGCTCGTAATCAAACCAATCGGTACCTGATAGCCCAGATTATAAAGGTTAGTTATCAGGAACATGATAAAGATTACTGCTAGAATAATTGCTTTAAAGGTGTGGTAAATAACAGCAAAGCGGGGATAGTTGGCTTTCTTCGGATCGAGATAGGGTAGGGCTAGGAACAAGAGGTACATGCCGAGAGCCAGCAGTGGGAGAAACCAAGCCATGAAAAGTTTCGAAGAGTAACCGTTTACTTCACCTTGGAAGCCCCAATGTGAGGCTAGGCGTTCCGGTAACATGGGATACCAATAGATACTTAGTACTGCCATAACCACAATCAAGAGAATTGGAATAATTTCCGACTTGATAGTGGGTCGGATAGGAGAGGTCATATAATTTGTTTAGGCTAATTAAATTATTTCAAGAGATACCCGCCGTCAACAACAATCTGTGTGCCCGTTAGATACGATGACATGTCAGAAGCGAGGAAAAGAGCGACCTTGCCGATATCATCAGGATCTCCCATGCGACCCATGGGGATTTTTTGCATGAAGGCTTTGATAGCGGCGCTCATATCAACGCCTTTAGGTTGTTTGACAGGCTTCTGTGAAGCGCCAGTACCGGGAGTAGCGATGCCACCTGGTGCAATAGCGTTGACCCAGATATTATGCGGAGCTAATTCCAGTGCGACATTTTTGGTGAAGCCCCAAGCGCCATGTTTGGAAGCGTCGTAGGTAGCTAAGCCGGTCATGGATGGATGAATCGCGTCGATAGAAGTAATGTTGATAATCTTGCCGCCTTTTTTCTGCTTGATCATTTGCTTAGCAACTGCTTGGGTGCAATGGAAAACACCTTTGAGGTTGATGTCGAGAATTTTATCAAAATCTTGTTCCTTCATGTTCATGACTAGGATATTCGGATAGATACCAGCGTTGTTGACTAGGATGTCGACTGTTTTAAATTTTTTCACTGTCGTCGCAACCATAGCTTGGACGCTAGCTTTCTTGGAAACATCGGCAATAACCGAGGCAACATGAGGATTAATTTTGTGCAAAGATTTGACTGCTTGAGCTAGCGTGGCTTTGTTAATGTCCGCGATTACCACATTAGCACCGGCTTCAGCTAGACGATAGGCAATGCCGTAGCCAATACCAACTGCTCCGCCGGTAACGATGGCGGTTTTGCCTTTTAGGTTTGTAAGTGATGATAGGAGAGAGATAGGCATATAAATATTTTAATTAATTAGACCATCTTTTATTATAGGCTTATTATGTAGTATTAACAATGGATTTTAGAAAAAGCTCGATAATAAACGGATGAGAATTTGACAACATTAGTTATTTTGAGTCTGACATAATGTCATTTGAAAACTCCCATATTTCTGCTATAGTTACCGTCGTATTGAAAAACCTAATTCCTAGTTCCTAATTTCCAATTTCTAATTACTAATCCCCCTCCCATGTCCGCAGAATTAGCCGAGATTTTACACTTTCCAGCGCAAGAAACAGGTTATCCTGAAATCGATGAGATTATTAAGGAAGCCCTTGATATGCCTGATCTTGTTTCGGTAGTGAAGCAAGCAAGTAGTCCTTTACAAGCTTTGATTGAAATCAGGTCAGAGATTATTAAGCTTTTTCCTCGGGTCGCTAATTTTCCTGATAGACCTGATGATCGAGAGTTTCAGGAACTTAGTTTGTCTGAGAATGATGATCCAGCAGTTACAATCAAAGCTCGAAATACTTTTTATATCGCCAAAAAAATTATTGCCGCTATACGACACCATTAAACTATGAATACTCAATTAAACAAACTAGCTCAAAGTATTGATCAGGAAGTTACTATCCGCGCTTGGGTTTATAATACTCGTTCATCGGGCAAGATTGCCTTTTTGCAATTACGTGATGGTCACGGCTGGGCACAGGCTATCGTTGATGAGTCCAAAGTTTCGGCAGAGGTTTGGCAGCGTGCCAACGAACTAACGATTGAGTCTTCAGTTATCGTTACTGGCAAAGTCACTAAACATCCAAAGAAAGAAGAGTATGAATTGCAAGTTTCGGATTTGCAGATTCACCAGCTAGCTCAGGAGTATCCGATTGCCAACAAAGAGCACGGAGTTGATTTCCTGATGGACAATCGTCATCTCTGGCTGCGTTCATCCAAGCAATGGGCGATACAACGTGTGCGCAATACAGTTATCAATGCTATTTTCGAATATTTAAATACTAAAGGGTATATCAAAATTGACGCGCCGATTCTGACGCCGAATGCTTGTGAAGGTACGACAGAATTATTTGAAGTGCCGTATTTTGATGAGAAAGCGTATTTAACCCAAAGCGGACAGTTATACATTGAGGCCGCTATTTTTTCTCATGGCAAAGTATTTGACTTCGGTCCAGTATTTCGCGCTGAGAAATCTAAGACACGTCGTCATCTGACAGAATTTTGGATGATGGATGCTGAAGCCTCATGGGTGGAGCACGCGGAGAATATGCAGATTCAGGAGGACTTAATTAGATTTGTAGCCAGTAGAGTGGTAGAGCAAAATGTTAGAGAATTGGAAATTTTGGAGCGTGATATTGAGCCATTGAAGAAAATCCAAGCACCGTTCCAAAGGATGACGCATGCTGAAGCTTTGAAGAAACTACAATCACTTGGTTCAGATATCAAAGAAGGTGAGGATCTCGGTAACGATGATGAGACACTATTAACCCAAGCAGATGGTCTGCCAGTTTTTGTGGAGAAATGGCCGAAAGAAATCAAAGCTTTTTATATGAAACGTGACCCAGAAAACGAAGGTTTGGTACTAGGAGCTGACCTGATCGCTCCAGAGGGCCATGGTGAGATAATCGGTGGTTCACAGCGTGAAGATGACTATGAGACCCTTCTGGCGCGTATAAAAGAGCAGAAACTGCCTCTAGCGGAATGGCAGTGGTATCTGGACTTGCGCAAATACGGCTCAGTTCCTCATTCTGGCTTTGGTATTGGTTTGGAACGTCTGGTGGGTTGGATGTGCGGTGTGCATCATGTGCGGGAGACAATTCCGTTTCCACGGACGATTAATAGGCTGAGGCCATAGTAGAGTGGTAGATTAGTAGTTTGGTAGTTACCGGCTACAATGAATCTACCAAACTACCACGCTACCAATCTACTTACTAAAAATATGAAAACCTACATCAACGAATTACTAACCAAAGAAATCGGCGCCACTGTCACCCTCGCCGGTTGGGCGCAGACTGTCCGCAAGATGGGCAAAATTGTTTTTATTGATTTACGCGATTCTACCGGCCTTTTACAAATTGTCTGCGTACCCAATGAGATGAAGCTGGGAGCGGAGATTGTGGCTGACTTCCGCCCAGAGTTTGTCGTGCAGATTACCGGTATTTTGCAGAGCCGTGGTAAAGGTCAGGCTAATGAGTCATTACCAACTGGACAGATTGAAGTCTTGGCGCATGAGGTGGTGATACTTAACGAAGCTGTGACACCGCCATTTGAAATAGATAACGAAGAGCGTCAGGCTAATGAAGAGCTCCGCTTGAAATATCGCTATCTGGATCTACGTCATGAGCGCATGGCTACCAATATTCGCATGCGTGCCGATGTGATTTTCTTTTTCCGAAATTATCTGAAAGAGCATGGCTTCGTAGAAATTCAAACGCCAATTTTATCCAAATCAACACCTGAAGGCGCGCGCGATTACTTAGTTCCTTCTAGATTGCACAAAGGCAAGTTTTTCGCTTTACCGCAGAGTCCACAGCAATACAAACAGTTATTGATGGTCGCGGGCTTTGAACGCTATTTCCAGATCGCGCCGTGCTTCCGTGATGAAGATGCGCGCGCTGACCGCAGTCCTGGAGAGTTCTACCAGCTCGATATGGAGATGTCTTTTGTCACACAGGAAGATTTGTTGCAGTTTACCGAGGCGATGTATACTGCTATGGTTGCGACCTTATTCCCAACGAAGAAAGTTAGCCAAACTCCATGGCCACGGTTGTCGCACAAAGATGCAGTTTCTAAGTACGGCTCTGATAAACCGGATTTACGACAGGACAAAAACGATCCAGATGAATTAGCTTTTGCATGGACGATAGACTTTCCACTGTTCACCGAGCAGAAAGATGATGATTTCTTCCACGGTTCTGGTAAGGCAAAGTTCGCACCATCACACCACATGTTCACCGCGCCTCATCCGGACGACGTTGCTTTACTCGACACTGACCCAACCAAAGTCCGGGGCTTGCAGCATGATTTAGTGTTAAACGGTTTTGAAGTTGGTGGTGGTAGTATTCGTATCCACCAGTCAGCTATTCAGGAGAAGATCTGGGATTTGATTGGTTTTAGTACTGAACAGAAGAAAATGTTCAGCCATATGATTGAAGCCTTTAGCTTCGGTGTACCGCCTCATGGTGGTATTGCACCGGGTATTGACCGTTTGCTTATGGTTTTAGCAGGGGAGAAGAATCTGCGTGAAGTCACTGCCTTTCCTCTGACCAGTGATGGACGCGATCCAATGATGAGTAGTCCTTCTGAAGTGAGTAAGGAGCAGTTGGAGGAGTTGGGTCTCGAAATCAAGAAGAAGTAATAATAATTTAAATTTCCACTGGACTCTCTAGGAACAGACGCTTTCCCTCTTTTCAAGAGGGAGCGCGAGGGAGTTCTCCTATCGAACTAGAAAAGCGATGGAATCAGTAGATCCTCTGTACAACTGGCCAGAATTAAAGCCGGTGCGTCGTTTGCTACGCTTTAATCAGACTGACGCAGAAGCAATTCTTTGGGCTGAGCTTCGTAATCGGCAATTTTTGAATTTGAAATTTTACCGGCAATATGGTATCGGCCGCTATATAGTTGATTTTTATTGTCCTCGGCTGCGGCTGGCTGTTGAGCTTGACGGTGGTCATCACGGTGAGAAAGAACAGAGATTGTATGATGAGTTTAGGACAGAGTTGCTGCAAGAATGGGGCGTCACAGTGATCCGTTTTTGGAACTATGAAATTTATCAAAATCTGGATGGAGTTTATCAATATCTGATGGACTGGTGCGGGGAGCGCGGGATTTTGGCTGAAGATGAGAAGAAGTAGGGTAGTGGGTTGGAGGGTTGCGGTGGTGGTACCGACAACTCCCCTCGTCCCCTCTTGATAAGAGGGGGATTCCTAGAGTTAGACAGAACGGTGTGTTATTTCAAAGTAAAAAAAATAACGGCCGCCGAGCTGAGCTCGGTGGCCGCTTTTGGTTCAGACTGTCCGGAGTCCGACGGCAATCAGGAGATCTTCTCTGATCCTCTGATTGATCTTTTTGCCTTCAAACCGAGATGCTCGGTGAAAAGGCTCGACTTCTCCATCGTTCATCCCCAGAATCTGTCCAGCCTGCTGGTAATCTCCAGACTCGATCCGTCGCCGGTGTACCGCCAGACAGACTGCAGAAAGAGGCGAACAGCGTCGGCCAGTGGTTTTTTCCTGACCAACTATTTCACCAGCTTCGAGTGTCCAGGTGAAATTACCGGCGTAATCGGTCAGGTCATACAAAAACTCCTGCGCCGGACTTCGAGGACCTTTCCGATCAGTTATGATTCCTTCAGACTTTCCTCTGTTGGACATCTTTCTACCTCCAAAGAAGTGATTCGTTCTCGGTTGTCAGCTTCCATGGCCCACATCAGGCCGAGTACAGTCAGTAGGGAAACAAAACTTAGAAATGCAAGCAAAGAGCCTACCTCCTTGTTGTGCTACTTGCCAGATACTACTGTGACGAGCTTTTCCCGAAATTCAATCTCTTCAGGATCACCAATGTCAACCGCGCCTATGGAAGCAATTTCGATTAGGGCGGCATCATCTTCGGAAAGTCCAAGGATTTCTGCGATGAGTCGCCACTGTTCAGTCGTCGAGCATTCATTATTCAGATGGAGTTGTACTGCTTGTAGCGGTGTATATTTCGCCCCGTCTAATACACGAGTGAGCTGAATCTCAGTTTCGGGGGTGATATTTTTTCCCCCCTCGAATCTAAACTCGGTACTCGTGATTAGCTGTTTGAGGTGCTCCAGAAATTCCTCGATAGTCATGGTATCCATGAAGTACCCCTGATAATCGTGATGGTTTATTGTAAAGAGCAGATTCTCCACGGTGGAGTATGAACAAGATTTATAACCCATTATATTACTATTGTCAAGTAACAGGATCTAAAAAAAAGAACCCGTGCTTTGTCGCATTGGGGTTCTTGAATGCATCAAACATGCTTGACTCTTTGCTATCACGCATAAATGAAGCTAATGTGGTTATTTGTTACTTGGGGATGAGTTATCTCGGGATGTGGAGCCAGCCCTCACTGTCGGCAGCTGAGATGTGCTGTGCCTGACGCTGTGCCCATTCGCGAAATTTGCCGCGTTCCAGTCCATCCAGACTGATGGCTTCAATTCCCTCGGGGAACAGCTTCCGGAGCTTTCTCCTAACCGCTTCGTAGGGCTCGTAATCGCTCCGAGACCAAGATGACTTGGTGCCGGGCCACAGCAGCCCGTACAGTTTGTCAATATCGCGGTTGTCTGTGCCGATAACTTCGTACCGGCGAAAACGAATTCGCTGGGCTTCCTTGTACACGATAATGTACAGGAAGTAGAAAACGTGGATCAGACGTTTTCTCACAAGAACGGAAGTCCTCCTCATGGACGTCAGCCCCCTTCTTAGATAGTAAAGAACAGTGCTATTCTCAGCCGCGTTGGTTGAGAATATTTATTCTATATCATATAAACAAATTATTGTCAAGTATAGCCATTAGCGTGTATTTGGACTAGGCTATAGATAGCTATGAAATTGTCAGAACTTCAAGAATATATCCTCAAATCCTGCTATGGTAAGCCAAGTATTGCTAAGGAGGAGTTTTTAGTCTTTTATCAGGACAAAAGAACTTTTGAAGAGATTGCCCTGAAGGATATCGGCAAAAGTATTGACCGCTTGGTGCAAAAAGATTTGCTCAAGGCTCAAGGTGTCAAAACAGCCAAAAAATGGTATACTTCCACTGTTCAATTGACCTATAATGGTGAGAAAATAGCACGGAAATTGTTGAGTGATCAACCGAAATTATTTAGGTAGCTGGCTAGTAGTTAGGTTATTAGGTTACTAGCTGTGCTCTGGTATTTTCTACAGCAGAGAATCAAAAAAAACGAATTTTTATTTAAGCGTTATAGCTAATTACCTAAGAACCAAAAAACTAATAAC
>CAZASM010000010.1:0-28890 GCA_964487895.1 uncultured Gammaproteobacteria bacterium
GTCGATCTTTGGAAAATGCGTAACGGTAAACTGTCTGCCCGCGAAGGTGCTGATGATTTACCACGTATTGGTCAAGCTATGGGTGTATTATCAGAAGCAAAAATTTATATCGATGATACTGCTTCTTCTAACATTATGGAGATTCGTACTAAAGCGCGTCGTTTGAAACTGGAGTTTGGTCTTGATCTACTAATTGTCGATTATTTACAACTGATGGAAGGCCGCAGTTTAGAAAATCGTGTTCAAGAAATTGCCGAGATTACTCGCGCGTTAAAGGCTATTGCTCGTGAACTACAAGTACCAGTACTCGCCCTATCTCAGCTCTCACGTGCAGTGGAATCGCGCTCTCCAGCTATTCCAAAATTGGCAGATTTGAGAGAATCTGGGTCTATTGAGCAAGACGCAGATGTGGTAATGTTTATCTACCGTCGAGCCAAAGATAAAAGTCGTGACTGTCCAGAAGAAGAACGTCACATGGCCGAGATCCATATTGAAAAACATCGTAATGGTCCAACTGGTATCGTCAAGCTCTTCTTCGATGAAAATACTGTTTCGTTCAAAAATTTAGATCAACACCGCCAAGTCACCGCTCCAGTCGGTGGCCAGACTATGGCTCCGCCTCCCCGCTACTATGAAAGCCCAACAGACCTTCCATTCAGTGCTGTCCCTCAGGTGAATTAGGTTTAACCCTCCCTCGCCCTCCCTTGTAAAGGGAGGGAATCATTGCTTCCAACAAACAAACTTAAAAAAATAATACTAACATATGTTTAATAAGCTCAAGCAATTCAACGACCTACGTAAACAAGCGAATGACCTCAAGAGTGTCCTAGCTAAAGAAGAAGTTACTATTGAATCATCTGCTGTCAAAATAGTCATGGATGGTAACCAAGAAATTAAATCTATTACTATTAACCCAGACTATCTACAAGCTAATAAAAAAAGCCAGCTAGAAAGCGAGATTTCTGACGGTATCAATAAAGCCATCAAAAAAGTCCAGCGTCTAATGGCTGAGAAGATGAAAGATATGGGAGGTTTCAATATACCTGGGATGAATTAATGTAGGCTGGTAGCTTGGTAGGCAGTAGCGGTCGAGCTACAAACCTACGAGCCTACATGCCTACTACCTACCAATGAATCATCTACCAGATTTTATAAAAAAGGTCGTCTCCCACTTCGACCGCCTGCCTGGCATCGGACCAAAAACGGCCACGAAGCTAGTTTTTTATTTACTCCAAGATCCAGCAGAAGCTCAGAGTTTCGCTCAGGACCTACTCGATGCTGGTGGTAAGACAATTTTTTGTCAACGCTGTTTCAACCTTTCTGACCAAGAGCTCTGCTCCATTTGCCGTGACCCTCAGCGCAATCAAAAACAAGTCTGTGTAGTAGCTCAAAGTCAGGACTTGGAAGCAGTAGAACGAGTTAGTAGTTATAATGGTATTTACCACATACTTCACGGCACACTGAACCCACTAGAAGGTATCACTCCTGATAGGCTAAAAATCAAAGAATTGTTACAACGCATCAAAGACGAACAGGTGGAAGAAATCATACTAGGACTAGATCCAACAATGGAAGGTGAATCAACTGGTATGTATCTTGCTAAGTTATTGAAACCTCTGGCTATCAAGGTAACCAAGCCAGCTCGTGGCTTACCAATGGGTAGTAATATTGAATATACTGATGAGGTGACGTTATCGTCGGCGCTGGAGAATCGTAAGGAAGTTTAAAAAAGTATCACGTATGATGTATAAGGTATAAAGTAGAGCAAACCACGGTGGTTAATTTATGAGACACATTATACTTGATACGTAATACTTTATACAAAAAAAGAACGCACTGAATGCGTCTTTTTTATTACAAACTATTGCAAGTAAATTAACTCTTGATCGAAGTTACTTTGACTTCCGTAAACTGCTGTCTGTGACCACGGGTTCGTTTGTAACGAATCTTAGCCTTGTATTTTACAACAGTAACTTTCTTCGCCTTAGCGTCTCTCAGGACTTCAGCCTCAACAGTAGCACCTTTAATAAATGGAGAGCCCAGAGTAATACCATTATCATCAGCTAACATCAAAACTTCTGGGAAGCTGATTTTATTGCCTTCATGGACTAATTTCTCTACCTTCAAGGTCTGACCTGCGACGACTTTATACTGTTTTCCACCAGTTTTGATAATTGCGAACATAATAAATTTCAATAGATTAAGTGTCAGTAGTATACGCTACCAGAGATATTTTGTCAATCTTTAGGCCTAAATCAAGCACTTTTAGGCTGAAAACCTTAAGTACTTCCAAGATAAGTCTGAAAGGTCTATAATATAGCTATATGTTACAAACAAAAACTATCTTATTGACCGTGCTCCGTCTAGCTCAAGGGTTCATATTTTTGTGGGCCTTTTTCGATAAACTTTTGGGACTAAATTTTGCCACCAAGCCAGCCCAAGCCTGGATTAATGGAGGCTCACCAACAGCTGGTTTTTTGACCCATGCGCCCAACGTTCTAATTCAAAATCTCGGCGGTCAACTTTGGGTTGATTGGGTCTTTATGATCGGCTTACTGTGTCTCGGTATAGCGCTAATCTTTGCTATTGGTTTACGCATCGCGGCCTTCACTGGAGCTTTAATGATGTTATTAATGTGGTTCTCACTTCTACCGTTGGCGAATAATCCTCTGATTGACGACCACATTATCTACGCCTTACTATTCTTACTCTGGCCCCAACTAACCATTGCTCCACGTTGGTGGCGTAACTCAGCGTTAGTCAAACAAGCTCCCTGTTTGCGTTAGTTATAGACAACTTCATCTCCTACTTTTACCTGATACCGACTGACAAAACCAGCCGGTATTTCTAATACTGTATCAACAAGTTGTTCTGACGAATATAGAGGCAAATTATCTTGCTGAGTCAAATCTACAGGTGGCGGAATATTTTCTGATATCTGAGTAATTTTTGTGCCACGCAACCAAATAATATCTAGCGGAATAAGCATATCTTTCATCCAAAACTGATACTTACCAGCCACAGGAAAAAGGAATAACATTCCTTGATTCCAATCTAGATGTTGCACTCCACCTAAACCACGTTGAAGTTCTGCCTGATTACTAGCCAGAGTAACATTAACTTTCTGTCCACCTATATAGACACTACGAACTCTACCGTCGTGAAAATACAGATAACCGATGACAGTAATTACACCACAAGCTAGGGCAAAACCAATAATATTTTTTTTCATTTTTGTTTTTTTGGCGTAATAATGACCAGAAGCACAATCATAGCCAGAACCAAAAACCCAAGTGCAACAATCTTACCTATTGGAGAAGTTAATAAAGAAACACTACCAAAAAGTAGAGCTAACAAACTCATAAAGAGAACTACTTGTCTCTGGCTCCAGCCTAATTGCAAAAAACGAAAATGAAGATGACCACCATCACCTGACATGGGGCTATGACCACTACTAATACGTCGAATGACAGACCAGACGACATCTAACATGGGTAATCCCATGACTAATAAAGCAGTGGCGATTTTACCTCCTGTCAGAATAGACAAAACTCCCAAACTAAAACCTAAAAAAGTGCTGCCGGACTCTCCCAAAAAAATCTTCGCCGGATACCAATTCCAAAACAGAAAGCCTACTAACGAACCAGCTAAGATAATTGCAATGTATGAAGTAATTGACTGTGGTGTATCCCAAAACAAACTAACACTAAAAATCACCAAAGCGGCGATACCAGAAACAGAAGAAGCTAGCCCATCGAGACCATCTAACAGCTTAGTGGTATACATAGTGGCTAGGAGCCAAAGAAAAGCTAAACTATCAGCCAAAGGAAGCCAAAGCCTACTATGACCAAAAAGCTCTAAACGACCAGCTGGCCACTGATTCAAATATAATAAACCACCAAATGGGTTGGTGACAAAAGCAACTTGTAAACCAGCAAGAATGACAATGCCAGCAGCCAAGAGAGGAAAAATTAATGACTGATACCAAAGCAAACGTTTACGATCATCCAGAAATCCTCCTATCATCAGAACCAAACCAGCAATAAAAAAACCAACCAATAAAGTTGGGCTGATGTGTGCTCCTTGCAACCTACCGCTAAACCACAAACCAGCTGTTAATAGCAGCATGGTTAAATAAAGTGCCCAACCTCCCAACAATGGTATTGGTTGAGTATGAATTTTCCGCTTCTCTGTTGGGTAGTCTAATATTTTCCAGCTGATTGCCAATGAACGAATAAGCCACGTCAAGACACCAGCTAAGGCAACAGCGGTCAGAAAGACAATAAAATACTCAAGAGCCCATCTCATGCTGACGATCAATAAAAGTTTGTAAAATACGAGCAGCTGAAATATCGTCAATCGGCTTGCCATCCTGACGAACATCAGCACCACCAGAGGTCATTCGCTCATCCTCCATAATAACTTCTTTATCTATTGCTGTTTGTAGAGCCTTAATAAAAGCATCTGTAGCTGTTGTACGTTCAGTAATCTTACCCTGTAAGCTTAACGGCCAGCCAACAACGATACGATCAACCTGCTCTGAGAGCACAATCTTTTTGATCTCTTCAATCAGAGCTGTATCACCAGCATAATCAATTATTTTCCAAGGCAAAGCCGGGCCTGAAGCTTGTGCTAAGGCCAGACCAATACGTTTACTACCATAGTCAATACCAAGATACATTTAAGTTAATATTCTACAACCGTCTGCTGTCACAGCTATAGTCTGCTCCCAGTGAGCAGCCAGTGAGTGATCAATTGTATGAACATCCCAATGATTTGCTGCAATTTCAATATGCCAGTCACCGGTCGTGACCATTGGTTCAATGGCTAAAATCATCCCTTCAGTTAATTCCACACCAACTGTTATTTTACCATAATTCGGCACCGAAGGTTCTTGGTGCACTGTCCGTCCGACACCATGCCCTGTGAATTCACGCACCACAGCAAAGCCCTGAGATTCAACATAGCTCTGAATAGCTTGTCCAACTGCTCCTGTCTTCACACCCGGACGGATAACTGCTAGACCCTGTTTCAATGCTTCTTGCGTCACAGCAATCAGCTTCTGCGCCGCTGTCGAGATACTACCAACAGGCACTGTGATAGCCATATCAGTATAGAATCCCTGATAGACCAAGCCTAAATCTAATGACACGATATCCCCATCAACCAGAGGCTGATTAGTCGCTATTCCGTGTACCACACAATCATTAATACTAACACACAGCGCATTCGGATAAGGTGGTTGACCATAACCTTTGAAAGCTGGCTGTGCACCTGCGGCGATAATTAATTTTTCTGCTAAGATATTCAGTTCAATACCTGTCACCCCCGGCTTCACCTGTGAACCAACTTGATACAAAATGTCGTGCAGTATTTTACCTCCTGTAGCTACTAGGTCTATTTCTTGGGGGGTAAAATAGTTTTTCATAGTTGACGTAATAATAACTCTAAATGGTGAGCTATGTGATCAATTTCTTGTTCTCCGTTAACACGGATTAATTTGCCTAATTTTTCATAGTAACCAATTACTTTTTCGGTCTCACTATGATAAATAGCTAGCCGCTGACGGACAGCAGCCTCATGATCATCATCGCGTCTAGTCAAAGCAGTACCATCGTAGTCGCAAACATCCTTGACACGTGGTGGATGAGTAATGGTATTAAAAATATGTCCTTGAGGACAATTAACGCGTGTCACAATTCTCCGTACTGCTTCCAAATCACTAATCTCAAATAAGACAATACTATCAAGTGGACTCATCTGCTCTAAAGCTTCAGCCTGATCCAAGCTACGAGGAAACCCGTCCAAAACAAAACCTTGCCCTGATTTCAATTGAGATAAGTGGTTAACCAGAATATCAATAGTTAATTTTGTCGGCACTAAAGTGCCCTCTGTCGTCATGCGTCTAATCTCATCACCATGAGGAGTCTGAGCTTGAGCAGCTTCGCGCAACATGGCTCCCATACCAAGAATCGTATAGCCAAAATGATCAGCTAGGAGCTGAGCTTGGGTGCCTTTACCAGAACCCTGGGGGCCAAGAAAAGACAATTTTAAATCTAGTCGTAAATCTTTATGAGACATTATACGCTGGCATTGTAGCGGAAAGAACCAGTAAATACAAGTTATAAAAAAAGGCGCCCGGACCAAAAAGTCCTGACGCCACGTGATTCCTCCGCCCTTGACCAGACTCAGTCCACCTTGAACTGGTAGGTCGTAACGCCCTGTCCAACCGGAACGAGCTCGCAATAGAGCCCATTAAGTAAAGCAAGAAGCTGGGCTAGATGGTAAAACTGATCAGGAGTCAGTCCAGGGAATAGATATTTGTTATCCGCGTCACGAATATTATCCCCCTTCAAAAATAGGTGTGATTTCGCGTTCGGATTGATGAACTTGACAGTGCTCCCTCTGGGACAGTACTGAATCATCGCTCCAGCACAGACCTCAAACTTCACTTTGGTAGTCATATCAGCTCCTGCCATATTTGAGGGTACCTACGGATTTTCCGTAATATGATTTTGTATCATATTTCTATTTCATTGTCAATTAATAAAAAACCGTCTAGTCTCCCAAACGGCATCTACAAATCTACCAAACTACCGAGCTATATGCTAAATCTCATAATCTCTCATCACCAACTGAGAGTCAATCTGCTTCACTGTTTCAATAATAACCGCCACAACGATCAAAAGACTAGTACCACCAATAGTCAAAGTTGCGATGCCACTAACCTGTTGAATAATAACTGGTAAGACAGCTATCAAACTCAAGAATAAAGCGCCAGCCAAAATAATACGATTCATAACAGTACTGAGATATTGTGAAGTCTGAGCACCTGGACGAATACCAGGAACAAAGCCTCCCTGTTTCTGTAAATTCTCAGATATTTGCTCTGGTTTGAAAACAACTGCAGTATAAAAATAAGTAAAAGCAAAAACCATGATAAAATATAGAACTGCGTAAATAGTTTGATCTGAAAATAAACGAATGGTCTCATTAGCGACATTGGCTATCCAAGGAATATTGGATGTAGCAAAAAATTTAGCCGCTAAAGGTGGGAATAAAACCACCGAAATAGCGAAGATAATAGGAATAACACCAGCTTGATTAACTCGCAATGGTAGATAAGTATTAACTCCACCGGAGGAAGAATTACCACGCATCTGACGAGCATAAGTCACTGGGATGTTACGTTGTCCTTCAGTAATGATAATAATAGCCACAATAGTCACTAAACCAATCAGAGCAAAGGTGATTAAATTAACCAACTGAGACGAAGGATCAAAAACAGCGGCTGTGTTAGTAATAGTGGTTGGTAGAGAAGCAACAATACCAGCAAAAATAATCAAGGAGACACCGTTGCCAACTTTCTTCTCGGTAATCAACTCACCAATCCAAACCAGAAACATCGTACCAGCCGTAGCTACAACCAAAGCACTGGTCCACTGATACCAACTCAAATCCGTCAATAAATTTGCTCCCTGACGTTGCAGAATAATCATAAAACTATAAGCCTGAATCACAGCCAAAGGCACAGTTAAAATACGAGTATATTGATTAATACGTTTCTGACCTGACTCGCCTTCTTTCTGTATTTCTTCTAACTTTGGCACAATCATTACCAGTAGCTGCAAAATAATAGAAGCTGTAATGTAAGGGCCGACACCAAGCATGACTATAGAAAAACTACTAAGACCGCCACCTGAAAAAACGTTAACCAAGCCAAAAATTTGATTATTAGCAAAAAAATCTTTTAAACCTGTAGGATCAACTCCAGGAATTGGAATATGAGCGGCTACACGATACAAAAACAACATAGCCAAGACAAAGAGAATCTTGTTACGAACTTCTTTAGCTTTCCAAATTTGTTGTAGTCTATTCATTAAAAATTATGAAATAGGAGTCTCCGCTTCTGCGGTTTCTACGGCTGCTGGAGCGCCGTGTTTCACTTTGACTGGAGGAATAGGTAAAGGCAAAATTTCTGCTTTACCACCGGCTTTAATAATAGCTTCTTGAGCCGAAGGAGTAAAGGCGTGTGCTTTGACGTTTAATTTCTTCTTCAGTAAACCACCACCGATGATTTTGATACGAGTCATAGTTCCTTTAGCTGTGAAACCAGCTTGTTGAATTTTTTTCAAAGTTACTACCTCGCCATCTTCGAAAGCACCATCTAACTGACGTAAACTAATGCCGACAACTGTAGGAGCAAGTGATTTGAAACCACGACTCTTTGGAATACGTAAGATGTAACCGCGTACACCTTTCAACACTAAACCACCGCGTCCGCCTGAGCGAGCACGCTGACCTTTGATACCACGTGTAGAATACGTACCACGGCCACTGGCATTACCACGACCGCGACGTTTAGCATCTTTGGTTGAACGACTTGGTTCTAAAGTGTGTAAGGATAACATAGATGTTGTTAGTCTTTCTTAGAAGCTACTGACTTAGCTGTTGGTTCTACTAGAACTACTTTTTCTTTATTCTCATCCTGAGTTGAACCGTATTTCATACTAGTCAGAGCAATGAAGGTCGCATGAACATTAGTAATCTTATTGTTAGTACCTAATATTTTAGCGCTGATGTCTTGGATGCCTGATAGTTCTAGCACTGAGCGAACTGCACCGCCAGCTTTGATACCTGTACCTTTACGAGCTGGTTTAAATAAAATCTGAGCAGCCTTATATTTTACTTTAATAACATGAGGGATAGTACCGTTGACACTACGTACAGTGATTAAATCTTTTTTAGCCTTAGTCGCAGCTTTATTCATAGCGATAGAAACATCAGCACCTTTCGCCAGAGCCCAACCAAGACGTCCTTTGCCATCACCAACAACGATACAAGCTCTGAAGCGCATACGCTTACCACCAGCCATCACACGAGTAACACGAGCCAAGTCAATCATTTTCTGATCAAACTCGTCTTTCTCACGTTCTGGTCGGCGACCACCACGTCCACCTGCACCTGGTCTGCCGCCTGGACGTTGTCCTGGGCGTTGACCAAAACGAGGCTTCTGAGCTGGAGCTGCGGCTGATTCTACTGGAATAACTTTTTCGTCTGACATAATTTAAAATTTTAATCCTGCTTCACGAGCGGCCTCAGCTAGCGCTTTGACCCGTCCATGATATTTAAATCTACCCTTATCAAAGACAACTTCGGAAATCTTTTTTTCCATTGCTTTCTCTGCTACTAATTTTCCCACAGCTGAAGCGCGAGCAACACCATTCATCTTTTCACCTTTAACCTCTCCGTCACGAGCAGCAACTAAAACCTTACCTTGCTTGTCAATCACTTGAGCATAGATATGTTTCAAACTACGGAAGATAGACAAACGTGGACGATCTGAAGAGGATATCTTAGCTCGTGCTCGTATTTGTCTACGAAGTCCTAGTTGGCGTTTAATTTTATTCTGATCTTTCATATAATTTTAGTAATGTAGGTTGGTAGTTTGGTAGTCAGGTAGTAATATATCTACCAAGCTACCACTCTACTAAACTACTTATTATCCTCCTGCTTTGACAACCTTACCAGCCTTGCGACGAACAATTTCATCAATATAGCGAATACCTTTGCCTTTGTAGGGCTCTGGCTCTTTGACATGACGAATCTCGGCCGCAGTCTGTCCAACTACTTGTTTATTGATTCCTTCGATTGTGATAATATTTTTCTCCACACTGATAGTGATACCCTCTGGAGCTTTATAATTAACCTGATGAGAGAAACCAACATTGAGTAGTAAATCTTTTCCCTGCATCGCAGCTTTGAAACCAATTCCGTTAATTTCTAATTGTTTCTTAAAACCAGTAGCGACACCATCGATAATATTTTGTACCAAAGAGCGAGTTAAACCCCAGATAGCTCTCTGCTTCTTCACTTCTTCATCTTGAATGGCCACTAGTAAACCTTCAGCAGTTTGGCTGATAGTAGTCCAAGGATGAGCCACAACTTCTAGTGTACCCTTAGGACCCTTAGCGCTGACCTTCTGACCATCGATAGTCACTGTAACGCCAGCTGGGAGTGTAATAATTTTTTTACCAATTCTAGACATAATAGTATTTTTACCAAATTTCAAACATTAACTCTCCACCGATGTGCTCTTTCTTCGCTTGGATATTTGACACCAAACCTTTGGAAGTGGAGATAACTGCTAAACCTAAACCATTCAAAATTGTCGGAATTTCTTTAGAAGTAACATAGACCGGACGACTTGGTTTACTCACGCGCTTGATATGACGAATAGCTGGCGCTCCATTACTACGATATTTCAAAACTAAACGCATTTGATCGTACTGCGGACCTTGTTCGTCACGATCGATCTTCTCAACCTTAACTATATATTTTTCTGTCTCTAATAATTTCGCAATGTCAAAACGTAGACGTGAGTAAGGCAAAACTACCTCTGGCTTTTTCACGGCCATAGCATTTCGAATGCGTGTTAATAAATCTGCTATTGTATCTGACATATCAATTATTCAATGAATCAATTATTCTATTAATCTTACCAACTAGACTTTTTAATACCCGGCAATTCACCTTTATTCGCTAACTCTCGGAAACAGATACGGCATAGTCGGAACTTGCGCATAAAAGCTGATTTCTTGCCACAACGCCAGCATCGTCTCACTACCCGAGTAGAAAACTTCGGTTTGGTTAACGATCTCGTTGATTTTACAATTTGTGCTTCTGTTGCCATAGTAGTTATTTTTTCTTCTTCTTAGCTACCTTTTTTACTTTCTTCACAATCTTAGATGAATTCAACATGAAAGGAAAGCCAAAGGCTCGCAATAAAGCTAATGATTGAGCGTCTGTCTTCGCAGTAGTATTTACTGCTACTTCTAAACCATGAATTTTTTCAATTTCATCAGACTTAATCTCCGGGAAGACAATGTGTTCACGGAATCCAACGCTGAAGTTACCATGACAATCGAAACCTTTGTGTGGCTCTAAACCGTGAAAATCTCTAATACGTGGGAAAGTGATATTAATTAACTTATCTAAGAAATCATACATACGCTGACCTCGCAAGGTTACTGTAGCGCCAACAACCATACCTTCACGAATTTTGAAATTAGAAATAGAAATCTTCGCTTTGGTCAAAATCGGCTTCTGTCCAGAAATACGTTGCAATGTATTAACTGCCAATTCTGTGAAGCTTTTATCAACCAAAGATTTGCTGAGACCAATATTAAGAACAACTTTTTTAATCTTCGGTACAGCGTTGATATTTTTCATACCCAACTCAGTCTGCAAAGCAGGAGCTATTACTGTGTGGTATTTTTGATATAAATCTTTCATATTTATGATTTTTTGGCTTCTTTGGTAGACGCAGGTTTAGCCTCACGTACCGCAGCTTCTAAGAGCTTCACATTACTGACGTGAATAGGTCCGAAGAATTCTACACGTTGACCGCTATCACTCTTACGTTGTGCTTTAATATACTTATACATAGTATTGACGCCTTCGACCACTACTAAATTGTCAGCGCGCAACACCTGCATCACTTTACCCTTTTTGCCGCGGTCCTTACCAGCTAATACTGCGACTTGATCGTTAATGTGTAATTTAATCTTGGCCATATGATTACAAAACTTCAGGAGCTAATGAGTTAATTTTGATAAAACCTTTGGCACGGAGTTCACGGGCAACCGGTCCAAAAATACGCGTGCCTTTTGGTTCTTTGCTCTTCTTATCGATAATAACACAAGCGTTCTCATCAAAACGAATATAGGTTCCATCTTTACGGCGAATTTCTTTACGTTGACGAACAATGACAGCGTGGTGTACCTCACCCTTTTTTACTGGTTGATGTGGTTGAGCTGACTTCACTGCAACAGTAATAATATCGCCAATTTGACCATAGCGTTTCTTGTAACCACCAAGTACCTTAATACACTGGACGATTTTCGCGCCAGAGTTATCAGCTACTTTTAACATTGAACGTTCTTGTACCATACAATTTTCGGATTCCGGACCCGGGAACCGGGCGCCAGATGCTTATTATTTCTTAATTACGCGCCATTTCTTATCCTTGGAGATTGGCCGGCAAGCTTCAATAGTAACTGTCTGACCCACTCTGATCTCACTATCCTCACAGTGTGCTTTATATTTCTTGGAAACTGCATACTGCTTGTGATATTTTGGATGATAAGTGACACGATCAACACGAACCACTACCGTCTTGGCCATCGCTGTGCTAACCACAGTACCTTCAAATCTACGTTTTTGTGCTATCTTTTTTTCCATATGCTTATTTCTGTTTACGTTGATTGAGCGCTGTCAAAACTTGAGCTACAACTTTCTTTACCTGTCGTAATTCACGAACATTTTTTACTTGATTATTAGCCAAGCTAAAATTCAACTCACGTAGTTTCACTTGAGACTCTTTCAACATCTCGTGGAGCTTCTTGATATCAGCTGAGGCTAATTCTTTGAATTTCATATTCGTTTCAACTATTTGACAATAAATTTAATCTTGACAGGTAGCTTGTGTCCAGCCAGAATCATCGCTTGGCGGGCAATAGTCTCATCCACACCGCTCATTTCAAACATGACAGTTCCTGGCTTGACGACAGCGACGTAGTGATCCACTGCACCTTTACCCTTACCCATCGGCATTTCGTTACCTTTACTTGTTATAGGTTTGTCAGGAAAAATTCTAATCCAAATATTTCCACCACGTTTCGTAAAGTTAGCCATGACGCGTCGAGCTGATTCAATCTGTCGTGAACTTACCCAACAAGCATCCAATGATTTGATACCGTATTGACCAAAACTAATAGTAGTCATGCGTGTGGCATTACCCTTGATTTGATCACCGCGCATTCCTTTGCGGTATTTGGTTTTTCGTGGTGCTAACATAGTAGTTTGGTAGATGAGTAGCTTGGTAGCTATCAATAATTACTGATTACTTTTTACTAATTTCTTCCCTTTTAACTTTATTTTCTTCTTTGGCTTCAAACTGTAAACCTTTATAGATCCAAATCTTTAAACCGATCGTACCGTAAGTGGTCTGAGCGATACCGCGTGAATAAGCAATGTTGGCTCGCAGTGTGTGTAAAGGAATCTTACCTTGAGTCAAAGTCTCACGACGTGCAATTTCTGCTCCGTTCAAACGTCCACTGATGACAATCTTCACGCCCTCTGCTCCGGCTTTCATTACTTTTTCAATCGTTTGTTTCATCACACGGCGGAAAGCAATACGCTTCTCAATATCAGACGACATTAACTGCAAGACTGCTCCTGGAGACAAATTGATCTTCTCAACTTCTAGAACATTAATTTTCAAATTAACTTTTGGTGCCAAATATTTCTGGGCAATAATTTTCTTCAAATCTTCAATACCAGTACCACCACGGCCAATAACTAAACCAGGTTTCGCTACAGTAATATTGATAGTAATCTCACCTCGAGAGCGTTCAATCTCAATACGGTCAATGCCAGCTTCCTTGATTTTGGTCTTGAGATATTTACGAATCTTGATATCTTGTTCCAAAAGTTGGGAATATTCTTTGCCACTGTACCACTTCGAAGACCATTGCTGTGTCAACCCGAGGCGAAATACTACTGGATTTACTTTCTGTCCCATATAATTATTTGGTCTTTTTAGCTGCTGGCTTTTTAGTAGCTACTGCAGTCTTCGCTGCTTTAGTAGTTTTTTTGGTTTCTGCCGTTATTTCTTTTGCTGGTTCTGTAACTTTGGCAGATGCTACTTTCTTCTCAACTTTAGCTGGTTTAACGGCAATAGTAATTTCTAAATGAGCAGCGTGCTTCTTATAACCATGAGCGGCCCCCATCGCAGCTGGACGAATACGTTTCAACGCTACACCTTGGTTAACTAAAATAGTTTTGATATATAAATCTTCAGCTTTCAAATTGGCATTATGACTTGCATTTGCGACTGCTGAACGTAAGGTTTTCAAAACTAATGGAGCGCTACGTTGAGTCAGCATCATTAAGCGACGCTCAGCTTCCAAGACAGATAAGCCACGGATAGCCGAAGCCACCAGTCGCATTTTGCGAGAGGAAACTCGAACGTGTCGTAATTGTGCTTTGATCTCAGTCATTTTTTTTAATTACTTTTTTGGTGCTGGTGCTGCTTCTGCTTTAGCCATCTTACCACCATGTCCGATAAACTTCTTCGATGGTGAAAATTCTCCCAGCTTGTGTCCAACCATGTTTTCTACAACTAAAACGTTAATGTGATTTTTACCGTTATGAACTCCAAAAGTGAAACCAACCATCTCAGGAGTAATCGTGCAAGCACGAGACCAAGTTTTGATAATCTCTTGTGACCCAACTTTTAACTTGCCTACTTTTTTCATTAGGCGTTCATCAACGTAAGGTCCTTTTTTTAAACTTCTTGACATATTTTTTAGATAGGTAGTTTGGTAGATTGGTAGTTTGGTAGATTATTCTACCACTCTACCACGCTACTGAGCTACTATTACTTACTGCGGCGTTTAACAATTAATCTGTTGGAGTACTTCTTACTCTTACGTGTACGGACACCCAAAGCATGTTTACCTGTATACGTCTTCGGATATTTCAAACCAATTGAGTTCTTGGCTTCTCCACCACCATGTGGATGATCAACTGGATTCATTACCTTACCACGGACAGTTGGTTTGATACCACGATGACGCATGCGTCCAGCCTTACCCCAACGAACGTTGAAGGCCTCTGGATTACTTGGTACACCAATAGTAGCGGAACAGTCCTGACTAAGCAAACGAATTTCACCTGAAGGCAATTTAACCTGCGCTTTGATACCATCAAGAGCCATCAAAGTTGCGGCGTTACCAGCACTGCGACACATCTTACCGCCACCGTTCACTGCTAATTCTAAATCGTGAATGAACATACCAGTTGGGATGAAACGTAATGGCATGCGGTTACCTGGTTGAATAGTGATTGCTTTTTTGGAAGACATCAACTTATCACCGAGTTTCATCTCTTGGCTAGCAATGATATAACGTTTAGCACCATCTGCGTAATTCAACAGCGCAATACGGGTATTACGGTTTGGGTCGTATTCAAAAGCCATGATAGTAGCTGGGATATCAAATTTATCACGCTTAAAATCAACAATACGAACAAACTGTTTCGCACCACCACCTTTATGACGAACAGTGATTGAACCGGTATTATTACGACCAGAGAACTTCTTGCGAGGGTAAATCAAAGCCTTCTCAGGACGTTTGTCTGAGATCATCACGTCCTTCAGAATACTAGTATGTCTGCGGGCGGAAGTAGTTGGTCTGTATAATTTAATCGGCATAGTGTTGTTTAAACTCCTTCAAAGACAGTGATAACCTGTCCTGTTTTCAAAGTCACGATAGCTTTCTTGGCATCTGAAGTCTGTCCAGGTCGGCCATTACGTTTCACTGTTTTACCCTTAGTCTTCACCATATTAACGGAAACAGCGTCAACATTGTACATAGCTTTCAAAGCTTTTTTGACTTCAATTTTATTAGCACGAGGCGCAACAGACAAAACATACTGATGTTGAGCGTGCAAACGAGCTGATTTTTCTGAAATTACTGGTCCGAGAATAATTGATTGTAAAGTGTAACGCGAAAACTGAGGCTCAGACGCGACTGAAGCTTCTTTCGCCACTGGCTTAGCAACAACTTTCTTTTCAGTTGCTACTACCTTTGTCTCGTCAGTTTTTTTAGTAAAAATACCCATATTAACGATAAATGCTTTCTAATCTTTCTAACAATCTTTGTGGCATGATCAACCATTCGTATTTCATCAGATCAACGATATTTAAACTGTGAACAGCAATAGTCTGAACGCGAGGAATATTTTTTGCTGCGCGGATGACTGATTTGTCTTCAGCGTCAGTGATAATCATAGCTTTGCGTCCTTTGCTTGGGAATTTCTGTAAAGCAGCGCTTAATGATTTCGTCTTACTCTCGCCAAGTGTCATATTATCAACAATAATCAACCGTTCACTCTTAGCTTTATCAGAAAGAACCATAGCCAGAGCTTTGCGACGCATCTTTTTATTAATATCCAAGTGATAATTACGTTCGCTAGTAGGACCGAACGTCACACCTCCACCGACCCAGATCGGAGAACGAGTAGATCCATGACGAGCACGTCCAGTACCTTTTTGTTTCCAAGGTTTCTTACCACCTCCACGAACTTCACCGCGACCCAAAGTATGAGCGATAGAAGCACGACTGGCAGCCTGCTGAGCCACAACAACTTGTTGGATCAAAACTGCTTTGGAAGCGACACCAAAAAGTCTAGCTGGTAATACTTGTTTACCAACCTCGACTCCTGTCATATTATAAATAGCTACTTTGATATCTGCCATATAATTATTTTGCTTCTTCTGTTACCGCTGGCTCTTCAACTACTGGTTCAGCAGCTGCTATTTCTGGAGTTGCTTCAATAACCTCAGGTGTTTCTTCTACTACAGCTGGTTCAACTTTTACTTCTTCGACAACCTCAGTTTTTGCTTCTTCAACAACTGGTGTAGCTTCTGCTTGTTTGACGATTAACTCACCATCCATCTGTAACATCACTAAACCATTACGAGCTCCTGGTACGGCACCTTTCAAATAAACTAGGTTATTTGCCTGATCGATCTCAATAATTTCTAAATTCAAGACAGAAATATTTTCATCTCCCATGTGTCCACCCATACGTTTCCCTTTGAAAACGTGTTGTGGCTCACCAGCTCCGATAGAACCCGGCATGCGTTCTTGGTCTTTGTGACCGTGAGTCTTCGGTGCACCGTGGAATCCATGACGTTTCACTACACCTTGGAAACCTTTACCTTTGGACACGCCAGTAACTTTGACCTTATCGCCAACGGCAAAGGTAGAAAGATCGATCTGTTGACCGCGTTCTACTTTGTCATGAGCGATAAACTCACGTAACCAACGGAAATTCGCTAAATTTTTCAAATGTCCTTGCAACGGTTTAGATAAAGTCTTTTTGTGACCATAACCAACTTGAATAGCAGTGTAACCATCTTTCTCGCCTTTGACTTGAGTAATGGTATTTGTTTCAGCCTTAACAACAGTCACCGGAACTACGGTGCCGTCAGAGGCAAACTTTTGAGTCATTTCGACTTTTTGTCCGAGGATGAATTTCATATCTCTTTACTATCTAAATAAGCCACAATTCTATACTTAACTTCGAGGTTAAGGACAAAATCGTGGCTACCAAATAGGCGATACACTTCGCCTGAACTATTTGATGACTGTTTACTGCAAAGCGTTGGAAACTCTGCCGAACGATTTTCCTTACCTGAGACTCAGATCCTTGTATCTACTTTCTTCTAATGAAGAGTTGGCTACAAACAATGAGAATCTCTTAACTTAACTAATTTATTTAATTTCGATATCTACACCAGCTGGCAATGACAGACTCGTCAAGGCATCGATGGTTTTTGGCTGTGGATCAATAATGTCAATCAACCGTTTATGCGTGCGCATTTCAAACTGGTCGCGGGCATTTTTGTGTACAAAGGTAGCACGCAACACCGTATACTTCTGCTTCTCAGTCGGTAAAGGAATAGGACCAACTACCTTAGCGCCGCTACGAAGAGCTGCGTCAATAATAGTTTTCGTCGATTGATCAATAATCTTATGATCGAAAGACTTAATCTTAATCCGAATACGAGTGTGTACTTCGGGCGTTGCTTCTAGCGGTTTGTGCGTACTTGTTGCCATGTAAATATTAGTGAACTAATCTCAAGGTACAAAACTAGTGCAGCTCACTCTGGAGTTTCCTTCAAAGTGAGCTGCGATAGATATTATTTAACAATCTTCGTAACTACACCAGCTCCAACAGTGTGACCACCTTCGCGGATAGCGAAGCGTCCCTGCTCTTCCATAGCAACTGGCGCAATTAACTTAACGTTCAAGGTAACAGTATCTCCAGGCATAACCATCTCAGTACCTTCTGGCAAGATTACTTCACCTGTAACATCTGTGGTACGGAAATAGAACTGTGGTTTATAACCCTTGAAGAATGGAGTATGACGACCGCCTTCATCTTTACCCAAGATATAAACTTCGGTAGTGAATTCGGTGTGTGGAGTAACAGAACCTGGCTTAGCCAATACTTGTCCACGCTCTACTTCGTCTTTCTTTGTACCGCGGAGTAAAATACCAGCGTTATCACCAGCCATACCAGACTCTAACTGTTTGTTGAACATTTCAATACCAGTAACAGTAGTCTTCAATGTTGGGTGCAATCCGATGATTTCCATTTCTTCACCAATCTTGACCATACCGCGTTCGATACGACCAGTCACAACAGTACCGCGACCTTCGATTGAGAAGATATCTTCGATAGGCATCAAGAAAGGTTTATCAACTTCACGAACTGGATCTGGGATGTATTCGTCGATCTTAGAAACTAATTCTAAAATACATTTTGCATCATCGCCAGTTGGATTCTGTAGCGCCTTCAAAGCAGATCCACGGACAATAGGAGTAGTATCACCTGGGTAACCATTCTTTTTCAGTAAATCACGAATTTCTTCTTCTACCAATTCAACCAATTCCATATCATCCACTTGGTCAATCTTGTTCAAGAAAACAACAATGTAAGGCACACCAACCTGGCGAGCTAACAAAATGTGTTCTTTGGTCTGAGGCATAGGACCATCAGCAGCAGAAACTACGAGAATAGCACCGTCCATTTGAGCAGCACCGGTGATCATGTTTTTGACATAATCAGCGTGACCTGGACAGTCAACGTGAGCATAGTGACGTTTAGCTGATTCGTATTCTACGTGAGCTGTAGCAATAGTAATACCACGAGCTTTCTCTTCTGGTGCTTTATCGATTTCGTCTACACCTTTAGCTGTAGCGGCATTACCATTAGCTGACAACACGTGCAATAAAGCAGCGGTCAGAGTGGTCTTACCGTGGTCAACGTGGCCAATAGTACCGACGTTAACATGTGTCTTAGAACGATCAAATGCTTGCTGTGCCATTTATTTTGATACTCCTTGAGGCAACCCCTAAACCGTAATGGTAAAGGGTTTCTACCCAGTCGCCTATATTTATTAAATTATATGTTATGCAATGTATATCTGTCTTTTTTATGAGAATAAAAGAGCGCAGATAAAGCAGAAAGATTATAGCACTGCTCTGTAGATTTTGCAAGGGCTTAGAGTCAAAGACAATAATTACTGACTTTTCCCCTGATATTAGCCAAATTATACGCCTAAATAATCTCCTCTTGAGGCTCAGGATAATACTGCTCATCTTCCAAGGTGTCTAAACCGGCAAGGTCTTTCAGCTCGCCAGAAAAAGCCGGAGCCTCAGGTCGGTCAATCACTTGAGCTAAAAGTGCCTCTTGGCGGGCCAAGCGCTCATCGGCCACAGACAGCTCAGGCGCAGGAATTACAGGCTCGTAGGTTGGAGCGGCCATAGTCGCCTTACGAGACTCACGAGGCTCATTCGCTGAATCAGCCTCCCATCGGGTCTGAGCCTCAGGGTCGAAGACTGACTGGCGAATAGTATTTACTCTAAACTGAGCTAAATCGTAGTCAGCGAGGTCTGGTTGGCCAGACTTCCAAGAAGCTACTAAATGATTGATTTTTTCCAGTAATTCTTCCTCTGTCAGGTGGGTTACTTTGGACTCTTCGCGCAATAAAGACCTATAGTTAGCCAAATTCATGACAATATAAGGATCTCCCTCAGGATCCATGACGATCAACTTATCGCCTGTTTCTTTGACTAAATTGAGGATTTCTTGGAGTTTTTTCATAAGCCAAAGGCTTAAAAAGTTAATAAAGACGTACTATTTCTTGAGACAACTTTAGTTTAAAAAATAAGAAAAGTAAAGAATATTGACATATTTATATATATATGATTTAATATTGAATCCAATTGACGTCAAATATCAATCGCTCGATCTTTTCACACTAGTCCAATTTCGGACAAAACTCACCAGGAGGTTATATGTCTATCCACACCCTTCTGTACAACCAGCTCAAAAGTCTGGGTTGGCCAGAATCCCTGCAGGACACCACACACGGTGGAATGATTCTCGTGAATCAAATCTACCAGTGTAAAGTCACTTCCCACACCTTGATGGAAAGGTGTATTGAATTTCACACCGCCCACCCAGATATGCCCAAGGTTACATTGTATCCCGAGGGAAAGTGGGTGGGAAACTTCCTAGGTGCACTCACTGAAGTTAAGGTTGAATGGGTACGCTACTGTTCGAGTGTCTGATTTGCAACTTTCTCTATGCTGAGGAGGTCGTCATGCTGAAGAACCAAAGAGGGGTCAGCCTGGTCAGTCTGATGTGCGTCTTGGCCTTTGGAGGTGTGTTGTACACCTTCGTTATCCTTCCGGTCACCAGGTTCGCGATGATGGAAGACAAAGCCAACCTTGTCATCGGTCTGGCCGTCCATGAAGCAACCGTGGCTTCGCGACAGTTTCATCAGAGAACTGGTCTTTGGCCCACAACCAAGGAACAGGTCACCGCTGTCGTCCATCTAATGCGGGTAGAGTTCGTCAACCCGTATAACGGTGGCCATCTGGAATTCGGACTTGGTCGTCCGAAAAACAGTTACGACGTCTCGTCCGGGGCTATCCGTTTCATCCCAACCGCAGACAGCACCAACACAACGGTCAGTGGTTACGGTAGCCACGGTCGACTCATCAAGGAAACTCTCTGTCTCACACTCGAGCCAGAGTAACCCCACCCTGCCCCGTACCGTTATCAGCCTCTGGCTGAAGGTACGGGGCTCTGATCTAAGATTTGTAACGGAAGTTAAAAATTTTTGATCAGACGTTCTTCAACAACTTACTCAAACAACAGGAGATAGCGTCATGACCTCGTATCATGTACTTTGGTTCGTCGCCGCTATCTGCACTCTGATTGGCGGATTATTACTCTGGATCTGGGGTAGTGACACCAAACCACCCTGTTTCGTCGGCAAGAAATTGCTCGGCTACAGTGGAGCGCTGATCTGCCTAACATCCAGCGCTATCATCGTCTACGTGGCAATCGTCATGATCAAAACCATGCTAACGCGAATCTGGCTCAAAGCCTGATTTTTTACTTTCACCACAACTTCCAGTGAGGTAAATATGTCACGGAAAGCTATCGTCTGGACCATCGTGCTCGTACTCGGCGCTGTGGTCGTAGCTTATTTTGGCGTCCCGATGTTCCTGAAGTCCAGGAACAGCAAGACCACCAAAAGTGCTTTCGATATCCGCACTCACAGTGCGGCCGCCGACAGCCTGAAAGCGCGAGCCAAACACAAAGCAGATGAAGTTGCCATCGACTCCGTCAGCACGGAAATTCCGTGGGTGGAAGGTCTCTATGGACCGCAGAGCTTGATACTGCTTGAACGGCGTATGCGTCGCTACTCCGAGCTGTCGCAACCTGACAGCACCAATGACAAACTACGAATCAAGCGTCAGCGTAAAGCCGGCTTGGATCTGGCAGCTGCTCTGGTCACGCTCTACGACAGACCATGGGTCGAAAGATCTGGAGTCTGTCAGGGTTTAGACACCGAAGACGGCGTTGCTATCATGGACATGGTCAAAGCTGTTCTCGAAGCGGTGAAAGCCGAACCAGAAGATATCCCTCTGTCACCCTCTCTGACATACGAAGACCTACGTCGCAAGCTGTCAAAAGATTTGCACGATGGAGTCGCAGCCATCAGAGAGACAACGCCAGCGTCCATTGCATACGATGATGAAGACAGCGAAGATAGTACACCCGACACTCGCTACAACGACATCCTAACCGTCGTCCGTCGTGGAGTGCAACACTACGGCTTCACGTTGGATGAGATCGGACTGAATGCCAGCGAAAGAGAATTGTATGCTGCCACCGAACCCGCCAAGCCAGCACGACGACACCGGCGATAAACCCAGAATAAAACGGGCAACCCTACAAGGAGGTTTTGTATGACAACCGATCAAATTGTACAGCGCAGGTTTTTACTCGCTGCTGCCGGACTTCCGAAACGGATACTAGACATCATCGGTGGCGTCGTCAGCATCGATGATAGATTCTTCCTGACTATCGAGGGAGTGCAGTTTTTCTCTTCACCTCACGGTGAAGCCATCACCCTCTTACTTCCCAGGCACATCGAAGAGTTCACCCCTAGAGGCTTAGTATTTACCGAGGCGACAGGTTGGAAATCCCTCATCGGTACTATGACCAACGCCAGCGGCTCCCCTTTGGTCCGATGGTTGGGCAAACCTTTCTGATCAGTCCAACATCGTACACTATTCCGCCGAGCGCCCCATGCGCTCGGCGGTTTCATTTTATCTTTAACTCTCCCAACCATTCGCTGACTCTTGACGCCTAAGTCTCAAACTCTTAGTATAAATATTGTCTTCTTGTTCTGTCCGTCTCACACACAGGAGGTAGTAATGCACAACTTTATACAAGTGTTGCAATACATCGGCCTGGCTGGAGCTGTTCTACTCTTAATCGTTCTCGTGGTGGTTGCAGCAGTCATTATCTCTGTTGTAATCGTTGGTAGCAGACCAACGCCCAGTCCACGTCCTGGACCGCGAGAGATTGATCTGCAAATAGACACCTTGATTGCTTACTCCTTAGTTCAACCACCGATTACACTACCTGAACGTCAATCGCTGGTTGAGGATTTGATCGAGCTATCTCGACACGATCCTTCGCAAAACTAACAATGAACATCATGTTCTCCTCTGCCGCCCTCCGAGCTGAAGCTCAGGGCGGTTTCCATTTACCCCGTTAGAGATAAATCTCTAACGGGGTTGACTATTCCTGCAGAAGGAGAATACTTACCTTATTCGCAGTTCACATTAACCCTCGGAGGTCGCCCATGGTCAAACACCTGCTGGTAGTAGCTTCTTGTTATGGTCTGGCTTGGCTCCTGCTCAAGACCATCGATTGGGACGATAAACTCCAGCGTGCCCAACCGACTCCAGGTCAAATCCAGTTCCTCCGCTGGGTCAAAAGATCTCAAGCATTTATTCCTGATGCCACACCTCATCTGAATTGAAAAATCGGTGTGACAAAAAACTCTTCGACTTTCGGGTCGAAGAGTTTTTCAAATAGTGAGAGAAAATTATTTCTTACCAAGTTTGATCTGCTCAATCACATTCTTTGGAGCTTCTTGGTAATGACCAAATTCCATGGAATAAGCTGCGCGACCTTGGGTCATACCACGAAGAGATGTAGCATAGCCAAACATTTCAGATAATGGTACTTGGGCTTGAATAACTTTGATACCCATACGATCAGTCATTTCGTTAATCTGACCACGTTTGGAATTAAGATCGCCAATAACATCTCCCATATAGCTCTCAGGAGTAGTAACTTCGATTTTCATGATTGGCTCAAGAATAACTGGTTTAGCTTTATTGAAGGCTTCTTTGAAAGCCATTGAGCCAGCCATTTTGAAAGCTGCTTCTGAAGAGTCGACATCATGATACGAACCGTCGAAAACAGTTGCTTCCACATCGATAATCGGGAAACCAGCAATAATACCTTTGGTTAAAGTTTCTTGAATACCTTTGTTGATTGGGGTGATAAATTCACGAGGAATAGATCCACCTTTGACATCATCAATAAATTCATAACCTTTACCGCGTTCTCGAGGTTTAATTCGAACCCAGCAATGACCGTATTGACCGCGACCTCCGGACTGTTTAATATATTTACCTTCACCTTCAGCTTCACCGACGATAGTTTCTTTGTAGGCTACTTGTGGCTGACCAACGTTAGCTTCTACATTGAATTCACGTTTCATGCGATCGACAATAATTTCTAAATGCAACTCACCCATTCCAGAAATAATAGTTTGCATTGTTTCTGGATCGGTTCTCACACGGAATGTTGGGTCTTCTTCTGCTAGTTTCGAAATAGCAATACCCATTTTTTCTTGATCTTGCTTGGTCTTCGGTTCAATCGCAACATCAATGACTGGCTCAGGGAAAGTAATGCTTTCGAGCACTGCTGGATTATTCTCATCTGTCAAAGTGTGACCAGTAATAGTAGCTTTCAAACCAACGACAGCGGCGATATCTCCAGCAGAAATTTCTTTGATTTCTTCACGAGTATTAGCATGCATTCGGAGCAGACGACCGATACGTTCTTTCTCGCCATTGGTAGCATTCATGACATAAGAGCCAGATTGCAAAGTACCAGAGTAAACTCGGATAAAGGTGATACGACCCACGAAAGGATCAGTAGCAACTTTGAAAGCCAGAGCAGTGAAAGGAGCTGCTGGATCTGGTTTACGTACTATTTCTTTCGTATGATCATCGACGTCAAAAGCTTTCGTCGGTGGTACATCTAATGGTGATGGTAAATAAGCAGTGACAGAGTCTAGTAAATATTGAACTCCTTTATTTTTTAGAGCTGAGCCACAAAGCACAGGGATAAACTGATCAGTAATGACAGCCTTGCGCAACAATTTTTTCAAATCAATAATATCAATCTCTTGGCCTTCGAGATAACGTCCCATAATAGCCTCATCGTACTCTACTAAAGCTTCTACTAAGCGACCACGATATTCCTCGACTTTAGCTTTCATGTCTTCTGGCACGTCACGCTCTTCGAATTGTTTACCGTCTTCGTCTAAATAATAAACAGCTCTGCGTGAAAACAGATCAATCAAACCCTCGAAGGTTTCTGCTGCGCCAATAGGTAACTGAATGGGGAAAGCTTTTTTAGTCAAACGCTCATGAATGGTCGCCATGTCATGATAAAAATCAGCACCCATACGGTCCATCTTATTGATGAAAGCGATGCGAGGCACATGATATTTATCAGCCTGACGCCAAACTGTCTCAGACTGTGGTTCTACACCCGCCACTCCATCAAATACAACCACACCACCATCTAAAACGCGCAGTGAGCGCTCTACTTCAACGGTAAAGTCCACGTGACCAGGAGTGTCAATAATATTGATACGAGCCGTACCGCCACCGAGCCAATCAACAATCGGCCAAAAACAGGTGGTCGCAGCCGCTGTGATAGTGATTCCACGTTCTTTTTCTTGTTCCATCCAATCCATCTCAGCCTTACCTTCATGCACTTCACCAATCTTATGTTTCTTTCCAGTGTAAAATAAAATACGCTCGGAAACAGTAGTTTTTCCTGCGTCAATATGCGCGATGATACCGATATTGCGGACGTTCTCTAAACTGAGGTTATCTGTGGACATATTTATAATTCTGCTAATTTATGAACTTCACTAAATACTTGCTGTAAATTACTACCTAATATACTTTTAATTTTAGTAATTCTCTGCTCAAATGTTAGAGCCTTCCATTCTTCAGATTTAATCTCTCTAACGTATTCATTTTCAGCTTCCTCCAATATCGTCAAAGCCTCTCTTGCTTGCTGAAAATTTTTTAAATCTCTTTCGGATTTATCTTTGAATTTTGAGAAATAGGGAATAAGATAATCTTCTAATTGATTTATATTTTGATAGATAATCTCCAATAGTTTGTCCACAGTTTTGTCAAATATCTCCTCTTGTGATTCATCGGGTAGCGTAGCAGAAGCCATCAATTCTAAAGAGCCAATTAACGACTCAATCGAAGCCGCCTGGCGTCTTGTGTCTGGGTTGTCGTGAATCTCTTCAATTTCAGGTGTTATACCCTCCCGTCGACGATATTCGTCGTCTGAGATTATAGGAAACTCTTGTGGAGCCTCAGACATATATTAAGCGAAATGAGCGAAAGCTTTGTTAGCTTCTGCCATTCTCTGCACATCTTCTTTTTTCTTCATGGCATCACCTTCATTATTAGCAGCGTTCATCAACTCTTCTGCTAACTTCATAGCCATTGGCTTGCCTTTCTTGGAGCGAGCAGCACCAATAATCCACTTATGAGCAAGAATAGTTTTGCGGTCACCAATAACCAAAATAGGTACTTGATAATTAGCACCACCGATACGTCGGCCTTTCAGCTCAAGACTTGGGCCAACATTACGAATAGCTTGATCATATACTTCCAGCGGATCACGTTTGGTTTTCACTGAGATAATATCGAAAGCATCATAAAGAATACCCTGAGCCACAGACTTCTTACCTCTCTCCATCAGACGATTAATCAGTTTAGCTAAATCTAAGCGGTTAAATTTACCGTCAGCTTTAATAATTCTTTTTGGTGCTTTTTTTCCTCTCATTGGTTTAGCTTATTTCTTAGATTTTTCTTTCTTAGCGCCGTAAAGACTGCGGCCTTGTTTTCTACCTTGGACACCTTGGGTATCATAGACACCACGAACGATATGATATCGGACACCAGGTAAATCTTTTACTTTACCACCACGTAACATGACAACAGAATGTTCTTGTAAATTATGACCGACACCAGGAATATAAGCGGTCACTTCCTGACCATTGGATAAACGTACACGAGCAATCTTACGCAAAGCTGAGTTTGGTTTCTTCGGAGTCATTGTTGTTACTTTCACACAAACACCACGTTTAAATGGGCTACCCTGAGGTAATTCACGTTTGGTACGACGCAAACTGTTTAAAGTTGTACGCAAAGCAGGAGTCTTGGATTTCTTTTTGAAACTCTTGCGAGCTTTACGCAGTAATTGTCCAGCTGTAGGCATGAATGTAATTTGGTGTATAAATAAAAAAATGGTATCGAACAGGTCTTTAGTCCCAAGGTTTAGCCTTTTTGGACTTGCTCTAAATTATCATAAGGCAGGGTTTTGGTCAAGTAGTACCGCAATACATTACAGTACTACTTGATCGGTGCACGATATCTACCCCAAAAAAGCAGGTAAACCCAATAAACGTAAACAAAAATTCACTGCCAGAGAAAAAATTGGAATATTGGTCAGCTCTAAAATAATCAATAAGCCAATTAACAGAAAAAAGCCGTTTTTTTGCAACCAGAGGGCAATATATTCATATTTCAGTGGTAGTAGGGCAAATAAAATCTTGGATCCATCCAATGGAGGTATGGGCAAAAGATTAAAGACTCCCAACAGTAAACTATATATAATCAAGTAAATCAGAAAGGTTAGCAAATAACTAGTTTCTGAAACTGAACCAATCACAACTCGCAAGATTAAAGTAAAGATAATAGCCGTGACAAAATTAGATACCGGACCAGCTACTGCTACAGCTGCGGAGCCCCATTTACGCCAGCGCAGATTATATGGGTTGAAAGGGACAGGTTTGCCCCAGCCGAAACCGACAAATAATAACAACAAACTACCGACCAAATCCAAATGAGCCAAAGGATTAAGTGTTAGTCGTCCTTCCTGTTCAGCAGTGTGATCACCCAAGCTATAAGAAGCTAAAGCATGAGAAAATTCATGAATAGCAATAACGATAACTAGAGCTAGCAATGTAATAACAACGGAAATTAAGTTGAAACTCTCTGGATTGGTAAACAATTGACTCAGCATAAGCAGATTTGACAATATGATAATAATTATCTATAATCGCAACAGTTTAATAAGTATACCCCATTATTCAAGTAAATCAATTCTATGGCACAATTCTGTGATATCTGCGCTCGTGGCCCACAAACAGCCAACAGCAGAAGTAAATCAAATATTGCTACCAAGCGTCGTCAGAAGATAAATATTCAAAGTAAGACTGTCGATGGCAAGCGTCTGAGCGTCTGCACTAAGTGCATTAAGACCATGGCTAAATAACTTTGCTCTAGCAAAAGAAAAACTACTCACCAGCGTGAGTAGTTTTTTCATCAGATTAAGACAAAACTTTCTTCTTCTGGAGAGAACCATGCTCTTCAGATAATGGTGGGATCAGCATTAAAACTCCGCCAACAATAGTCCAACAAGCTATCACCACTAATCCCGACTGAGGATCAACTAGATAAACTAACGGCGTAAGTGTCACTAGAATAATTAAGGTGACTGTATTAACGATTAAGACTGCTACTAACAATAATAATTTAGGATAGTAGCTAACCTTCAACGAAGACCAAAAATACTTCAGTCCAGCGTGTAGCCCAGTGATTAGTACAGCGACAAAAACAGCTACGTTCACTTGCTCCGTACTACAACCGGCTACGTTCTGCAAACTGAGCATGATGATGGTGATAGACATCGCCCAGCGCCAAATATTATCCATGAAGATAGTATAACATATCTGTTGTTATATTTCACCCTAGTAAATTAAAACCAGCGCCCTATATGGCGCTGGTTGACAGGATAGCTAACGATGAAAATTATTCCATTTTATTTGTTTTTATTTTAATGATTAATTACAGCTATGTTCGTCACTGTAGTCAGTTGCTTCCTCCAAACAACCGCTGGTATTGTAGGATGTACTGCTCCTGTATCGTGACGTAAAGTTTGCTCCAACTCTGATAACCGATATCCACCATAAACGTAAGCATCTTGAATCACCTGCCAGCTAACTGGAGAAATCTTAGCTCGATAATAACGCAAAGCCTGCTGGGCGTTTTCTATTTTTCTTTTAATCACTGAGTTAGTAGACTCTTCTACTCGATTAATGACCTGGCCATACTTCTCTTCGGCTGGCACGACTTTAGTATCAACTTTAACTTGCTTTGTAGACGTAACTTCTTTCGCGTTAATTTTTGGAATATCTGAGCCACACGTCTCGTACTCAAAGTTGTGATCTTCGAAGTAACTCCAAACACGTCGTGGGTTACCGTGAGTATTAGGTTGCCAATCTTCATCGCCCGAACCCGGTGTATACCAAGGGGACCAACTTCCTGAAGACCAAAGAATTCGATAACGTAAAATTTTATGCTCTGGTAAATTCAATCCTAGATCCTGCCAATAACTATTATCCAACTGTCTACTAGCAACTGTACGACAGCTAGGGTCATTGATTTTCAAATTTAATAATCTATTGCTATCTGCGTTAAAATCTTTAATAGTCCGAAAAGTTAAATCTCCAGAGGTAGTATTGCTATCAAGCAAACGTAAACG
>CAZASM010000011.1:0-28575 GCA_964487895.1 uncultured Gammaproteobacteria bacterium
GGCCCGAATGGCCTTGAAGTCGTTCTCGAGGAGGCTCCGGCAGAAGATGAAGAGTTTTATCATCAATGTTTTCTTTCGTCACATCGACGAAAGTACAACGATAAATATTACTAATTAATTGGCCAAGCTGATTCGGCTTGAGTAAATTCTTTTCTAATAAAATATCCACCAAAGGGCGTTGCGTGCTCACAGCGATAGCTTTGGCAGCTTTTAGTGTGTCAGCATCAATGACGCCAACCTTATTGATAATTTGCTCTATTTGAGCATCCTGGATCATGAAATTTTATTTTTGTTCTGTTTTTGACTGTTTAGGCTGGTACTTTTTGTAAGGCAGGTACGTGACTAATAATCACCTGGTACATACTTTCAAAATTAGTCGTGTCTTTATTGATATAATCGACAGCTCCCAAAGCTCTGGCCTTGGCCTGATCATCTGCTTGCACCAAATGACTAAAGACAATAACCGGTATTTGATTGATTAAACCCTTATTTTTCAGCTCAGTTAAGACTTCAAAGCCATTTTTTTTTGGCATGATCACATCCAAAACAACAATATCTGGTTTATCAGCTAAAATCTTGGCCAAGCCTTCCTCACCATTAACCGCCACACTGACCTGCCAACCTCTATCCAACCAATCGCTAGAGTAGATTTTACGGATAAACTCATCATTATCAATAATTAAAATTTTCAACGTATTCATTGATATTCTGCAGTTGCATTTATAACAAAATTATACAATATTTACGTCATAAAGACAATAACAAAAGGAGAAAAAATTTACACTTCTTCCTCCTCAGTGACCTGCAAGGCACAATTACCGACATACCAATGATTATCACGATGATGAAGGTAATACAGACTAACCGATGGAATATTAATCACCCGATCGGTAGGCATTAATCTTAAATATGGAAACAAAGTTGCTCTTAATTTTCTCACAGGAATTTCTTGATCCAAAGCACGACAATAAAAAACTCCTTCTTTGTCTCCGATGACAAAAGTCTCCGGCCAGTCAGCTACTATCGTTGGCTGGTCACGAAGCAGGGCACGCAAAGCTTGAGCTAAAACTTTGCTATCAGAGCGACGATCGAGATAGACATAATGAGCGTGCTGATTCCTGTAGGTATCAACATCGACAAAAACTAATACGATAAAAATAAATCCCGCCAGCCAAATAATCCACCTCCGCTTCTGACCACCCTGTTGCATCATGTCTGATGAATAATCTTTTTCGCTGTCTCCCAATAAGAATTATCACCCTGAAGCAAGCGCAAGTACCACCACTCAGCACCCCAAAAATAAGTAGCCGAAAAACCAGTACGTCGAGCTAACTCTGCGTTGGTTTCTAACTGTTGCAGAGGAAAGGATTGTTGAATTTCGGCTACGGTCAAATCTTTCATCGAGCTACTAGCCGTAGGCCACGGTTCAGCTTGAAGCTCGGCCACAATAGTATTAGACATGGCTAATTTGTTCCAACTAGCTTTCAACCGGTAGAGCCAAGCTGGCCAGGGCGTATAAGTATAGCCCAAACTTGGGTTCCAAGCTACACGATACATGGTTATACCGATATTATCTGACAGACCAGCTACTTGAGACCAAGTGCTAAACTCCCCACTATCAGTCAAAAAAATCTTTCGCTGAGTATCAACCTGACGAATACGAGCCATCACACTAGCTAAAAACTCTTTGTCCCCCTTCGGGCAATCTCCAAACCAATTAACAAAATACTCATTTTCTGCCTGCCAACTTACAATTGCCTGAATATTATTAAAATGTTGAACAGTATTAGTTACCATAGCCAGCTCTCGGTCACGAATTCTTTCTTCTGGTAGGCTCCCTGTCCACCGTGGAACGTGACATTCAGGCCAACGTGGTAAGCGACGACCAACAACAGCGATAAAATTTACTCCCCTTTTCTCACCTTCAGCCAACATCCAATCATAATCAGAATAATCCATGACACCATCTGCACGTTCAATATCTGACCAATATATTGGTAGACGAATGTTCTTTATTTTTAAGTCATCCAAAAGAGCTACATACGCCTGACGCCAATCTACACCCAAGCTTTCAGCATAGGGACGAGAAAAAGTAATACCCCACTCAGACTGCTGATTAGCAGTATATTGAAAAGTTAAAAAATGACGATCAATTTTAAAAAAGTACCAAGAACTAACTATGATTAATAAAATAAAAAATAACCAACGCAGATATATTTTCGGTCGAGTAAAAAAAATCATTGAATATAATAAAAACCAATAGCCATCAGAATCAAAGCTAATACCTTCATTGCGATAATTTGTTTACTGATATGTTCGGTCAATAAATGAGGGTGTTTCCAACTTGCTAAACCAGCCAATAGTAGAATAAAACCATATTGAGCGCCTTGTAAGGCTAAAATAATCGGCAACTTACTTTCTGCTAAGCGAATAGCATAATTTTGACCTAAGAAACCAACTGCTGCTAGAGCTTGATTGCCTAGTAAACCACTGCGCATTTTCCAGCTAATTGTTCTAAAGGGATGAGCCACTAACTGGCGGTTACTTTTCCACATTAACATGACGATTAAAACCAGCAAGGTTCCTAATCTAGGCCAAACAATGCCGTTGATAAAAGTAGTATCTAAACCATAAGCTGAAATTGTCGTGTGGGCAAAAATCCGTTCGGTCAATAAGAAAAAGATAGAAAAAGAAAGTCCAGCTGAGAGAGACCAATAAAACCAAGCTAGTGATTTGTCTTTTGGTCTTTTCGGATCACTCGGCATGACACTCAATAGAACAGTACCAGCCAGTAAGAGACAAAAAGCCAAAATTGTTTGCCAGGCAAATTTTTCTGGTTGCAGCAAATATGACACGATGAAAGTAATCAGCGGAGTAGAACCACCGATAACAGGTATAACCCGTGAAGTCTCACCTATTTGCAGAGCTTTGTATAATAAAGCTAAGGATAATGTGAATAAAGCGCCATTAACTAAACAAATAACTAACCAGCCCCAACCAATCCAAGTGGCAGCTGGTGCCATGATAAATACCACTAAACTTAAGGCGCTAACCCAAATAACATAAAAAGTACTACTGGCTACTACTTTTGACAAAAAAAACTTATCTACCAGTGTACTGATAGCCAAAATTGCATAAGCAACCAAAACGACAGCGATCCAAGATATCATATTTATTTCATCTCAAAGCTAATTATAGCACATTACCACCTTAGAGAGCTTCAATAATTTCACGCAAAGGTCGCATAATTTCTGAGGTGTATTCAGTTGCGGTAATCTGTGGTACAGCGCGCAAAGCATTCAGCGGCTTCTTATCATCTTTCTGATACTTACGGGGATAATGTTTCTCCACACTTCCAGATGGTAAAACAAAAATATCTTTATTTTTTAACTGTTCAATTAAATACTCCCTGTTATTCTGACGCAAACGCTGGCCGTTTAAATATTCGCGCGACCAAGCATCTAAGGCGTCTAAATCTAGCATAATAGCATAAGGAATATGAAAACGTTGCAACAAACCAATGTAGATATCCATATTGCCTTTGCCATGAGCTTCCATCACCTTAATCTCCAAACCTCCACGATAGAAACGATCTATCAATCCCCGCATTAATAACCGATCAGAAACACCCTCAACAATTAAAACCTTATCAGCAAAAAAGACTTCTAAGTTATCGGCATTTAATTCTTGGGTTAGACGCTCACGAGGAATATTTCTCGTTGACCGATCAAGGCTATAGACCTTAGTACCATCACTAGCTGATCTGACTACACGAAAAATATTAAATAATGTTTGTGGCTGGATAAATAGCGGCGAATGCGTCGTTAAAATTATCTGATTCGTCACTTTGGTGCTGAGAACTTTGAGTAGCCGTTTAATCAAACCTGGGTGCAAATGGGTCTCTGGCTCATCTAATATGACAATAGGATAATCAGGGTGTAATGCATATAGTAAAATAATAAATATCTTTTGAAAACCACTTCCCAATCTTTCTAATAATATCGTTCCCCCACCTTCCTTGACTGAAGGCTGGCCTGTCTGCCAATCAACATCTAGTATTGAACTATCCGCGGTCATAGTAGGAAAATACTGAGAAAATAAAGAATTTAGTAGCTCATATTTTTTTGGCCACTTTTCATAGAGAGCTCGATAATCCTCGGCAACTTGTTCGAAATCCCACGGTTCCTCTGCTAAGATACGCTTCAGTCGGGGTTTGAAACTTTTCGGTTGAGCTACCACTTGATAGCCATCGGCTAATAATTTCTCCTGCTGATCAAAAGTTACTGTCAAATGGCTCCGATAATGATGCAAACGTTCCGGTGCTTTCTGCGGATTACAGACAAAATCAATAGCATCCAAAATATTAGTCTTACCACAATTATTCTGCCCAATGAAAATATTGAGCGTTGGTGACAACTCCAGACGCAAGGTCTTGATAATACTTTTGTAAGAGACTATTTCTAATCTACTGATAGCCATAGATAGTAATTATATCACAAAATCGCTATCATACTTGACTCCCATAATAAAAAACTGGGTCAATATTTTCATACTGCCCAGTTTATCGGATTTACTAAGATCTGCTATAGATTCAGGCCTAAAATATTCACTACACCGTTGACAGCTTCAAAGCCGTGCCAACTCACAGCCCAGAGAGAACCAGCCAAGACAACGAGGAAAAAACTGGCAATGATTGCAGAGTGATGTTGAACTCGAAATTTAACAAAAATATTGATAGCCGCTAAGAGCAAGAAAGCAATGAAAGCTAAGAAATAGAAGTTATTACTCCAAGAAAATAAACGAGCTAACCAACTATTGGATTGTGTAGCCACAGACGTAACTGTTTCGGCGGGAATATTAGTTTCAATGCCCTCCACTTGTGTAACTGCTATAGTTGATACATTTTGCAGTGAGCCAATCGTAGTAGTTGATGCCGTAGTGGTCGCTTGAGATATAACTGCTACAGGTGGTTTCAAACGTGGATCGATAGGCTTGACTACCGGTTTTGGTACTACAGGAGGAACCACGGTAATAGGCTTTGGTGTACTGATTGGCGGAGTGATAGGTGTCGTCGGAGTCACGACCACAGTCGGGGTCTTTGGAGCTTTGAGTGAAGCATAAAAAACTACCATTACATTAGTCGCTCGCCCATCTAGCTGTCCACTGACAGTAGCAATGCCAATATCATGATAATTAACGTTACGCACATTCTTATCGTGCGTTGGACTGAGTTTGAAAGCGTCCATCACAGCTTTGGCAGTAATAAAATCAGCAGCTAAATTCTCGCCGAAACGATCATAATTATACTGACTAGTATCAACCCACTGCCACGGCTTCTTGCCGTCTGGTGTGTAATGACTAAAATAGTTTCGATCAATCATGTCTTGCGCCCGAACCTTAGCCACTTGATCAAGGTAGGCGTTTCGCACTAGAGGTTGCTCTCCTAAACTAATCCGATACTCATTGGTCAAACTGAACATTTCAGACTCCACAGCTGGTGACAGCCAAGCTCCCACGGGTGTGACAGAAAAAACCATAATCACCAAAAAAAGCTTCAGCGCCAAAAGACTAAAAGCAATAGCATGAACTGAGTGCACGTGAAAAATTTTTGGATGATGATTATTACCAGAATGCGGTACGTAATAATCATGGAAAACGTGAAAAGCGCTTTCTAGGTGACTCCAGAGACCACAAGGTTTAGTCGATCTCCCGCCAAGCTTGGTCATTGTCGCTAATCGCTTAGTTGTATTTAGTTTAGCTGTCATAGGGAATATAAAATAGTATAGCAAAAAAGAGACATTTTGTCAAACGTCTCTTTTTTGTTTACTAAGTATTTAGCGAATTACCAGACAAACAGTGATTTTATCACCTTACCAACATAACCAATGAAAGAAGCTTTTGGTTCTGCTTTCTCCACTTTTGGGCTAGTGTTAATAACTGGTTTGATAGTTTTGATAGCTGGAGCAGATAATACTGCTACCTGACTACCTGACTTAATTTTAGTAGTTTTTACTTTAACAGTATTCTTTGTAATTGTCGGTTTAACTGGAGTATTCTCAGGAGACAACTTCAATGGACCAACTATATAGCCGGTTGCAGCTGGAGCAACGATATCCTGAGCTACTTCTGGTGACGCAGGTAAGTCTAGATTGTAACGACTACCAGTGCCAGATCCACCACCAATTGAAGGAGCAACTTCTAAGACAACTGGAATACCAACTGGAAGAGGTTCATCTTGAACTACTGGAGCTGTGTTCAAAAGTTGATTCATACAAGTATAATCATGCAACTTTGTTTCACCGTTAGCATCAATATCCGCTTCGGTTTGAGAGTTAAGATAGAATGGGGTGAAAAGCACAGCATCAGCTAAAGTAACTTTTCCGTCATCATTGAAATCAGCTAAATCAGCGCTACAAACATTTTCGATCTTACAGGTAGAACTACAACCGTCGTTTTCGACATTATTACCATCATCACACTGTTCACCTAAACGTTGTTGAACGGTCTTGTCTCCACAAACTGGAGCACACTGCATTGGACACTGATAAGTAGCGGAAGCAATCTGATCTAGAGAACAAAGATAATCACCGTAATCAACTGAGCTGTTTTTATTCAAATCAGCCAATAAATTACCGGTTGAATAGTGACCAGTGAAAGTCACGGCATCATTTAAATCAATTTTTTGATCAGCGTTATAATCAATAGGATTGATACAAGCCTGCACCGGAGCGCAATCTAGCTTACAAGTATAGGGGCCTGCATTACCGTAAAATGGAGTAGCACAAACAGCATCAGCTAAACCAACCTGTCCATCGTAATTAAAATCAACGGTAATATCATAGGTGTTGTTACTAGTAGCCGCATCATAACGCTTTTGGAATTCCATCGCATCACTAAGAGTCAATTGACCGTCAGCAACGTGGTTACCTTGAGTATCATTGTAATCCAAAGGTGAGTTACAAGAGATACCAGTATTCACATCACGACCCTTTGGTGTTTCACAGTTTAAAGGGCATGAGATAGGACCGGCATTACCATAGTATGATTGTGCACAAAAATAATCAGAAATATCGTTTACCTGATTTTGATTACTATCAACTGAGGCATCATAGGCAGCAGCAAAAGGCATAGCAGCCATAAAACGCTGAGTGAAGACAACAGCGTCAGCTAAGGTCAATTGACCATCAGCTGTCATATTTCCCTGACCATCGGTATAATCCAAAATTGAGACACATTGATCACCAGTGATCACATCGTCTCCGTGGATTACGCTAGGCACGGGTTCAATAGCTACTGGTATTTCACCAATAGTATTATCATTATCAGTTGTAGCATGAGCCACAAATGAAGCTGTATAGGTAGTCGCAACGGTTATGAGCGCGATAGCAACTATGAGGGCGTACTTTTTGAACATATTGTTCGAGATTATGTAATTTAATAAATTTTGGCTAATCTAAGCTACTTTTTGTGTTGATAGAGTATCATACATTAAATTAAATAAAATGTCAATACCGCGCCGAGCTTAACTTGGCGCGGTATTGTTTCTGACCTGCGTTAAAGCGTTTTACGCCTGTCGACGAAAACCGTAACGTAAGAGGAAAGCTAAGGAAACCAGAGAAGCTGAAATGATCACTATTAACCCCAAATCAGGAGTTCCAGAAGTATCCGGCAACTTCTCAAAGCCAAGAACCTTCACTGGTTCTGGTTTTTTTGGAATTGTCGGCGGGATTACTTTCGGTGGAGTATTATCAACACCGAGTACTTGAGGTTTCTCTACTGAGACAGAGGCACTAGCCTGAGCTGAAACATTCTGAGCTGAAGTTACAACAGCCAAATTTTGATAAACACCAATGACAGCGTTTGGACTAACATTCACCAAATATGACACCGTTAGTGTTTGATTTGGACTGATAGTATCCCAGTGCCAGATCTTCGTTGAACCAGAGCCATCAGCAAAGGTGAAACCAGCAGGCATAGTATCTTTCAAATCAATGTTACTGCCAATAATATTACCAGTATCTTTGATCGTCACAGTATAAGTCACTTGACCGCCTGGTTGAATAATAGCTGGCTCAACGGTTTTGGTTACTGCTAGAGTGAATCGAGGCGCGATATAACCACCGCCGCCACCGCCACCTGAACCGCCACCGCCGCCGCCACCGCCAGAACCACCTGGATTGATCTTACAGATAGTATCACAATTATCACCACCAACAATATTACCATCGTCACATTGTTCGCCTGATTCTACTCTACCGTTACCACAGACAGGAGCTGGAATTTCGGTCTGACAAGTCGAGCTACAACCGTCGCCATTAGTAGTATTACCATCGTCACATTGCTCACCTGCATCTTTGTGGGTATCGCCACAGATTGGAGTATAGGCAGCACAGGACAAAGTACAACTGTAAGCTACTCCAGCATAGTATGGTTGTGCGCAGAGATAGTCACCATAGTCCACAACAGCATTTTTATTAGCATCAGCAAGTATATTATTAGTATTATAATATCCGGTGAAAATTACCGCATCAGCAATACTAAATTTAAAGTCTCCGTTATAATCTAGAGGATTTGGTACTTCGCACTGATTAGTCTCAATCTGACAGGTAGAATTACAACCATCACGATTTGCAACATTACCGTCATCACATTGTTCACCTACATCTTTATGCGTATCGCCGCAAACAGGCGTATAAGCAGCACAAGCTAAACTACAGCTATAAGCTAACTGTCCAGAATAATATGGTTGGGCACAGAGATAGTCACCATAGTCTACAACCGTATTTTTATTAACATCAGCTAGAATATTATCACTAGAATAGTAACCTGTGAAAATAACTGCGTCAGCTATACCTAGCTTGAAGTCAGCGTTATAGTCTAATGGGTTTGGTACTTCGCACTGATTAGTCTCAATCTGACAGCTAGAACTACATCCATCACCATTGGTAGCATTACCATCATCACACTTCTCACCTAGACGTGCTTGAATTTTTGCATCACCACAGACAGCAGCACAAGCTATCGGACACTGATAAGTAGACATTGCCAGTTGGTCATGAGAACAAACATAATCACCGTAATCTACTTGTTTATTACCATTCAAATCAGCTAAATAACGAGTAGTCGTAGTAGTGCCATCGTTGGTAGTGGTGGTAGTTTTATTAGTGTAATAGTTAGTAAAAGACACTCCATCACTTAAGCCGATGACATAATTATGATCATAATCCAGAGGATTGACACAAATATTGCTACAATCTAGCTGACAACTATAAGGTCCAGCGTTACCATAATATGGCTGAGCGCAGAATAGGTCAGCGGCATTAATCTTACCGTCAATTTTGATATCAACAGTAGCGTCAAAGCCAACATCACCAGTTGATTTACCTAGAGCCGCTTCATAACGTTTAGTGAATTCTACTGCGTCGCTTAAACCCAATTGACCATCAGGACCAAGAACACCAGCGGTATTATTGTAGTCTAACGGTGAATGACAAGGTTCGGTAGTACAGTCTTTCGGTGCTGGAGTAATAGTCAAACGTGGATCTAAATTCATGACTAAATAAGCGTGTTGGGTGCGTCTTTCGGCATAGAAGATATCAACTATGTGCTCTCCAGCAGTCAAAGGCATAGTAGTCAGAGGAGAAATAGCTACTGGATGAATACCATCGAGGTCATCGAAACGAACGCCATCAACGTAAACCCAAGTATCATCATCACTACGTAAGGCATAACTATAATTAGCATTTGTTGGCGCTACTACCTTTGCTCTCCAGTGAGCGGTAAATAAAAAATTATGACCATAAAGAGTAGTATCTCCCAGCATATCCATCGGGAAGAAATTATCACCAAAATTTAGATTGGCATCAATACGTGAGAAACGGAAATATGAACTACTATACCAATCTGCTGTCCAAGGAGCGACAGAACCCAAGGGATCACCATGAGTACCGGCATCAACTGGAAAATCATAACCTGGAATATTCACATCCGGATGGCTAGGAGAGAGATCAAAGTATTCACCCCACCAACCTTGTGATTGATCGAGACGACACATTACTTCCTGTTCTAGCTGACAACTAGTGTTACAACCGTCATAGTTGATTGCATTACCATCATCACACTGCTCATTAGAATCTTTGATCTTATCACCACAAAATGGCACTTGCTGATTACCAAAGCTATAACCTGTCTGTCTATCTAGTGACAAAGTAGAAACCTGATGACAGTTATTTGTATCATTAAGAGGATAGGTTTGCATCCAACCTGCTGGCACTACTTCGCAAATCTGGTAGCTACCATTAGGAATTTCATTAAAACGGTAATGGCCGTAGGTGTCTGTTGTTGTAGTAGCATGATAAAGGTTGAGCGAATCATTAGCGCCATTTGACTCTGCAACAACACTGTTGAGAGTAATTATGACGTCAGCTATTCCTACTTCTGAAGTATCACGCAAAGCGTTACCATTAGCATCATTCCACTTCAGACCATCAACGGTATAGAGCTGTGGCTGCGGACAATCAACTTCACCAGTAAATAGTAAATCATCTTCGTGTCCTGATAGCGGTGTACCAGAGTTATCGAAGTGGCCGCCAGTTGCATTTGCATCAACCACAGTTCGAACATATGGCGTACCAGTAGATGAGGTGGCATGACAGATAGTTACCTTGGATACTGCAGTTTGAGAACTTGCAGTGTCACCATTGATAGTATCCTGAACGGCTACTATTTCTTGGTTTGTGTCAGATTCAGCTTCTTGTGCCTGAACTGAGTAATTCAGCGAAGCAGGGCTAACCATGCTGATTATCGCCACAATACTCAATGCTAGGTGGAGTTTTTTGATTATTCTCATATTATTCATAGTCTTTGATTAAACCCCTCCAGGTACAATTTATAAATTAATTATTACGATTCTAATAAAGCAGCCTCTACAACTAGTCTATATTTACTGGAAAAAAGTGGTGCACAACTGAATAGTGTTAGCTTAGCTACTCCAGTATTCTGCAGAACTTCAATCTTATCCGGTGTGACAGTTTTGATATTTGTTACTTTATAGTGATAAACTTTACCATTCCAAGTTAATTCAATGGGATCTCCCACTTTCATCTTATCAATGTCATAAAATGATTTTTTGCTCGTCGGTAACCATTTCCAACGATGAGCAGCAATGACAACATTACCTATTTGGTCAGGATTTGCGGTACCAGGTAAATGCCAAATTCCTTTATTTAATGTACTCCCTGACTTACCTTCTAATATAGGAGTATCAACATTCATCGATTTAACAACGAGCCTATTTACTGGTTTAACTGCAGCTTTTGGCTTAGTTGTCGTTGTTTTTTTGACAGCAGCAACCTGAACACTAGCACCTTGATTTGGGACTATAACACTATCAACAATCGCTAAAGGTGCGTCATATTTGCTCGGGATTATTGGAGTTTGGGAAAAGCTTTGCAATTCCTTCGCCGCAACTAACTGCTCTTGGTAACTTGACCAAAATCCTCGCCATAAATAAGCAGAGGAAGCTACAAAGATGAGAGAAATAATAATTATAATAAAGCGTTTCATCCTAATTTAGACGTAAAAATTTGGTTATGCTTACACTTGCAATGATAGAAAGTTGCAATAAGAGAGCACCGGCATAGAAATAAAGTGAGCTAAAACCGTCAGTTCCTGGCAGTTCTGAGCTGAGAATAGTCACTGCTCTGACCTCTAAGTTATAATCTAAAGTGTCTTGGCTGGCTGGCTGCTGACTAAGATACATTGTTTTGGCACTATAATATCCAGCCAAGGTCTCAGCGGGAATGTGCAGTTTGATATCTTTTGTCACAGACTGACCTGGCAATAAAGTTGGAATAGTCCAAGTGAGAAAACCGCCTGACAGACCATTAACAGTAAAAGTATTAGGCCAACTCTCAGTTAGAACGATATTAGAAACTGGCACAACACTAGTATTAGTAACGATAATTTGATAATCAACATCAGTATTTGGGTTAGCAAAATCAAATTTTGATTGTTTTTGTATCTTGATAATCTGATCCACAGCTACTGGAGCGACTTCTGCAGCCTGAGCTAGACGAACATTAGCAACAATAAAGAGAGCTACTATTGAGCTAGCAAAGAGAAACCAGGTAATTTTGTGACTGTGATTAAACATTTTCAAAAATAGGATAATACCTCCAAAATGGAAGTGATTCTCAACCTTAGTATATTTTTTTATTTTTGTCAAGGGTTAGAAAAATGCTTTCTCCCTTTCAGTTTTAACCTACTCCAAATTAACCAAAATGCCTAGTGTTTTTGGTCCAATAACTTCAATTGGTACTAAATAATAGCTAATATTAGCCTTTTTATGACGGTTCTGATAATAAAGGGATATTGAGACGTTGACGTTTAGTCTCGCCTAAAATTTTTTGCTGTTGACGCAGAGGCACATTACCCCTACCTCCTTGATGACGGGGTTTTAGCTGAGCTTGGTGACCAGCAGCCAAATGAACAGTGTGTTTGCCGTATTTAGTAGACAAGGAATCCACCGCTTCATAGACTCGCTGAAGCTTCTCCAACCGCAACGGTGATTCAAATAAAGAAGTTTGGACACTTTGGTCAGGAGTTAGACCAGCAAGGACCAACCCAGTCAAGCGATATGACTTACCAGTAATAATTAATTTCTCAAATATCTGACTCATCAAATCAATCATCTCTTCAGGGTAATTACTCGCTCGACTAAGCTTTGCTTCTAACCCATATTGATTGAAATCCTGACTACGTAGTAGCACCACCAACTTCTGGGCTAATAAGCCGTAACGACGCGCTTTGATACAAGCGTTTTCGAGATTCTTCACCAGTTGAGAAAAAACATAGGCTTTATCCGAGCTGGGCGGTGTGAAAGTGCGCGTTTTAGAAATAGAGTAATAACTAGACTTCTCCTCGGCGACAACATCGTACACTTTCAAACCATTAAGCTCCAACCAAATCTCTTGGTGAGGTTTAGTAAAATGTTGAAAAATAAAGTTCTCTGGCTGTCGGCGAAACTGACCAACAGTATAAATCCCCAACTGTCGCAAATATTTCGTAGTTTGCGGGCCAATACCCCAAACTTCCTCTACTGGAAAGTTATCCACCTTGGCTGAAATATTTCTTCCTGAAACTATTTCAAAACAATCAGGCTTATGAAGATTAGCTGCAGCCTTGGCTAAAACTTTGGTAATAGACAAACCAACAGAGACTGTAATACCTAATTCTTTCTGAATTGTATCTTTCATCGCCCGAGCAATCTGCTCATAAGTCATATGGAGTGGCCGACGCAAACCAGTGATATCAGCGAAAGCTTCGTCAATTGAATATTCCTCTACCAACCCCGTATAACGTCGCATGATAGCGAACATACGCTTAGAGAATAAACTATAGGTCTCGTAGTCCGACGGCAAAATAATAACATTAGGGACTAACTGTTTTATTTCAGCTAAAGTCATCGCTCGTTTCACACCTAATCTTTTCGCTTCGTAACTCATCGAGGAAGCGATGCCTCGCTCAGCTCCGGTGATCACTGGCTTGCCACGATACTCAGGATGAATAGCTTGCTCGCAGGAAGCAAAAAAAGCATCAGCATCTAGATGGACGATGGCGCGCGGCCAGGATGATTTAGAAGCTCCCCACATATTAAATATACTTCGTTCGCTATTTAAAATCTCCGGTACAAGCGGGTTTCAAACCCGCCCTTACTTACGGCATCATCCTGGCCGCACCGTTCTAATGATACTTACGAATCACCGCTGTCACCACCCCAGCAATCTTCAACTCTTCCCGCGGTGCAATGACAGGAAATAATTTATTCGCTGGCTTGAGGAAAATCTGCGAGCCGCGTTTGACGTAATATTTAATCGTCCACTGATGATCAACCTCAGCTACTACCACATCACCATTGCGCGGATCACGACCACGCTCGAGGATGACCAGATCTCCCGGCTGAATACCAGCCTCTATCATGGATTCTCCTGAGACACGGAGGAGAAAACTGGCATCACGATTTTTTATCAGATAATCGTCTAAGCTTAAAGTATCTACTAACTCTTCTTCAGCGGCACTAGGGAAACCAGCCTGAACGTCGCCCAAGATTCGCAACGGCTCTACCAGCTTCACCGGAATCAACCGTCCACTACTATCTTTCTCTACCAAACCCAAATCAATAAACTTCTGGATAATCTTGGCCACGGCATTTTTGGATTTGACTTGAAACAAAGACAACATCTCAGAATACGAAGGCAACCGTTTGTTGTCGGTATAGAATTTGAGAAAGCGTTTTTTGCGTTGGTTTAATTTGTCCACAGGCTTAATACTTTATACTTACTACTTAATACTATTATAGGTGAACGAACGTATACCGTCAACTCCGTTAGAAACTTTTTCTAACGTGGTCAAACAAAAAAGCAACTTTTGACTTTAAAGTTGCTTTTTACCTATTAACCCCGAGCTTGCCGAGGGGTGACTTTTGAATTTTTAGTTTACCTACCTCTTCTCCGTAAATAACACTGCCTTTCTCCCCTCTCGGTAGTCCGTAGTATTCAAATAGTCATGGATAGCATCATAGAAATCTTCGTAGTTATAACGATTGTCTTTACCCTTACTACTCCCCGGATCTTGAACGATAAATTCTCCAGCTTCATCATCGTAGCCAGAGATGACTAAAACGTGATAATCAGGCCCAGCACCAGGATACGGAGTATCATCCAGATCAGGAGCATAGACCGGCGCCATGATAGGTCGTTGCTCGGCTATCTCTTGTTTCATTTGTTCTAACGTTGGATTGACGACCACGCGTGCTTTCCAGTTGAGCTTAGTTAGATTGATCAGCTCCGAAATCTTTTCCATTGATTCATCCTTACTCTGACCGAGGTCATTATTTTTGATAGTAAAGATATTGAGAATTTCTCGCTTCGCTTCTGCTATTGTTGATTCATCACCTTCATAAAAATTATTAATCATGAGAATTGAAGTTTCCTCACAGGCGTTTTGCCACGGCTCAGCCCAGTTACCACTTGGGGCTTGAGAGGTGAAAGGCACAGGTAAATTAAACTTTGGCAAACGAACAACTTTAGTCAAACCAAAAATAATACCTAATACTACCAAGAGAATAACTATCGTCGCTCCAATGCTACCGATATAAACTGCCAGATAGCTGTGTACTCGCTTCACATGCTTCAGATGTCTCATAGGGTAACAGTAGCTTGCATTGACTGTTCTGTCCACAAAAATAAAAGTCGCCCTCCCTGCCACTGATAGGCAATGAAAGGCGACTTTGTCGAAATTGATAAGATGTGATCTACCGAGCTACAAAGCTACCATTCTAAAACTGCAACACTGTCTTCATCTCCTTCACTTCCTCCTGCTGACCTCTGATAACTTTTTCAATATTAAATGTTCCATACTTTGGCGCTTCGATGAAACCCTCCATCGCCGCTTCGGCTAGCCAACCAGAATCCAGTAAATCAAAGAGCCACTCTTCGACAAACTCCGGATCCAGCTGGTCTGTACCAGCACCGATAGTATCTACCCAGATACGATTAAACTTCTCTTGTGAACCAATAGGCTCAGACATGATTAGAGGAATACCGAGAGCCACGTAAAAACTTAATTCGCTGGGCTTGGTCCAAAGAATATCAGTAGTGCGTAAAATTTTATCGAATTTATTGAAATAGGCGTACTTATCCGGAGCGCTAATAATAATAACATCTTTCTCCTTCAAAGCTTGTCCCAGTCCTGCCTTGTGTGCGGACTCTTGGAAGTAGCGCGCCACATCGTTATGAATACCAGCAACCAAAACTAAACGAATCCTTCCTTGCTTAATCTTATGCCGCAATCCGAAAAGAATAGCAGCTCCCAATTCTCGCTGCGCGCCTGCTCCACCAACGGCGAAGGTTAAAGTCAGTGGGTGGTTACTTTTTTTCGGTAAATGAGCTGGTTTAATATACTGCTTAAAAACACCTTGGTATTGTCTCCAATATAACCCTTTAGTGTCTAGATTTTTTATTCGGTGACGTATATCTTCCTGAAGTAATCCCAAATGAACATCACCAAGATTATCTACCGGTAAAGGAAAGCCTGTGAGAAAAATTCGTTCCGATGGTACACCATACAGTCTCAGACGTTCTACAACTCGGTAACTGGGGGCTAAATAGTTGATTCTACTCTGACTAGGTTTGGCCGACACCCAAGCTCGACTAATATCAGTATCCGTAGCAAGACAATAAATATGACCGGGATAACGAAAAGCGTCTGCCATCAAGGCTGGAACAAAAAAAGAGGTAATCAGTGGCGCAGGATCTTCGGCTAATTTATTAATCAAATGTCTACCCCAGTTTTTTTTCCTGATTAGATAGTCAATCTGTCTTACCTGAGCATTTGGTCGAGACAAATCTCGATGCGGATAAAATGAAGGAATAGACTGTAGACGATCATAAAAATTAAAAACCGCACCACCGATCAATGGTACTCCTTTGAAACGAGAGATAAACTCATAAAACTCACGTCCTTCTTGCCACCAGCGTCGATCTTCTTTTGGAATACCGGGATAATTATTAGCATTAATAATCCTACCGCCAGAAAGATATTTCAGAGGAAAGGCCGCTCTCTGATGTCCGTAGCCCATGTCGGCAGCAATAACCCAAGCTTTTTTATTTTTATGTTTTTTCATCGATAAACAGTCAAATACTCCCAAATAGCCAACAAGGCATAGGCTGGGATTAAGACCGACAGAGCTGTCAGACTACGAAATAATTTCCAACGCAGTTTGGAACTAAAAATCTCCCAGATAATACTGAGAGATAATAATATTAGAGCGATTATGGGCCAATCGAGAAGTAGTCTCAAAACTGACGCAATGACAATGAGCGCACACATTCTAAGCAGTAAATTTTTGTTTTTGTTTTTCATAACCAAAATTACTCTTCAGATAATTTCAACGATATTATTATAACAAAAAAACCGCCCGAGCGGTAGGTAATGTTCCTCTGAATATTAGAATACTATTTCGCAGCTAAGGGAACTATCATAAACCCAGCTTTGTAAAACTTACTTATCTTTGCTGTAACAGTTTTAGTCGATCGATTATAAACACTCGGTAGAGGAATGTAGGTCATCTTTTTGTCATCAAAATAATTTAGTGCCAATTCAAAATTATCTTGACTAAATGTCTGGTAGCCAGCTTTATACGGTGGTATTGCATCGTCCGTAAATGTAATTGACAAGGTTGCTTCTTTTGTTAAAACTGTTTCCTGCGGAGCAATTATATATGAGCCACCAATAAACTTATCAAATTTAAGGGCTGGGAAAGCCACGATCTTAATTTGAGACGTTGTTTCGAGAGCCCCAGTTGGTACAGTTAACGTTGCTGTACTATAGACTACCCCACTCTGTTTATCTCTCGAAGATGCTTTTAGGAGTACGTCGCCTTCAGAGCTTGTAACTGGTGTGGGGATAACATCTGTCGTAATTGGTGCTTGTTGTACAGATGGTAATTTCTGAATATTTTGTTGATCTGACGGACTTATAGGAAGTACATTATTTTTAGCACAAGCAGAAAAAGTTAACGGCAAAACCGACAATATAACTATTAGCGATAATTTCTGTTTCATAGTCAAATTAATGCTTCAGAGCCTTATAAAATGTGACCTCCGCCCAGATCTTCTCAACTCCAGCAATCTTGTGCGCAGCGACAATATGAGCACCATCAGCCACGAAGCCTTCGAATTTATTTCTGAAAGGAATAGCATGGACCACAATCGGAGTTACCTCGCTATTAAATTGCCCAGATTTCAAAGCGCTGACAATCGAAGCCACTTCCAGATTATCAGGCTGTAATGGAACGAAGCCATAAGCGTATTGTTCAAACTTTTTTTCGACAGTACCGCAGAGAGAACTAATAGAGACTAACTGCTTGCTACGTTTCAAAGGTTTAAAGAGTTTTTTGAAATCAGGAAAAACTTCCGACAGTGAATACATCGGGATATCTTGGGCTAGGCGCTCCTCTGAGGTCAATTCTAAATCCTTGGCCGGATTCGCCACATACTCAGCCATAGCTGCTTGGGTGAAAGAATCGTCCAAAAATAAGCGTAATTTTTCAGTATCTATTGGTTCTTGCAACATGGTAGTATGCTACCTTATTTCCGAATAATGTCAAAATGGCTATTTCCAACTGCCGACGACAACATTAATACCAAAGCGACTCCAGCCATAAGGATTGAAGCTGCGAATCACCGAGGTACGATTGAAGTCGGCACCAGGAGAATAAATATCAATCTTTTGTCGACTACCAGAATATCTAGAAACAACTATTTCAGCTTTATTATCAAAGCTATCAATATCTCCTGTAGCCACCCTTAGACCTCCTGTAAAATTCTGACTCCCTGCAGGTAACTCTTTCAAAACCGCTAAGGATGACGATAACAAGAAAACTTTCGCTGGTTGTTGTCCTTCGGTCAAACTAACGATAATCTGTGCCTCGGAACCATTAACAGCAGCGATACTCAAGGAAATTCCGACCAACTGACCAGTGGTTATCACTTCTTTAGTCGTCTTCAAAACTAATTTTCCACTTTCTAAAGCAAAAACACTGACCAACGGTTGTCCGTTACTAGCCGGAGCTACGGCGATAATAGCCTTACCGCTAGCATCTAACATGCCAGCTGTAATATTCACACCGCCTCTAAATTCACGATCAAAGGCCGAAATTTCAGCAATCATTTCACCGGTTGGTTTAAAGACTCGCAATAAAGGTCCGGTACCGCTAGCAGGAGCTGTAATCAACTCGTCTGTACCATCACCATCGAGATCAGCGGCAGCGACATTGACACCGCCACGGAAATTCTCTGGATATGCTAGGAATGAGCTCAGTGATTTTCCTGCCTGATCAAATAATTTCACCTCTGGTTTACCGCCTCGTCCTGGAGCCACCGCAATTTCTTCTGTGCCATCATTATTCTTATCTATCAGAGCAACACTACCTCCAAGACGGCGCCAAGCAGAAAAAGCATTAAATTGTGATAATAACGCTCCTTGATTATCAAAAACACGAACTAAACTCGGACCGCCAGAACTAGGAATAGTAATAATTCTTTGGGTAGCGTTAACCGTAAACTGAATAGTCGTTGGAGAAGCGTCTTCATTATTTGCTTCATCAACAGCAGAGATAGCGATTGTCTGAGGTCCGTTAGTCAGGTGACGAAGTGTTAGGGTACTACCTGTCAGAGACTTCTTTAGTCCACCATTGTGACTATAGTTAAACCGTAATTTATTGGAAGCTGTTTGATTATCAGTACCCGTCAGCGTCAAGGTAAGCCAATTTTTTGTTAAGATTGCAGACGTAACCACATTGCCTGTTTGTGGAGCGACGATGTCTAAAGTTGTTTCTTGGCAGACTCTAGTCTCATTTTTGAACCCCGGCAATGAACAACGATTTTGATCAGTACAAGTTCGGGTTTGTTTATTATCAGAACAACCAGACCAGTCATTACAAAGATAATTTGCTGTACAATTTGTACTACAACTCTGGGTTAAGCTCGGGCGTGAAGCTGTCGTTCCGCAACGGTTAGCATCAGTACAGGTTTTTGATTGCTGACCATTAGTACAAGCAGACCAAGCTGTACAAGTCCAGCTCTCAGTACAGCCAGTGGGTGGTGTCACTGAACCACAACTTTGAGATAGCGCTGGCCTATTCGCCGTGGTGCCACAAGCATGAGTATCTGTACAGGTTTTGGTTTGTTGACCGTTAGCACAAGCCGACCAACCTGAGCAGGTCCAAGCCTCGATACAAGCCGAGGCGCCGCAACTTTGGGTCAATCCAGGCTTATTCACTACTGTCCCACAGGTATTAAGATCCCAGCATTGTCTACTCTGCTGACCAGAACTACAAGCATTCCAATCGCTGCAAGTCCAGCTTTCTGGACAGTTAGCCACGACCGAAGCTGGAATCAAAATAGCTCCCTCCTGATTTTTCAAAGTTATCGAGGTAATCGGCGTGGTATCAACCGTACCATCATCTTTCAACTGATAATATGTACCACCAAGATCATGAGTTGTCGCGGAGCTTGAATCAGTAAATCCGCAATACTCTCTAAATTTAGTTAGAACTAAAGCTTTGGAATAATTGCGAGCAAAGATATAGTAATTCTTTTGAATTGCAGCGCCTTGAGCTGTCTTACAATTACTGTCGTTCGTAAAAGTACGAGCATTATTTGTCGTAGAAGGATCAATACCCGAAGCGAACAAATAGTGTTCTGTCGTACCTGTCGTAGCAGCAGCACCAAAGACATCTGTCTTACCAGTTGGTATCGTCACCGGCCGGCCAATATTATATTCTAATAAAGGCGTCCAAGAAAAATCAGTGATTGAAGTTCTCTCGGTGCCAGGGTTTGAACCAGCAGGCGGTATCTGCGAAGTAGCATCATAATACTCATAAATCAAATTCTTATTGTTCAATAAATAGTAGTAGCTGGTCAAAAATTTCTTAGAACGAACCACCTCAGAGGCAGCATAGTTATAACCACTGAGAATGAAACGATAATTTCCTTGCAGACTTTCTTGCAAAATTGTTTTGGAACGTAGATAGTCAGTATAAGTATGAGCGTAGCCACCGCCACCCATCGGAGCTCCGATAGAATTTTCATACACTTCCCAGAGTTGAAAATAGTTAATAGCGTCCAGACCTTGAAAACCAGTATGCTTCCAGGGATAGACCAGATACTCTGCTGGATTAATACTATTAACGATAAATTCTTTCTTTTGACCAAAATAGTTCGATACATAGGTTCTGAGGTTTGCCTGTACATTGAACGTTTCCTGAACTCGCGGATGACTAGCTGCATGGGCAGCATCAGTTGGAATTCCATCGTAAACCTCACTATACTCCAAATTTGAATTCATAGGAGTGAAGGCAGCAATATCAGAAAAAACATAATCACTAACAACACCAGCATAATTCATGATGTTGGTAGTCTTATTTTGCGTGTAGGCTAACCAATCAGCGCTACGATAGTTCATCCAACGCCAACCTGGTAAATATGGATCGTTAACCCGAGAAGCAGCTGTGGAAGTAGCTCGAGCGAAATGATCCGTAGCGCTAGTCGAACAACCAGGACTATTAATATCCCAACCAACCGGACGGTTGCTAGGATCAAACCCTGGACGACAAATGTACCCTTCTGTCCGAGTACCAACTTGAGTATCTTCAATAAAATGCAGATAAGCGCTTTCTGAGCTAGCACAACTATGACTAGCGCAATATGTCGGATAACCTGATTTTACTTCGCTCGGGGTAAATGTTGGTAAATTCACATATGAATAGAGTCTTGTGGTTTTATTCAGAGCTTTCAACGGAACACGATGATGTGCATGAGCACCGGTGATATCATAATGCGCAGCTATCCAAGGTAAATCATTATAAGACGGGCAGTTGTTAATATTACTAGCTGAATCGCCAACGCAGTACGGTATAGCTTCGTTAAAAATCTTTAATTGTGGTTGATGAGTACAGCTACCATCGAGCCAAGGATAGGTCCCAGCAGGACAACCACATGCTTGATTATCCTCTATTATTTGACCGTTAACACACTTCTTGGACCGGTCAGTATCTACACCAGTCCGGGCAAAGACACACTGCCCATCAGACGTACCTTCATTACAACTAACAGCAGCAATATGTAAAGTATCGGTGGTCGCAGATGAGTTGACTTGCATTCCAGCGAAGCCCAGCGCTGACAAAACTAACAAAGATCCACCAACATACACTACTTTATGACGATGGTGCCAATGCCGACGAACCAAATCAGCGCCCGCCATAAACACCAAAAAACCCCCAAGAAGTTCCCAGCGAGTTTTCGGTTTAACCTTAGTAAAAGAAAATTTGGATTTCATCAATTATACTTACCATTTATTAACGGCAATAATATAATTCGCTACTGAGACAACGATACTAAATAGTATTGCCGGCCAAAGACCTGCCACAGAAAATCCAGGTACTAGCAAACCTAATAGCAGAATCATCAAGCCATTGATAACCAGACTAAATAAGCCAAGAGTTAAAATAGTAATAGGCAATGTCAGTAATAACAACACTGGTCGAACCAAAAAATTTAATAAGCCCAAAACCAAAGCTGCTACTAAAGCGACCCAAAAACTTCCGACAAAAACACCAGGAATAATATAAGCCGCAGCCATGATAATCAACGCCCGGACAAACCAACGGATAATGATCATAGATTATTTTTTAGCTAGTTTCTTCTTGTGACGAGAAGCCATGACAGCGACCAGAGCCAGACCTGCTGCTGTGGCTGCTAACTTTTTCTTCGTGTCTGGATCTAGAGCGTCAAAACGTTTCTTAGCTTTAGCAATCAAATCTTCTGCTTGTTGCACTAAATCAGCAGCTTGTTGCTTCAAGTTATCAGGCTTAGCCTTAGCTTTAGGCTTATTAGTAGACTGAGAACGGGTTATTTTTTTCTTGATCATATGATGATATTATACCAAAAATACAGAAGAAAAAACAGCCTTAGGCTGTTTAATCTTTACTTGCTAAAACCTGTCTTAATTGAATTTCAAACTTTTCACCACATCTTCAAACATCGCTTCTGTCACTTCATCATTCTGTTTACCCAGATAGGTCAGTCTATAAGTCTTGGAGTCACGCGTAAACTGGTACTCAATTACCCTTTGATCAGCTCTCAAACCATCATAGCGCTTGCCATCAATACCTGCGACTTTAGCATCAGTAGCAGTTAAATCTTTAACTGTGTCTTGATAGTCAGTCAATGACTTACTGGAAACAGCCAAGACAATCTGTCCAAGGCTATCACTACCTACCGTGCCTAATTTAACTGGATCAGTAATAAATAGATCGTCATTAGTCGTATCTGTAGCTTGAATCTGCGATTTGATCAAATGACGCCACTGCCATGTACGAGGTCGCATCAGAGTATAACCAACTGCTTTATTTTCATACAGCACTAAAGTATCTTTGGTCACCGTCTCAGACGTAGTGGTAGCTGTTTCCACTGGAGGTGTGTTGGTATTAGTATTGGTATTACTGTCCAACGGAGCAACTGTTTGGTTACAAGCTGTTAATAGTAATAAACTCAGGAATGGTAACAAGTATAGTTTTTTCATAGTCCGACAAGCCTAAAAGGCAATTAATTGATTAATATAAGCTTATTATACGGCAGTGTGTGTCTCTCGTCTAGCCAGTGAAACCGCCGGCCTGAATATTCCATAATTTCTTGTAAATTCCCTTTTTAGATAAGAGTTGCTGGTGCGTGCCGGTATCAACCACCGTTCCACCTTCCATGACAATAATTCTATCCATCATCATAATAGTTGATAAACGATGAGCAATAACAATGGTGGTTTTATCTTTCATCAATTCAGCCAAGGCCGCTTGGATTAACTGTTCTGACTCGGAATCAAGACTGGAAGTTGCCTCATCAAGTACTAAAATCGGAGCATCTTTTAAAATTGCTCTGGCTATAGCCACTCGCTGACGTTCACCGCCTGAAAGTTTGATACCGCGCTCACCTACATAAGTCTGATATCCTTCTGAAGTTTGTTTGATAAAATCATGACAGCGAGCTTTCTTGGCTGCCGAGATCACCTCTGCATCTGTCGCGTCTTTGCGTCCATAGCGAATATTATCCATCAAAGTACGATGAAATAAAATAGGCTCCTGCGGTACCAAAGCAATATTCCCACGCAAGCTATCTTGAGTCACATCAGCAATATTCTGCCCATCAATCAATATCTGACCGCCAGCAATGTCATGGAAACGAAATAATAATTTGGTAATAGTCGTCTTACCGGCTCCTGAAGCTCCGACGAGAGCTATTTTCTCATGAGGCTTGATATCTAAATTAAAGTCTTTCAATACAGCTCTAGTTGATTGGAAATAAAAAGAAACTTTATTAAATTCAATGTGTCCTAATTTAACTGATAATTTTTTGGCTTTCGGTTTATCCTGTACTTCATAGGGTAATTCTAAAATCTCCACCATCTCACCAGCATCTGCAACGCCTTCAAAGACATTTCTAAAAGATCTACCAATTTGCCACAACCTGCTTGATACGGCGGCTAAATAACCATCAATCAAAACCAAATCACCAACCGTTAGGACTCCTTGTGACCAGAGATGCAATCCCCAAATAATTAACCCAAAATTGAAGAAAAGCATGAAAAAATGCTGAACAGCAAAAACAACTTCTCCTCGATTCCAACCTTTCATCTGAAGTTTCTTCCACTTAGTTTGAATTGTGCTATATCGCTCCTGCTCCTGACGAACCCCGTTGAATAATTTAATGTTCAAATTATTTGTCAACGCATCAGCTAATAAGCCCGTGGCTTCGGAATCCACAGCAACCCTTTTGATATCAATTTTCATCTTCCATAATGCAGCCCAATAGTTACCAAGGATAAATAACGCAAACCAGATAAAAAATATCAAAGCAATAAAAGGAAAACGAAACGATAAGCCAATTACCGATGAAGTAATAATAACGATGACTGGAATGAAGCTAAACTGCAACTCATCGGCCAAGCGTTCAAACGACCTACTAATACGACCAACTTTGCGAACTAGTGAGCCGGTGAAATTATCAGAATAAAATTTATAAGAATGGCCGAGCAGATAATCAAAGCTTGACTGCTGTAAATCGGACATGACATTAGTCTGAAAATAGTTAGTTGAAAACCCTACTAATCTCCACAAAATCCAGCGAGCAAAGGCAATTAGAAACATAACTCCAACTACACTCCAAACAGCGTCTGACACACGACTGACTACTTGCTGTGCAGTCAGGAGATCAATTAACTCTTTGAAATACCATATCCCCAAAGCATCCAAACCAACTGCTAATATCGTAGATACTACAATTATCAAAGCTGGCCACGGATATTTCATCGCGTGTTGCCAAAATACTTTGAGAATAGTTTTCTTAGAAACTGTTAATTTTTTCTCTGTCATAAAAAATAATTATAGCTCATCTTAAGCTATAAATAAATGATATTAATAAATTAATTTATAGAGTGATGAGATCTTGAACTTGAATTTTTTCACCGTCGATAGAAACTGGTGTAATTGAACCTTTGGTTGGATATTCATGCGCTTGCAACAGTTTACGGATTTTAACCATATCATGTACGGCTGGTAACTGTTCGCCAAGTAGTGCCAGTTTGAGAAAAAGTACTGGATCACCATGAGAAACAATAATTACATTCCCCTGCTCCTGCTGTAGTTTTTCTTGCCAAAAATCCAACATTCTTTTTTGGACATCAAATGGTAACTCACCACCGAGCTCTGCTTGGAAACTAAATGGTCGATCGTCATACTGCTCCCAATCTTTCAACGGCATACCCTGCATCATACTGAGGTCTTCTAATAACCTCTGGTCATAGGTGATAGGCAAATGCAACGACTCATTAATCAAATCGCTCGTTTGACGACAACGCAGAACAGCGCTAGAAAAAATCTTACTGACATTTTTGTCCTGAAACCACTGACCTAGTCTAACAGCGTGCTCTTTCCCAGCCACTGACAAAGTCACTGGTAAACGACCATGAAAAATCTGCTGTGGATTCTCAAAATCAGTATGGCGGACTAAATAGAAGGTTTTTATCATCAGGCCCTTATTTTAGCTAAAATTGGCTTTTTATTCAAATCAAGAAGCTTGTCCGTTAGATAATTGACATATTAGGCTTATTTAGTTATACTCTGACAGTAAATTTGCTATGTTTATAGCAGTTTCTCATAGGGTTCTGCCACCCTAGCTCAGTTGGTAGAGCAACGGTTTTGTAAACCGTAGGTCGTCGGTTCGAGCCCGACGGGTGGCTCCATCCCGCTCAACGGGACTCCGATCCCATAAATTAATTAATTCAGAACTGATCATCTTATGTCACAAGAAAGCCTAGTCGGTCTTGAATGCTCTGTTTGCCATCGTATCAACTATCATACGACGCGTAACCAGAAAAAAATCAAAGAACGATTGCTCATGAGCAAATTTTGCAAGTTTTGCAAAAAACATACTGAACACAAAGAAACCAAAGTTTAATACCTTGGTTCTGGCGGCAGGAGTAATTGAATGCTAAAATATCGGTCACGGGTTCCGCACCTTTGATAGGAGCTTAGTTAAGTGGTATAACTTCGGTCTCCAAAACCGATGTCGTGGGTTCGATTCCCTCAGCTCCTGCCAAAGGTGCGGAATAGATATCCTGCACTCTTAGCATGCCGAGACGCTAAGCGTCTCAAAATCGGCACGCTCAGCGTGCCGACGTAGCTCAGTTGGTAGAGCGCATCCATGGTAAGGATGAGGTCACCAGTTCAATTCTGGTCGTCGGCTCCATTCAGAGAATCGTGGAGAAAAATTGAATCGTGGGTCGGTACCGAAGTGGTCAAACGGGGCAGACTGTAAATCTGCTGGCCTTGCGCCTTCGTAGGTTCGAGCCCTACCCGGCCCACCATCCCGCCGTTGGCGGGATGTCACCCTAAGCTTTAGTGCAGGGTGACTAAACTAAAAAAACAATCCTTATCAGATTGCTTTTTTGTTTATTTAAATTGCCTCCAACTTCTTCCGCAATTGATCAATCTTATTATTATCCGGATTAACCTCAATCAACCGTTCGAGATAATCAAAACCCTGCTCTTTATCTGATAGTAGAACACTCAACTCAACCAGAAAATCCAGAATCTTCGGATTATTAGGAGCTAAAATTAATGAACGCTTAGCTGCTTCCAGTGCTTTATCCAATTCTTCTAAATCTTGATAGATGTTCGCTAATTGCAAATAATAGACATAATTATTCTCGTCTAAAGAAATAGAACGTAAATAGTCTTCCTCTGCCTCTTTCAGATTACCTTGATCAGCAGAGATCTGTGCCAAACCTTGATATACTTTAGGATCTTCATGGTGGGTCAAGCGTAATAAATATTCTAAGGTTTCTTTAGCATGAGCTAACTCTTTCTTCCCCTGATAAGCTTGCACCAGTAGAAAATAAGTGTCACGATGATGGTCATTCATAGCTAAAGCATCGATCAATACTTCCTCAGCTTTACCATATTCTTCTTCATCTAAATAAGTCTTAGCATTACCTAGTAGATCTTCTAACACCTTACTTTTCTTGACCTCAGAGGATAAATCTTTATGGGTGATTCGTTTGTACTCACGTTCTAACTGTAGCAATCTGTTTTGCCAGGACTGAATAATCCCTCGTATACTCCATCTCTGCCAACCAAAAAATTTCTGTAAGGCGGAAAATTGTTGAATAATATCACGCTTCAATTTGGCTTCCAAAATTTTATTTTTAACTGCCGCGTCTCGGACACCCGGAACTCGGTCAATATTAATATTGGATAGTTGCGGAAACCGACGGATAACTAAAAATAATAAATAGCCGACCGAAGCGATAATAATAAGCAGAAATAAATAGTTCAATATCATACCTTAAGCTTGGTGACTACTACCAAATAATCTCATAACGGCTTGGGCTTTAGCTTGCATCGGAGCATAACTGGCCGTGAAAATAGCGCGTGGATCGATATGCTTAGCTAGAGCCTTATTGCCCAAAGCCTGACGCAAACCAGCTAGCAAAGAAATCCGTAAATCAGTATCAACATTAATAATACAAATGCCGGCTTTGATAGCTTGTTTCAGAGCCTTTGGGTCATTACCAGAGCCGCCGTGCAAAACTAACGGTACCGATACTTCTTTAGCAATCTGACGAATACGCGTTACATCAATATGCTCAACACCTTTGAATGAACCATGAATCGTACCAACCGAAACAGCCAAAGTATCAATACCTGTTTCGGCAACAAATTGTTTAGCGTGTTTCGGATCAGTCATCAGACTGGTGTAGTCAAAACCCTTTTTCAACTGTACTAAACCTTCCTTACCGAGAATAGCACCCAATTCTCCCTGCACAGCAGCTTTTGTTTTGCGCGCTGTGATTACGGCTTGTCGAGTTAAAGTAATATTTCTGCGCAAATTTTCGGTTGAAGCATCCATGTGCACTGAGTTATAACCTAGAGCTAAACAGCGCTTAACAGTCTGAGGATTTTTGCCATGATCCAGATGAATGACAATAGGCGCTGATTTACCCATGGTCTCGGCTGTTGTCTTGATAATCTGATACAGTGTCGTGTCACCAGCATAGCTCAGAGCTCCTTCGCTAGTCTGAACAATGACAGGAGATTTCTCTGCCACTGCCGCTCTAATAACTGCTTGGGCCATTTCTAAATTCGAGACATTGAAAGCAGGGATAGCGTAACGTTTCTTTTGCGCTTTACGAACTAAGAGACGTAAATCGGTAATCATTGTGTGGCTTTGATTAATGAATAAAACTCTTCAATCTCCAGACTAGCATTACCAACCAAAACTCCGTCTATCAATTTGAAATCTAAAAATTCTTTAATATTCTCCGCATTGACACTACCACCATAGATAATCCGACATTGATTGCGCACTTGCTCAAGTGGTAAGACATCGATCAAAGCCTGCCTGATAACCTTACTCATTCGCTCAGCTTCTGGTGGCTCTATCGCTTGGCCAGTACCTA
>CAZASM010000012.1:0-28328 GCA_964487895.1 uncultured Gammaproteobacteria bacterium
AGCGTTTTTGGTAATCTCATGAAAAGTAATACGCTTAATATTCTTTTCCGGGATCTTCAATAATTGTTGTAAATGCCAAGCAATGGCTTCACCTTCCCGGTCTTCGTCAGTTGCGAAGTAGACTTGATCAACTTTAGCAGCGAGAGCTTTGAGCTCATCGGCGTGTTTTTTTGCTTTCAGCGGGATGACATAGGTCGGTTCAAAATCATGTTCAATATCAATACCCATCTTGTTGGTAGGTAAGTCGCGGATATGTCCGTAGGATGATTCTATTTTATATTCCTTACCAAGAAATTTGCTAATTGTTTTAGCTTTGGTAGGGGATTCGACGATGACTAAATTCTTCATGTGGCTGACTATAATATAAAAGTAGGATTCTGGCAAGTTTTCGAGAATAATTATCTTTATTTTAATTGAATATAATTACCCACGAGACGCTCAATCCAGCCACTTAATTCCATCTTGCTGATAGCAATCGTTAGAGTGGTTTGGTCATAGGTTGTTAGCTTTTCTAATAGGTCTTCAAATCTAATTGGAGCACTTTGTAGGAGTAAGAGGATTTCTTGTATTAGAGGATCACTTGTTTCATATTGCTTAGTCGGTGTTAGTTTTGTTTCCAGTTGTAGAGCTGCAATTATATCCTGTCCGCTGGTGATCAGCTGTGCTCCTTGTTGCGCCAACCAGTTGGTACCAGCAGAAAGTGGTTGGTTAATATTTCCTGGTATCGTCATAACTTCTCGGCCAGCGTCGATGGCTAATTGAGCTGTGATCAGAGCGCCTGAGCGTTTGGCAGCCGAGATGACAACTGTCAGGCGACTCAAACCAGCAATCGTGCTATTACGTTGAGGAAAATTTTGGTTCAAAATAGGCGTTTGGTACTTAAAAGGTGATACTAGTAAACCATTTTGTTGTACGATTGTCTCTGCTAGACGCCAGTTACTCCGTGGATAGACCTCATGTTCGTGGACGCTTGAGCCGAGCACAGCGATAGTGGGTAGTTGATAGTCCAACGCTAACTGATGAGCTAGAGCATCAATGCCAAAGGCTAAACCACTGACGATAACAATAGGTTGCCCTGACAGCTCGGACATAATCTGACGCAAAGCTTGGGTAGCATAATAATCAAATTGTCGACTACCGACGATGGCTATAAGACATGGAGCTTGTAGCAACTCTTGGTTACCGCGATAGAAGAGGATTGGTTCGGGGAAACTTTGGGCTAAGGCTGGTGGATAGATAGGGTCAATCAGGGTAAGGAATTGAGGATTTGCAGTGACTAAGGTCTGATAATTTTTATTAGGATCAATATTGGCTCGTAGAGCTTTGGTGCGATTGAGCAAAGCTTGCCAATTGGGTTGGGCGTCAGTTTGAGAATTCCAAGCAATAAAAAAAGAACCAAAGTGGTTCCCTATTTTTAGTAATAATTTCGCTCCGATCCCACGGATGCTGGCCCAGGCACAGTAATATTGCCGTTCTTGATCATCAACTGTGGTTCGGAAACTGGGAGGCGGAGCTCCAGTTCCTTGATCTCGCATAGTTGACAGTATACAGAAATTTATTTATCTTGCAAGTATTAAGCACATTGTGTGCTCGCACCTTTGAAGCAGAGACAATCCACCGGTGAAAGGAGGTTACAAATGTCTAGGAATCCATCGCCGCAGTCATTAGATGAGATTATTCGAGTCTTGATCCAGTACGCTCGAAGTCGAGGGTACAATCTAGTTCCGAATTATTTCTTGAACTACTCTGAAGATGTCTTGCGGCGAGAGTATGAAGATTTAATGCACTATGGTGTGAACAGCTGGGTCACTGGAGTAGTGGGTGAGAGCGTGGTAAATGCTCACTCTAAATCCCATCGGCGGAGGTAGTGTATGGGCGGGATCGTCTCTTCTTCAATCTGAACCCCGTTGATCGTCAAAGCGACGTCGGCGGGGTTTGTCTATTGGCTAGCAGTTGTATAGCTTGCAGTATATCTTTTCGCCAGTCATGTAGTTGACTGGTTTTAATTTTTAGCTGTTCGCGAGCGATATTCCAATCAGGTTGTTGGCTGATCAGCCGACTTATTTGTTCTGTTGTTAGTGAGGTAGTTAGCTGTAATTCAATCATAATATCTTCTGTGCCGGTCAGACGACGGGAAGTGATGCGATGAATACTTGTTTCCTGACAGTATATTTTTAGTTCTTGAATATAGAGAGCGTCAGCAATAGCTGGTGAAGGAGAAGATATTTTTTCTGCTTCTTCTCGTAATTCTTCCACGGTTCGAAGCCAGGATATTTTTTGCCAGAAATGAATTTTTTCTTGCGAAGAAGCAAAAATATACTCATCGTCAGATGGCTTCAGTGGTAGATCAATATCAATCTCACGCCAATGAGCGCTTTGGCCTGTTCGTAGCTCTTCCACCGCTTCATTTAGTAACTCTTCAAATAGATTTAATCCTAAGGTAGTAACGTGTCCGTGCTGTTTGCGTCCGAGGATATGACCAACACCACGCAGCTCCATATCGCGATTAGCAATTTTGAAGCCAGCACCAAGATCAGCGTTAGATTCCAGAGTGCGCAGTCGGTCTAAAGCTTCACCATGGAGTTTTTGTTCTTTATAGAGTAGATAACAATAAGCCTGGACTGAGCCTCGGCCGACGCGACCACGGAGTTGGTGGAGCTGACCTAGGCCAAAATTTACACTGTCTGTGATGATGATGGTATTAACTCTCGGTAAATCTAAACCATTAGCAATGATAGTAGAGCTAACGAGAATATCGATCTCACCATGATCAAAGCGTTGCATAGTTTCTGCGAGCTGTTTGTCATCCATTTGCCCATGAGCAATGCCAATACGGGCCTGAGGTAGTAGTTCTTGCAGTTGTTGCGCCGCTAGATCAATCGTTTCGACTTTATTATGCAGATAGTAAGCCTGACCCTGGCGGTCTAATTCTTTTTGTAACACCTCTTTGACCAAAACATCATTCCATTGTGCTACTTCAGTAATGATTGCTTGGCGTCCAACTGGTGGTTCCATCAGTAAACTAACGCCACGTAGCTGTGACATAGCAAGATGTAATGTTCGAGGGATCGGTGTTGCTGAGAGACTGAGAATATGCAAATGATTGGCAATCTTTTTTAACTTCTCTTTATCTTTGACCCCAAAGTTTTGTTCCTCATCGATTATTAATAAGCGCAGATTAGAGAATTTAACATCAGATGACAGAGCGCGATGCGTACCAATGACAATATCAATGGTTCCGTTCTGAATCTTTTTGATGACATCCTGTTGTTCTTTGTCTGTTTGCCAACGTGATAATAAGCCAATCGAAGCGCCGTATTTTTCTAAACGATCTTTGAAAGTGTCGTAATGTTGCTGGGCTAGTAGGGTAGTAGGTGCTATCAGTGCTGTCTGGCCTTTGTTCAACGCTACCCGCCAGGAAGCACGCAAGGCTATTTCAGTTTTACCGAAGCCGACATCACCGCAGACTAGACGTTCAGTAGGATAGTCTTTAGCTAGATCATCTAGAACCTCCTGTAAGGTTCGTAATTGGGAAGTCGTTTCTTCGAAGGCAAAATCATTAGCCACTGATTGTTCCTCTGGGAGCTCTTGGAGTGGGGTGGTGAACGTTAATCGACGATGCGCTTCGGTATTTAGTAGGGCGAGCGCTAGTTGCCACGTTTCTGCCTTGATTTTTTTTACCCCAGCGATCCAAGTCGTATCAGATGACAAACGAGAAACTTTTGGATTGCCACCACCAACATATTTACTAATCTTACCGGCTTGATCTGTCGGTAGATAGATCTTATCGTTATTAGCATAGGCTAGTACTAGGTATTCTCGGTCACGACCATTGATGGGGATAGTAGTTAAAGATTCTAATAAGCCTACTCCATGATCACGATGGACCACTAGATCACCAATGGTGATATCGGAGAGGAAAGCACGTTTAGTCCTGGTGCTAGTCTCATTCGGCAAAAGATGGCTATCGTTAATAACTAGAATTTTATTGGCATCATCGATCCAACCTGGGGGTGTCTGGAGAATACTGGGAGACAGAGTTATTAGTTGTAAGTTGAAAGTGTTCTCTTTAATGATTTTGCTGGCACGATCTGGTTGTTTGGTTAGCCAGTAGATTTGATAACCCTCTAACTTTTTTATTTTAGCGAAGTGGTCAGTGGGATTTTGCCCAGTGAAATCAGGCCAAGTTTGTTTGAACGAGTAATCATTGACGTTACGAAATTGAGTCAGTAGAATCTGACGCGGTACGTTGATTTCATATTCAGTTATGACTGCGACTGCGTCAGAGAGATATTCGAGTAGACTAGATGTTTTTTTTGTTAGAATCTCTGGGAGCAGTCTGAATGATTCATGAGTAGAGATTACAGTCTGCGTTAGTATGTCTATTTTATTGATACTTTCTAAATTATTACCATCGAATTCCAGACGTAGAATGGTATCAGATAGACCGACATCAACAATATTGCCACGCATAGCAACCTCTTGGGATTTATTGACTGCTCTGTTGGGTGTGTAGCCTTGTGCAATGACAGTATCAACAAATTTTTTAATTGCTCTGGTGTCACCGCAGGTTAGATTGATACTTTTTTTCTCCAACTCAGTCTTATTTGGCAGAGCTACAGTGAGATTCGACTGGTGGCAAATAATCAGAGCTAGTTCGTTATTGATAATGGCTGATAGTGCTGGTAGTGCTGATTCGCCTTCGGCCCAAGTTATGATAGTTCGTTCAGTGGGGAATTCTTTACTCCAAAGGCGATAAGCATCCGCGATGTTTTTTACTTGTCTATCACTATCAGTCAATAGCAAAATCACCCTCGAATCTTGAACCAGGGGGGTGGTAGTGAGCCAGTGGCCCACAGCATTATAGTGCAAAAGGCCGTTTACGATGGTTGTCATACTGGAGGGTTGAGTATAGAGTATTGTTGGTGGTTTATCAACCGTAGCTTCAAACTCACGGTTTACTCCCCCTTACCAAGGGGGAGGGCGTGGGGGTAGAGACTGTCATTGTGGTAAACTTGACAGTTTATTGATTATGTGATATAGTACTATATTACGCTATTTTACACCTGTAGCCACTTATCAGAGCCTATTGGCTTGTTTTCCCTCCAAAATGACCAATAGTCTTTCTTGGTGAGTGGCTCTAGGTGTATAATACAGACTCGTTCATAGACAATTTTTTCTCTAACAGGGTGAGGGCGGTGTAAGTGACTATGAGAAAGGTCCGGGATGTTGGTACCTCTTTGATTGTACTACTACTCGTGATTTTTTTCTTTCCTTCGATCGTTTGGATTATGCTGACCATTATGGTCATTATCGGTGGTCTGATCGTAGTAAATCGGCTGGAAGTTACGGCCAACAACCAACACAAACCGAAGGGCGGAAACGATGAATCGTAATACGGGAATCCTGACACTCATTGGCATCATGGCATTTGTCGGATTTACGGGGTCGGCCTTGAACACGGATCGTCGTAAGATCCACGTCAACTCCAAGGTCCTGCATCTGAAGATCGAGGAGTGCGCTTCGACGATCGAGGGTTCACTCATGCCGGACGGCTTCGATCTCGCTGGCTATCTGAGTCAGCATGAGGTCGAGCTGAAGAAGATCAACGGACATGTGCCGCAGATTTTTGCGGCGATCGACGCGGAGGGCACCATGGCGCCGCTCGATTCGACCATTATGGAATATGGGGACTTTGTCCTCATAAACCTGACCCCGACAAGTTATCAGCTTCGTTATGTCGGGCCTGATAGCCTCACTTACCTGGCATCCCAGTAGGAGGTGAACATGAAGACCAAGCTTGAACTGCTGTGGAGGAATTTCCTCCTCCTGTGTCACATCTGTCCCTCGTGCCGGCAGCCACTGCAGCACGTGAACCGCGTGCATGAAGTGCACCGTGGTCGCGGGCGCTGTCACGAGTGCCTGCAGGTCACCAACTCTGTCCGGCAGGTTTCGCCGGCTCGCTGGTGACATTCCCCGTTCTGCTTCAAACTCTCAACACGAGAGGGAGAAGCAGAACGGGGATTTTTTTATTTGGCGTATAAAATTGTCAAACGCAGTGACAAGTGGTAGATTTTATAATAGAGGCGTCGTCCTCTGTATGAGGGAGTATAGCTCAGTTGGTTAGAGCGTTCGATTCACATTCGAAAGGTCACAGGTTCGAGCCCTGTTATTCCCACCATAATAAAGAATAATGACTAGAGAATATTTAATGGATGTAAAAAAATTGGCACCGACTCAAAATTGCCAATTCGAGGTTTTATTAGTTGATGTTGAATCGGTATAGTTTTATATGCAGAGCAAAATTCAATTTCCTGGACTTTCTGATGCTGACGTGGCTCAGCGCATATCTCAGGGTGCTGTGAATCGTATAGAACGACGATCGAGTCGTAGCCTAATGGAGATTTTTCGCGCTAATATTTTTACCAGATTCAACGCTATTCTTAGTGTACTGCTGCTGGTCATTATATTTGTTGGCTCACTGAAAGACGCGCTTTTTGGTATTGTACTGGTATTGAACGCGGCAATTGGTATTATTCAAGAGTTACGCGCGAAGTGGACATTAGATCGTTTGTCTCTCCTGAACATATCCGACATAACGGTAATCCGCAATGGAAGAAAAATTGTAGTTCATTCTGAACAGGTAGTGTTAGATGATATTGTCGTGATTAATGAAGGTGAGCAAATTATTACCGATGGTGAGGTGTTGGCGGTAGCTGGACTTGAAATCGATGAGTCACTTCTGACGGGAGAGGCCAAGGCAATTTCAAAAAAAAAGAAAGACTCAGTATTATCTGGAAGTTTTGTGATTTCAGGAAGTGGTGTTTATAAAGTCACCCAGGTTGGTGATAATGTGTATGCAGCAAAGCTGGCCAAAGAGGCGCGTCAATTCAAGATGGCTCAGTCAGAATTGCAAGCGGACGTTAATACTATACTCCGTTACATCACCTGGCTGATAATACCGACAGCCTTGATACTTTTTTTGACAGAGAAAAGTATTTTTAATTCCGTTAATGTTGCGGCAGTGTCCACTGTCGCTGGTCTTGTTGGTATGATCCCGCAAGGGCTGGTTCTTTTAATTAGTATGGTTTTTGCTGTTAGTATTATTCGCTTAGGAAAACATAACGTGCTCGTACAGGAATTGTCTTCAGTTGAGAGTCTGGCGCGAGTCGATGTCGTTTGTTTTGATAAAACAGGAACTCTAACGGAAGGGAAATTTGCTTTCGACCGTTTAGAGATTATCGATAAGTCGCAACCGGCAAAAAATGCTCTTGGAGCACTGGTAGAAGTATTTGCAGAATCTTCAGACTCTATGCTGGTAACGATTGCCTCAGCCTGTCCGTCTCCTCGATGGTCAGTAAGTTCCAGTATTCCTTTCTCAGCTCAACGTCGCTGGAGCTCTGCTACTTTTAAAAACCAGGGAACATGGGTGTTAGGTGCTCCAGAAGTATTGTTTGAGTTTATTGAAAGATCAGATCAAGAGCGAGTTACTTTTGAGCGTCTAACTAAGGAGGGTGCCCTAGTACTCCTTCTCGCCTCTGCTGATCAAGAAATAAAAGCAGAAAAACTCGCTCACCTAAAGGCGGTGGCCTTTGTGATAATTCGTGAACACGTACGTGCTGATGTAGCGGAAGTTCTAGCTTTTTTTCAGGCTCAAGGCGTACAATTGAAAGTTATTTCTGGGGATAATCCTCTGACTGTAGCTGCAGTTGCTCGTCGTGCTGGGCTCAAGAGTGCGACTCGGGCGGTAGATGCTCAGACTATGCCAGAAGACAGCAAAAAACTTGGGTTGTTTATGGAGCATAATACCGTCTTTGGCCGAGTTCAGCCGCAGCAGAAAAAAGCCATGATACAGGCCTTACAAGATCTTGGTCATGTAGTTGCAATGCTGGGAGACGGAGTAAATGATGTACTAGCCATGAAGCAAGCTGATTTAGGTATTGCAGTCGGTTCAGGTGCTACGGCAACTAAGGCTGTGGCGCAAATAATTCTCATCGATGGACAGTTCAAAACATTGCCACACATAGTAGCAGAAGGTCGCAGGGTGTTGGCCAATATTGAACGTGTCGCTAATCTCTTCGTGACAAAGACAGTCTATGCAACAGTATTGGTGATCATTGTCAGTCTTGCACAGTGGCCTTTTATGTTATTGCCGAGACACTTTACCTTAATTGATATCTTCACAATTGGTGTACCTGCTTTTTTTCTCTCGCTCGCTCCAAACATTCAGCGTTATCAGGTCGGTTTTCTTTCTCGGTTATTACGATTTGCTTTGCCTACAGGCTTAATTTTATCTGCAGCAGTACTTACCAGTACTTTTCTTGCTCGGTTAGACCCTTCATTGACGCTTGAGCAGGAGCGGACGCTGGCGACCATTGTCCTTTCACTTCTAGGCTTATGTACTCTTACGGTATTTGCAACTCCTCTAATCTCTTGGCGTGGAGTAATGGTAGTCTTCATGGCACTTGGATTGGGCTTAGCTTTTGCGATACCTTACACACGAGGTTTCTTTGCTCTCGAGATACCGTCTTTGAGTATTCTACTACAAACAGGAATCGTTGTGATTGTTGCTACAGCTCTGTTGTATATTTTTAGTGTCAAAAAAACAACCAGCTCACACTGATTGTTTTTTATTTTACTCTGGTTTTGATCCGTTGAAATTCGTCGCTGCTTTGGCCAATCCTTCTAGAAGATATGATTCTAGACAGAGAATGCCCCTTTCAATAGTGTCTGTGATAATTCTTTTCTGAACTGTAGGGATTTTGGTTAGGACGAATTTTTCTGACGGACCTTTTTGTGGTCCGATTCCGAGCCGCAGCCGTGTGAAATCACTGGAACCGAGATGTTCTGTAACCGATTTGATGCCATTGTGCCCACCACTAGATGTATTGACGGCTATTCGTAGTCGACCGACATCAAGGGATAGGTCATCATAGGCGACTACAATATTTTTCGCTGGTATTTTGAAATAAGCAGCTAGAGCTTTCACTGCCTGACCAGACTCATTCATATAGGTTAGTGGTTTGATCAAGATGAGTTTCTGACCACCTAACTCTAGTTCAGTCATCATGGCGGTTTGTTTGAATGACTCCCAACGACAGCGCATTTTTTGCGCTAGAGCATCGACGAAGAGGTAGCCTAGATTATGACGGGTAGCCAAGTATTTTTCGTCGGGATTACCCAAGCCGACGACGAGAGACGTTTTCATGCGTTAGTAATTTTAGAGACATAAATTTTGATTGGTGTACCAGTAAAACCAAATTTCGCTCGTAAACCTTTTTCTAAATATTTCAAATAGGAAGAATGTAAATCAGTTTTGTACTTAATCTTCACTTCAAAAGTAGGAGGGTTTTCACCCATTTGGCGAAAGTGATAGATATAAGGATGACGTGTACCACTGCCTTTAGACGGACCATGATTGGTTAACATGTGCTTCAAGAATTTATCACAGGCGTTATCATCGATACGACGAGAGCGCTCTTGGTAGACTTGGAGAATGTGATCAAGTAGTTGACGTCGTTTAGTCTTTTGCTTAGCAGACATGAAAACAAGCGGTGCCCAATGCAACCATTGGAAAAATCTGCGGTAAGAGTCAGTTAGTTTCTTATTGGCCATTGTATCTTTCTTTTCTAGCAGGTCCCATTTATTACCGACGAGGACGACAGATGCTCCAGTTGCTACAATGATGTCACCCAGATGTTTGTCTTGAAAGTTTAGCGGTTTATCTGCTTCGGTCATGAAGACGACAACGTCAGCTCGTTCAATGGAAGCGCGAGCTTGATCCATGGAGATATTTTTGAACTCATCATGACGGAATTTCTCACGGCTGATACCGGCAGTATCAATGAAAGTGAAGCTTTGGTCATGATAGCGCATCTCGACATCGTGCGAGTCACGCGTCGTGTGTGGTTGGGGAGAGACGATGACACGTTCATCATTGACTAGAGAGTTAATCAAAGAAGATTTGCCAACATTTGGTTTGCCGATGATAGCAACTTTAATGGTATTTACTTCTTGGACGTGAGAGCCTTTGGCGCGTTTCATCACTTCATCGAGCAAGTCTCCAGTACCAGAACCATTGGCAGCAGAGACTGGCAGAGGGTCGCCAAGGCCAAACTTTTGAAACTCCGCTGAAGCCTGACGCCATTTGAGTGAGTCAGCTTTGTTCGCTACCACAATGACTTGGCTTCTGTGTTTGCGGAGCCACTTAGCAATTTCGGTGTCTTGGGGGGTGATCCCAATCTTAGTGTCCACGACAAATAAAATTAAATCAGATTCATGTAAACCTTTGAGAGCTTGTTTGGCAATTTCTAGTTCAATCGGATCTTCAGTATTAACATCTAGACCGCCACTGTCGACCAGAATAACTTCTTTACCACTCCAAGTAACTGTTGTTTCTTTACGATCACGTGTTGTACCAGAACGAGGAGAAACCAAAGCTTGTCGCGTAGAACTTAGGCGATTAAAGAGAGTTGATTTGCCGACATTAGCTCGGCCGAGGATGAGTACTTTGGGGAGTTTCATGAGTATATTGGTAGATAGTAGCTTGGTAGAAGGTAGATTAGTAGATGGGTAGTTTGGTAGCCTTGGAAGGCAATCGTAAACCCTACAGGTCTGTGGCTGGCGCGTCAAGGAGATAATCTGCACCGGCTGGAGTAGTGGTGCTCGTCGAAGTCGGTGCTACAGTTTGGATAATTTGGTTCACCTTGGTTGATTCTGGTTGATAATTTGCACCCAAGATGACCAAGAAATCTAAGTTTTTGACCTGACCCTTGGCATCGACGAAATCCCAAGCCTTAGCTACAGTATAGCTCAAAAGTTCGATTGGCACATTCTCTTTGGCCGTGACACCATAGAAATCTTCTAAAGCTTTGCGAGTTTTTGGCTTGGCGCCTCGTGTGTAGTCATAGATGGTGGTTGTGAGATAGTCTGTGGTATTGGCATTACCGAAGCGTTGGACAGCTACGCCAGCTTTGCCTAGTTCATTAGCTGATAGGGTAGCAAGACCAGGAGTCTTAGTGCCATTTTGTAAAATAATTTGAGCACCTTCATCTGACAGTTCAGGCCGGTCAAAAATATGAAGAAACATTGTTTGTAATTCTTGATAGCTGCCAGTGCGCGGTTGTAAGATATAGGCGCCATCAAAAGCTGAGATACCACCAATCAAGAAGTTCCCTGGACCGTCATCTAATACTTGGTGGATGATAGCAGAGCTATCGAGATTTTTGAGCATTTGAGCTAGCTTTACAGCTTCCCATGGTTCCATATCTGTGGCTGTTGATTCCGCGACCAGTGAGAAGAGACTAGTAATCTTGACTGGGTTAATTAAAGTATCAAAAGAAGTCAGCTTATCTTTCAAAGCAATCATGATTTTCTGTTGTCTTTTGGAGCGAGCAAAGTCTGAACCCTCGCCATTGTTACCATGACGGGAGCGAGCGTAACGCAGGGCTGTCAGACCGTCCATTTTTTGCTTACCAGCTTTGAAAGAAACAGTATTTATTTTGTAGTCAGCTGTGGGGAACTGATTATCAGTGAATTCACGTTCAACTTCTACAGTAATACCACCCACTTGATCAATAATTTTGACGAAACCTTGAAAATCTATAGTCGCCATGTAATTAATCTCCTGACCGAAAGCAGAAGCAAAAACTTTTTTCTCTTGTTCAAAAGCATAATCTTTACCCTTTTCAGCTGCTAGGGCATAGACACTATTAATTTTGCGATAGGTACCATCACCGAAAGGAACGATCAAATCACGGGGAATAGAAATCAAAGCAACCTGCCCAGTACTTGGTTTAACGCTGGCGAGGATAATAGTATCGGACAAAAATGGTCCCTCGTGGCCAGGACCACCCATACCAAGTAAGACGAAATTAATTCGATCTTGAGACTCTCCTTTAAGTTGGTTGCTAGAACTATCAAAAATATGGCTGATCTGTCTAATGATGAAACCATTTTGGATACCACTAAAAAAATTTTTGGTGCCATAGCTAATAATACCCGTTAGCGACCAGATAACGATAATCAGTAAAATAAAGAGGCAGGAGAAAAACTTAGTTTTTGATCTGCCTGCTCGTCGACCGCTACGATATTCTGGTGAGTTGGTGGATGACGTCTCGGTTGACGAATTGAAATTATGATGTTGTAAATCGCTCATGAATGTCTATGGGGCATTATACTCAAGAAAGCGCCCTGAGTCAAAATTATGAGAGTCGGCCTATGAGCTTCCTTTTGCGAGCCGTATAGACGGCGTGGCAATCTAGTTGATGTAATAAAAAGCTAGATCGCTTCGACTGATGATTACATCTGTCTCGCGAATGGTAAGCGATCTACTTTTGGTATTTGCATTGCCATATTCCTTCTGTTATAATAGTCATACAAAATTAAAAAATATCAGTAAATATGGCAGTTTCATCTAATATCAACTCTAGTTTGAAAGCCTTCGGTGGTTTAGTTTTAGAAACTGCTAAAGTAGTGTTAATTTCTTTGGCTATTATTTTGCCGATTCGTTGGTTCTTGGTTCAGCCATTTTACGTTGAAGGCGCTTCCATGGAGCCGACATTCAGTTCTAATGAGTATTTATTGGTTGATGAGTTGAGCTATCGTTTTGAAGCGCCGAAACGGGGAGAGGTCGTGGTATTCCGATACCCTCGAGACCCACGTCAATATTTCATTAAACGAGTAATGGGTTTGCCCGGTGAAACGATTGCTATCAAAAAAGGTGAGTTGTATATTAATGATCAGCCAATTCGTGAAAATTATTTAGATGAGTTTCGTATTGGCGATTCTACGATAGATTCTATCACGCTAGCAGCCGATCAGTATTGGTTGATGGGAGATAATAGAGCGAATAGTTTGGACTCGCGTATCTTCGGAGCAGTGGACAAAAAGTTTATTGTTGGTAAAGTATGGTTCCGTGGCTGGCCAGCTGACAAGTTTAGCTTCTTTCAAATACCACAGTATTAAATCCGAAACCCTAAATTCGAAATTCGAAAATAGAAAGACGGAAATATTCCTTTATTCTTAATTCTTCCCGCCTCGACTCGCTTTCGCCTGTCGACGCGAGGCGGGCTTTCTTCATTTTTAATTTACGCCGATGCCAAAAAAATCCTCAGGAAAAAAAGACACCTTCGTGAACCTTCGCGGTATGAAGGACATCTTACCCAGCGAACAACGATACTGGGATTTTATTTTTAACCGGGTTCAACAATTCGCTCGTGATTATGGCTTTCAACGGATTGAAACTCCTGTTTTAGAAGCTGCCTCACTGTTTACTCATTCTGTTGGTACTGAGACAGACATAGTCAGTAAAGAAATGTATGCCTTCGTCGATCAAGGTGGGGAGAAAATTGCCTTACGACCCGAGGGCACTGCTGGGGTTGCTCGTTCTTATATAGAACATGGCATGTTGAATCAGCCGCAGCCAGTCAAATTATTTTACTATGGCCCAATGTTTCGTCATGATCGTCCGCAAGCAGGCCGTCAACGTCAATTCTGGCAGTACGGTTTCGAGATTATCGGCGAGCAAAATGCTGTGACCGACGCTCAGCTCATTACTATGAGCTATAAATTTTATGCCGAGTTAGGCTTGTCTATTCAGGTAGAGATTAATAGCGTTGGTTGTCAGCAATGTCGACCTGGTTATTTGAAAGCTCTGATAGTGTATTTAAAGAATATCAAAAAAGATCTGTGTGAAGATTGCCAGGTTCGTATGTTAAAAAATCCTTTACGAGTTTTGGATTGTAAAGTAAAACAATGTGAGGATTTGATGGTTGATGCACCGCAGATATTAGATCACCTATGTACTGAATGTAAAGATCACTTTGTCCTAGTATTAGAATATTTGGATGAGCTAGAAGTTAAATATAACCTCAACGCCAAGATTGTCCGTGGTTTGGATTATTACTCCAAAACCGCTTGGGAACTATTTGAAATGGGTAAAGATGGTCAGCAGGATGCTCTGGGAGGCGGCGGGCGTTATGACGGGTTGATTCAGCAGCTTGGTGGACGCGCTACTCCGGCTGTAGGTTTTGCTTGTGGTATTGAGCGCGCTATAACTCGGTTCAAGACCAATGATATTGCTGTTCTACCTATTGTGGCTCCTCAGCTCTATATTGCTCAGCTCGGTCTGGAAGCACGTAAGAAATGTTTGCGCTTATATGAAACCTTATTGCGCAAAGGTTATACTGCAGCCGAATCTTTCTCCAAGTCTAGTTTGAAAGATCAGCTGGAGCTGGCGAACAAGCTGGGAGTGAAATATTCGCTCATCATTGGTCAGAAAGAAATGGTCGATGGTACTGTGCTGATCCGTGATATGGAAAGCGGTAACCAAGAAGTCGTTGATTTCAATAAAATTCAGGATTACGTGGCTAAGCTGCTATCTGCTGAGGTGAGGAATGGCAGGGTTGAAGACTAGGGACGCTGAGCGTCCTGAGTAGAAAGTAGTAAGTAGAAAGAAGAAAGGGGCAGACTACGGTTTGCTCTTTTTTGTTAATTCGGAATGAAAGGCTCTGCTACCTCTTTTTTCGCGTTGACAATGTGTCTCTTCAGGAGTATATTGCTCAATCAACTACGTTCCGTTGTATACTCACACCTGTCTCATGGAGGTTCACATGTCAGTGCCTGAGAAGTTCAAAGAGTGGAAGACCGACAGTTTCAATCTGGCACTGCTGGAAGGCCGCTGTGATGAGGCCGAGGAGTGGTTGGCGTACATCAAGGCCAACCGTCTGGACTTCCTTCGCTACGATGACACCTGGATCGATCATCGCGAAAGGGCGCTGTTCGACAAGTATCTGCTTCTCGCCTGGGCGGAAGGTATCAGCTGGTATCAGCAGGCCAAAGCGATCGTGGTCAACACACTGAACCCGCGGAGTCAGCAGGCTCGACGTGACAGGCTGGAACAGGTGACGGCTAAGAAGTTTGACGACATCTAATCGTCCTGCTGGAGATTTTTTCGAGGGGTCGTGTCCAATATGGATGCGGCCTCTTTCATTTGACAGTTACTGCTGAAAGCGTAGGATTAGGAACATTCCCAAAATAGAAGTTTTGTACTTTCATCGGGGAGGGGCGATGGACGCTGTCTGGACCGTCGAGGATTTTAATCGCGCGTTAAAGGAGACGCGTTTAGCTGAAGCTGCTGATTGGTTAGAGACGGTGCTTTCTCGGCGGGCAGACTTTCCTCAATGGACCAATAAGGTCTTTGATAAAAGTGAGTTCGCCTTGTTTACCACTTGTTGCAACTACGGGTGGTCTACTAAACAACTTGTTTGGTACCAGCTGGCGAAGCGTGTCATCGAAAACTCTCGTGACATGCGACGTATTCTAACTCGTCGTAAGCATCTGACCGAGCTAAGCGGTATGGTCTATGAACTGATCTGATGAGCTGGATCGAGTCATTGACAGCAGAGGTCGTGTCCATCAAGGATGCGGCCTCTTTTCAAAACTAAAAAATCAAAAGTTAAAAGTCAAAAGTAGCGACGAGGATTAAGTTTTGAGTTTTGACTTTTTAGTTTTGACTTTCTTGACTTTCCTCCCAATCTTTGTTATTACTATTGCAGGTAATGAGAAAAATTGTTACCATTAATTTATAAGAAAGTGAGGTGAATTTGTGCTGGAAGTAAAAAAGAAGGACGGCGAGTCATTTGAAAGCTTACTGCGACGTTTTACTCGTAAAACTATCCAAAGCGGAAAAATACTCCAGGCAAAAAAAATTCGATTCCGTCAGAAACCGAAAACTCGACGTGAATTGAAAGAAAGCGCTCTGCGTAAAGAAACAGTTCGTAAAGAACGAGATTACCTGAAGCGTATCGGCCGACTCGACGAAACCCTAGAAAAGAAGAAAAAATTTGGTAGGAGATAGAATAGTTAATAGATTGATAGAATAATTGATTAATTGGCAGACAACTTTGCAGTTAGGACAATTAATCTATTAATCAATGATTCAATTATACCCATGTCGCTTGTTGAACAAATAACTACTGATATGATCGCCGCTCAGAAAGCCGGCCAGGCTCCCAAGCTGGCCGCTTTGCGGTATCTACGGGCGGGATTACTTGCTCGAGCGAAGGATTTATTACAAGAACCACTCGAAGACACCGAAGCTCAAGCAGTGATTCAGAAAGAAATTAAGAAACATCGCGACTCGATTACAGCCTATACAGCTGGTAATAGACCAGAGCTAGCAGCAGTCGAGCAGGCAGAGCTAGATTTCATCTCGGTTTATCTACCACCAAGTCTGACGGAAGCAGAAATTGATGATATAATTCAGAAGATAATTTCCGCTCAGAATCTGACACCACCGTATGATTTCGGCCGACTGATGGGCCCAGTGATGAAAGAGATTGGAGCACGTGCTGACGGCAATCTGGTGAAAGCATTGATACAAAAAAAGATCGCCGGATAAAATTCAAAAAATAAAAAGTTACCCCATGCGCTTTGTCAAAAAAATAACCAATCACCGCGGATTACTATTTTCGTTGTTATTGGTTATTTTTTTAGTACCGATAATTTCTAATGCGCAGGCATCACTAGGACTGCCTAGTAACATTGGTGGGTTAGGCACCACTGACCTGAAAACGGTGATTAGTAATATTGTTGGTGTTATCTTTGGTTTTCTCGGAATTTTATTGGTCCTGTTGATACTTTATGGTGGCTTCCTCTGGATGACCTCGCAAGGAAACGAACAGCAGATTGAAAAAGCGAAGAAAGTGATTACCAGTGCAGTTATTGGTTTAGCCTTAGTTCTCTCTGCTTATGGCATCGCCAGCTTCATCGTTAGTTCTCTCTTAGGTTCTACAACTACAACTGTCACACCTCCGGGCCCTCCAGGACCTTGTACCAACTGTATCTCACTAGGTAACGGTATAATCGAAAGTCACTATCCAGGGGTCAATGCTGTTAATATTCCACGTAATACCAAGATTATTATTACCTTCAAAGAAAAGATTAAGACGAGCACTATGATAGCTGCAAACGTGCAGATCAAAAATCTCACTACAGGTACTCCGGCTTTGACTGCTGGTGAAGTGCAAATAGCCACAACTGACCAGCTGACTTACGTGCTGACACCAAATAATCCACTAGGCTCTCCAAGTGTGAAAAATAAGTACCAGGTTTCGCTAAAGAATATTGATAAAGATTCTGGAGGTGCTGCCTTACCCCTCGGTTATCAATGGTCTTTCACAGTTTCTACTGCTAGTGATACGACACCTCCGACGGTTACTTCTGTTATCCCGATAGCGAATAGCACCGTGCCTCGTAATACGATTGTGCAGATTAACTTCTCAGAAGGTATTGATCCAAGTGGTATTACAGGACCAAATTCCGCTTTCACTATTACCCAAAATCCAGCGACTGCTGTTGCTGGGGTTTATTCTATTAGCAATCAATACAGAACTGCTGAGTTCCGCACGACAGACTCTTGTGGCACGAATTCTTGCGGTGGTACGGTTTATTGTCTGGCTGGTGGCTCAGCTTTCACCGGCTTAGCAACGACCGGCATCAAAGATTTAGCTGGTAATCCTCTAGCAGCTGATTATCAATGGGGCTTCAGTTCAAATAATACTATTAATACAGCGCCGCCAGTGATCACCCACCAAGCACCGCGGCAGGGAGATGCGGGAGTTAGCACTATGGATCCAGCAGAAGTTTATTTTGATAAAGAAATGTCTTTTAGCAGTTTGAATTCTCAGTCTATCAATCTATCCAACGTTGGCTTCTGGTTGGAGAGTAGTAATGTGGCAGGTAAAACTCAAGTACAGATCCAGCATCAACCATTTGATCCCTATACTAACTACGATATCAGCGTGCTCTCTGGTGTCAAAGATATATTTCAAAATTGCTATAACCCTTGCAGTTGTAATTCTACTGATGGTAGTTGCGGTTGTAAGGTACCCGCCCCAGGTTGTACAGGTCTTAATTGTACTAGCGCTGAATAATGAGATTACGTCGATATACATTTTTAATTGGTTCTCTACTACTTCTAATCGGAGGAGCGGTATTGTTGATGCCGCTGATGACTCAGGCGCAAGCTTCGCTCGGACTGCCTAGTAACATCGGTGGTTTAGGTACTACAGATCTGCAAACAGTGATCAGTAATATCGTTACTATTATTTTTAGTTTCTTAGGAATCTTGCTTGTGCTTTTGATACTCTACGGTGGATTCCTCTGGATGACCTCACAGGGCAATGAAGAGCAGATTACCAAAGCGAAAAAAGTTATTATCAGTGCTGTTATCGGTCTGGCTATTACTTTAGCTGCTTACTCCATTGCTTTTTTTATCATTAGTAACTTGCAAAGAGCTACTGGTCCTGGTGGTCCGATTGGTCCGCCACCGCCACCACCAAGTCCGTGCCCAACCTGTCCAGTCGGTTGTACTAACCCGGGTCCAGGTGGTCCGATCAAAGTCTGTGTCCTGAATCCTGGTACTACTGGGCGTGGCAATACTGTCACTATCAAGGGTTATAATTTTGGCACCTATAACGCTGCTACGAGTAAAGTTATCGTGCAGTCAGCTAGTCCTGTCACTGCTGAGCTGATCAGCTGTCAGAGTGCTCCACAATGGACTGATAATGAGATTAAATTCGTCGTACCATCAAGTATTAATCCTGGCAACTTCTTGATTGAGGTTAAAAATGCAGTTAAATCGTGTACTGACCTCGGTGGTCTATGTCAGACTCTGGCAGTAGATAATACCGATCATCCAAGTATCAACTGTATTGCACCGACGAGCGGACCTGGTGGACAGGCAGTAACTATTGATGGTAAAAATTTTGGCGCCTCAGCTGACACCGTGGAAATGCAAGGTTCGACTAACCGCTTCAGTATTGGTGCTGGTAATATAACTTCTTGGCAGTCTGACCAAATTAAAATTAAAGTTCCAGCCACTATACCTGAGCCGGCAATTTCAGGCGACATTAATATCAAAGTCGGCAGTCAGACAAGTAATGGGGCTAATTTTAATGTCACGTGTAGTGCGAATAATCAATGCGCTTCCAATTGTTGTAGCGGTAATAGCTGTCAGCTGGCTAGTGTCTGCGCTAATACTGTCACGCCACCAGGAGTGCCGACTATCACCAGTATTAGTCCGAATAATGGCGAGGTAGGTAATTTCATCACGATTCAAGGAAATAATTTTGGCGCTACTGCAGACACAGTGCATTTCCAAGTTGGTGCTACTGATTATACTGTGACCACACCACCAGCAGTTGCCTGTAGTGCTACTTGGTGGGGTAATACTCAGATTATCGTTGCTGTCCCAGTTGCCATCGGTGTCTCCACTAATGGACCAGCAGCTGTGACGGTAGAAAACACCACCGGTGAAAGTGGTAGTGTTAATTTTGATCTCAATGATACTGTGCGTCCAGGTCTGTGTTCTATTAATCCAGTTCAAGGACTGTTTAAAGATGTAGTCACTGTTGTTGGTAATAATTTTACAGGCGCAACTCGCTCTATTCAGTTCGGAACTATTGACGGCGACAGCGTAAGTTTCTCCAGTGCCACCCAAGCAACAGCTAAAGTACCAAATATTCAGCCAGCCACCATTGGTGTGCGGGCGAAAGTCGATGCTGAGTTCAGTAATCCTTTATCATTTGTTGTCGGCAGTACAGCTAGTGGCCAAGCGCGCATTGATTATATTGATCCAACTTCTGGACCAACGGCTCAATACGTCCAAATCTATGGTAGTAATTTTGGTAATAGTGCTGGAGTGGTGCGTTTTATCAAGGGCCCAGACACGTTCATCGGCGATACAGGTTTTCCAGCTGCTTGTAGTGCGAATTTTTGGCATAACGATCATATTGTAGTCAAAGTGCCGAGTGATGCCTTGGCAACGCTGGGTCAATATCAAGTTCAAGTTCATCCTGCTAGCGGTCCAGATAGTAACTTCGTGACATTTGATAAGAATGGTAATCCTCTAGCGCCAGGTATCTGTGCTTTGAATCCTGTCAGAGGTCCTGTTAATACGCCAGTGACTATTTCTGGAGATTCTTTTGCTACCCTCGGTCAGGTAACTTTCAGTAATAATAAAATAGCGACAGTTAATAATTGGTCTAACCAGCAAATTCAATCCGCAGTGCCAAGCGGCGCAGTCACTGGTTTGGTCAAGGTCAAGACAGGAAGCGTTGAGAGTGCTGGTGTGCCGTTTGAAGTTGGCTCTTGTACTAATAACACGCAGTGTCCAAATGGTAGTCAGTGTTGTGGCGATGGTACTTGTCAGGCTAGCTGTGCTCCGACAACTGGACCGCAGTGTAAATATCGTTGGAGCTTCACCACTGGTCAGAATCCTTTCGCCATCGACATTATTAGTCAGTGTACAGCAGAAGGACAGTCGCCTTCTCCATACCCTTTCTATCAATTAGGCGGCTATGATGCTGTAGATGCTAGTAAGAATGCTCCAGTTGATAGCGCGATTGCTGTTCGTTTTACTGCTGATTTAGATTTCAGTAGTGTTGCGCCTAATGTTACTGTCTATCGTTGTAATAGTGGGCTCACTCCAAATGAACCAACATGTCTGGCCAATCCTGTGGCGGGTACATTTAGCCAATGGGCTGGGAGTCGTGGCTTTATGTTTGAATCAGCAGCACCTCTGGCGTCAGAGACTTGGTATAAAGTGGAGCTGACTGCTAATGTTTTAGCTCGAGACGGTAGTAGATTACAACTTAGTTCACCCCTGGATACTGGTTGGCTGTTCCGTACTCGTAGCTCTGCTCAGGCTAACTGCCAACCAACACTACTGAGTGCTGCACCGTCAGGTCAAAATATTTATTTAGGCAATTCAGCACAATTTTCCGCCGCTGCTCTCGATGGCTCATCGTGTACCTTCTGTCATAGTAGTACTTTGACTTGGAATTGGAGTACATCTCCAGCAGCTCCAAATGATTTAGTGAGCTATCTGCCTAATAATAATCAGGTCACTGCTACTGCCGATAAAGATCGGACTGGTCCTGGTACCATGAACGCCACCTTGGTTAATAGCTCACTAGCTGCTGGTCAGGCTAGCTTTGAAGTCAAATCTAGTGACCCATTTGTCACTACCTTTAGCCCGGGATCGAGCTGTGTCAGCGCTTGTACCAATTCAGAAATTCGCGCCAACTTCAATATGCCGATGAAACAAGCGACAGTAGAACAGTCTGGTGCAGTGCAAGTATTTTCTTGTACTGATGCAAACTGTACGTCCTTTGGTGGTCCTATTAGCGCTACAGTGACTTATGATCAAGACGCTTCTGGTCAGCGAGCTATTGTCAACCCTGATAATAACCTAGGGGCTGATACTTGGTATCGGGTAATTATTAAGAATTCTGTCAAAAATACGTATGATGCGGCACTGAGTCATCTGAACTATCCAATCGGTAACTCTGATTCATTCTCTTGGAAGTTTAAAACCGGCAACTCTACCTGTACTCCTGACGCTATTAGTCTGACACCGACAACCTATACGGCGCAGGTTGGTCAGAGTGTGAATTACAAATCCAGTGTTTTGGTTAATACTGTTCCTACTTGTTCAGCTATCAATTTAAATGCCGCTAGTTATGCTTGGACCTGGACCAGTGCTGACACTGCGGTGGCTGATGTGGTCTCAAGTAATGTCAACCAAGCCGTGGTCAATGCCTTGAGTTTAAGTTTACCAACCGGTGTAGCTATTACAACTAAACTTAATGCCTTTCCTGCTATTGCTCCTGCTTCAGGAACTCTCTATGTTACTAATGGTAATGATCTTCCACCGAGTGGTCCACCGTTGGCCTTGGTTGGTCACACTCCCACTGGTTCTCCTGTTTGTCGTAATGCACAGGTAGCAGCTATTTATAATAATCAATTGCAATCTGCTTTTTCTTGGTTCTGGAATAGTCCAGTCTGTAACCCTGGACCATGTCCTGCTGGGTCTTCGGCTGGTAAAGTAGAGGGTAATAAGGTTTTGTATCGATTCCAAGATCCACAAGCACTGTGGCCTGCTAATAGTGATATAACGATTAAAATTCAAACAGCCGCTTCAGATGTTTATGGACATGTTTGGCAAGCAACAGGCAACCCGTCTGAAACCTGGACGTTCCGTACCACCGACTCTATTTGTAAAATTGGTTACGTTGAAGTAACGCCGCATCCTTACACCTTCACAACTCCAAATTCGAGTATCATCTTTACCGCCACTGCCAAAGCTACTGATGGCACACCTATTACTGGTGCTAACTATGACTGGACACCGAACAATGGCCCAATTATCACTGTTGTAGCACCATTTACGACGCAAAATTCTACTATTACAGCCCAGAATAAAAACGGGACAGATTATGCTTATTGCAAAGCCAGCGGCACTCTAGCTGGTCAGGATCTTGGTCAAGTTACTGGGCATGCGCGTATTACTGTAGACATCTGTGAAAATCCTTGGACGCTTCCGCCAAACGGTGATCATGTCTATACTGATCCTCAATATGATTTTTCTTTCCATTATTGTAAAGATAGTCTCAGACCTGGTTCTAATGATTTGCCGAATTTGCCACCAGCGATTATTCGTACCCCAAATTCCAGTGGTAGTGGGGATGTCCTGAAAGAGCATGTCTTTGTCGTTGATCCAACGAGAGCTGGTGGTACTGTGACCGGTGGTGCTAACCAAGATCCAACCTTTGACGCCGAACCAAGTGCTCCTATCACTGCGACAGTTGGTGACTTTGTGCAGTTCCAGCTCAAAGGCACAGATCCAGAAGGTGATCAGTTTGTCATGTTAGCTGATGACCCTTCGTTGCCAGCTGGTGCCAGTTTCAATCCATATAACGGTGTCTTCATCTGGGTGCCTCAGACAGCTGGAAGTTTCAGTCCAACTTTCTATCTGCGTAACGATGGCGCTACCAACGTGGCAACTAAATCAGTCACTATATCCGTAGCTGCTGCCAGCGCCTCTTTGGTAATACCAAAAGTCACAATGGCTCTGCCGTTTAATGGCAGTACGATTTACGCCAATGTCGGTGAAGAGAAGAATTTTACCGCTGGTTTATTGTCAGTGCCAGCTGCGACAGTCGAATCATTTGTCTGGGACTTCCAAGATAGTGGCGCTACAAGTGGTTATACCAATGCTGGTACTTCATTCTCAGTCAAACATACTTTTGCTCAAATTGGAGTCAAACAAGTAACTTTCCGAGCGAAAGCAGTCAATGGTGGCTGGTCACAGCCAGCGGTAGTGACTGTTATTGTCCGTCGTCCGGTATCTTGGTGGACTCCGATATTAGATCAGTCTCAGAAGTTGGGCTCGAAACTTTTGTCAGTGGTGCCTAAGACTTGGATTGATACTGTCATTGCGCAGGCTACTGGCCAATCGTATGATGTCATCGTGGTACGGGTGATGAAAAACATTGAACATCTATCACCACTCGATTGGTATCGCAAGTACGCGCCAAATCCAAATGGTAATCCTACAAGTACTTTTGTTAATGGCTATCCAGCAATCCAAGATGGTACCACTACCTATGTGGCAGCGGCTAATATTAATGGTTCAGCAGTCTATACTAATATATATCTAATAAGTTATAACGCTTCAGCTAAAGCAACAACCCAAAAAATTGTTCAACAGCTGATAGACACCTGGAGTTTTAATGATTCCTTTACAGACGGCGATAATTTTAGCGGTGCGCCAGCCACTTGTCATGTAGATACGACCAAACTATGTAATACCGACGAAGAGTGTGGGGCAGGGGATTATTGTCTGAGTCAGAAAGCTACCATCCGTCGTGATGTGGCTCGCTATACCAATCTTCATACTATCGGTCGTTCGTTGAATCAATACGCTACATCTCATAGATTTTGCCAAAATAATCCAACGACACCATGTCTCACAAATAATCAGTGTGGTGTCAACGGAGTTTGTTTGCCCTTCTATCCGAAACTAACTGCTGGCTCGTATGTCGCGGGCATGTCTACTAGTAAGTGGCCTTCCTGGAAAGAAACTTTCTCTACCACTTTAGGCGCGACACAGCCAGTGGATCCTGTGAACAAGTTTGATAGTTGTGCCAATAATACTTTTTCTCCTTATGACCGAGAGACTTGCTGGGATGTTGTAGCTCGTAAGTTCAGCTGTCCAGCAGATGCAGCAATCTTTGTTTATCAAGTACAACAAGACACCAACTATCGTCTGTCGGCTAATTTAGAAACTAATAGTCGCTTCACTTGGGCTAAAGAAAATCAGAATTTAGCCTTCACCAATGCAGCTGTCTGTACTGGAGCGCCACAATCAGGCATCTGCGGTAATAGTGTCTTAGAGCCATGGTCAGGAGAGGTCTGTGATGGTGGTTTCACTAATATTTGTCCAACTGGCTCTAATAATCAAAGAACAGTAGGTTGTAAAGCAGACTGCTCTGGCTGGTTAACGATTCCTGGCTTCCCTGCTGCTTGCGGTGGCGCTTGTGGTAACAGTCAGCTTGATACTCCGTTTGAGCAGTGTGATGTTACTGGCAATACTTTCCTTCCAGCCAACTGGAGTTGTAGTCTCGGCGGTTCTATTCAATGTAGTAATCAATGTTTATTTAATTGTAATATTGGTCAACCTTACGAAGGTAAGTGTGGTGCTGGTGATGGCATTGTTCAACTTCCTGAAGTTTGTGATGATGGTGCTGCTAACGGTGACTATGGTAAATGTAATACAACCTGTTCTGGCTACGGTGAGTTCTGCGGTGATGGTCTGGTCAATGGTACAGAAGAGTGTGATGGCTCTCAAGGTTTATCTGGACACTCTTGTCCAGCAGGAAAAAGTTTGTACTGTACAAGTGGATGCAAGCGTGACTGTTCGGATTTAAGTCCAGCTAGTGTTGCGCCCGCTGTCTGTGGTAATAACCTTATTGAATCCACTTGTGAGGCTAATCCGACGATTCCTTGTTCTCTAACCACATGTCCAATTGGTCAACCGTGTAGTGCTTGTCCAAATAGTGGTTTTTGTGGCGGTGAGCAGTGTGAGCCCGACCTGTATCTCTCGCCCGCACCAGAGAACTCCACTACCACTATTAGAGAATATGTCTGTGGTGATACGTCGTCAGGCGTTAAGGCTTGTAAGATTACTGGAGGCTACTGTAATGACGGCATAACTCAAGTCCCTTATGAAAGTTGCGACTATAGTAGTAAAAATCGTTGCTCTAATGACGCTACGAAAATTTGTAATCGCTCTACCTGTCCCGAGGGTCAGCCCTGTAATGATTGTCCTATAAATCCGAATGATTTAACCGGACCAAAAGGCGTCTGTAATCTAGAGAATGGTGAGAAATGTGACAATCTAACTACTGGCTGTGCCTATTGTCAGTCTAGCTGTCAGATCAAAGTTTTAGCTGCTAATCGTTGCGGTGATGGGGTCAAAATGGGAGCCGAAGTTTGCGATGAAGGTCCAAATAATGGTTTACCTTTCCCTCATTGTAATGCTACCTGTACTGCTGGAGGTATGCCGGTCGCTGGAGCAGTCTGCGGCAACGGCAGTCCAGCTAATGGCTATCCAGGTACGCCAGAATACCCACCAGAGATTTGTGATGAGGGTCAGCTACTGAATGGTACAGTCGGTCATTGTAATGGCACTTGCACAGGTCAGATTGTGCCTAATGATTGCGGTAATGGTACCCCTGATGCTGGCGAGTTTTGTGATGCTGATGGTGTCAATGGTCAACCACGCCAGTGTAACTTACAATGCAGTGGTTGGACGACTGCTGTTTGTGGTAACAACATTTTAGAAGATGCGCCATATGGTACTGAAGCGTGCGATCTCGGAGCTACTAACGGTCAACCAGGAAGTACCTGCTCTCTCCAGTGTATCATCGTCCCTCCGATCCCAGTCACAGGCGCGAAAGTCTGTGGTGATGGAAATACTGACAGTCCGAATGATGCTGGTTTGACTGAGGTCTGTGATAGCGGTTCCCAAAATGGCACAGTTGGTAAGTGTTGGAATGATTGTACTCGTTATACCAAATATTGTGGTGATAACCAAAAACAAACTCCTAACGATACGACGCCATCACAAGCGGGATTCAACTAGTTCTGTGATAACGGCCCAGCCAACGGCACAGCAGTTGGTCTCTGCAATACTACCTGTACCGCTTTAGTGACTCAGATTTGTCGTGATCATGTTATCAGTGGTACAGAATCTTGTGATCTTTGTCCTCCTGTTAGCAACACTACGAATTATTGTAAATTAGGTAACGTACAATTAACTGGTGGAGAATCCTGTAGTCCAAGTTGTGTCTATATACCTCCAAGTGCTAATGGACAGTGCGGTAATAGTCTGACCGAATCTGGTAATGGTGAAAATTGTGACAATGGTGGCGGTATTGCTGCTGGCAGTAATTTTATTTCTAAAGCTAATTTTGGCTCATGCTACAGTTGTCGCTGGCAATGTGGTGATGGTGACGCGACCCAACCAGTGCCACAACCAAAAGGTAAATGCGAGAATTCTTTAGGTCTGTGTTATGTCACTCCACCAGGTGTAGATTCCTTGAATTGTGGTAATGGCGGGCGATGTTTGACCTGGAACTGGACTCCTAATGATCCAGGCGGAGAGTTCTGTGACGCTGGCTTTGCTAACAATGGTCAAAGCGTCGGTGGCTGTGATTTCTATTGTATCGCCAACGCTACCCGTGTCTGTGGTGATAATAGTGTTCAAACAGGTGAGCTGTGTGATGATGGGGCGCAGACAGGCCAGTCCGGTCATTGTGGACCATTGTGCGATAACGGTTCGCTGGTGACCAATAACGGAACTTGTATGCGTGATAACCGATCATACGATGCTTGTAAGAGCTGTAATAATGTCAGCTGTGGTGATAGTATTGTTAGTCAAACATGCAATAACTCAACACCAGCGCTTGGTGATGGAGAGAAGTGTGACGAAGGTGCTGGTAATAATGGTCCAACTGGCGGATGTAATACTTGGTGTTCTGGTATTTGTGGTAACGGTGGTCCAGGTATACCACTAGACCCAGGTGAGACTTGTGATGAGGGTGCTCTAAACGGTCAACCGGGGAAATGTAATGATACTTGCAGTGGTACTACAGCTGTAGTTTGTGGTAATGGAAACAAAGAGACTGGTGAGTATTGTGATTTTGGTCCAGGTTCCGAACTTAATAGCTGTACGATATCCAATCCAACTAATCCTGCTAACCCTGGTGAACGTTGTTGTTACCGTTGTGGTAGTACTTGCGGTGATAGATTGAAATCTGTACTGGAATTCTGTGATGATCTGAATGGTGAAAATGGTCAACCTGGTAAATGTAATACTACGTGTACTGCTATTACTCCCGCTCCATCGTGTGGAGATAATATTATCAACGGTACTGAGCAGTGTGATGGAAATCAGCTCAATGGGGCAACTTGTCAATCATTAGGGTTTGTTAGTGGCGGACCAGTAACTTGTTACCCATCAAACGCACCAGCTAATCAAAAATGTACTTTCAATACGACGAGTTGTGTCGCTGCTTCATCTTGCGGTGATAATCAAGTAACGGGTAGCGAGGTTTGTGATTATGGTCAACCAGGTATAGCCTACTCCTATGAGGGCTGTGCTATTTCTGATCCATCAATCGGTAGCCCTACAGGTGCTCATGCAAAAAAATGCGTTAATTGTACAACGGAAGTTAAGGCAAATTGTTCACCAAGCGGTATTATTGGTTGGAGCACCTCAGGGTTTGTTGCTTATTATGATGGACGTTATTTGTTTACACCCCAAAATCCGCCACAGATGTGTGTTAATGATCCTCAAGGTGTGACATATCCTACACCAAGTTTCCCTGCTGCTGGTAATCGTTGTGTTGCTCTTAATATTCCTGCTGACAACCCGAGTGACGGGGTCGCAAATAAAGATGTATTTCTAGCCGGTAACGCATCTGCTCCACAATCAATTTCAACGTGGGAGACAACTGGGCCACACACTGTTGCTTTTAAATTTTTAGGCGGGGCAATAAATAGCAATGCTTGGGCCGTTAGCACATTTGTTTCTCCTTCTTCCGGTAAACCGTACTATTTGTCAAACTATCACATGAGTTATGAAGCAAGTCCATTTAAATGTGTTACGCAGTCAAGTGGTTTGGCGGCTGATCAAGGAGCGATCAAATGGTATGACAATACTTTTGATGATTCCGAATGGGTACAACCACAAAAAACTTCTGGCACACCAGGGTGTACAAAGAATATGAGCTGTTCTGCTGGCGTAGGAATTTCTGGTTGGTGTGTAAATAGTGAAATATTTAATCAATGGATGTGGGCTTCCAATGGATGTACTGATACAGTTATGTACTGTCGTCTAAAATATTGGGCCAATTAGATCAAATATCTTTAATTAATTCAGCGTGTTATAATTTGATTTATGAAACCTCGAAGAT
>CAZASM010000013.1:0-28077 GCA_964487895.1 uncultured Gammaproteobacteria bacterium
TATTGAAATTGATGCCGCCACTCACACTCAGGTTGATAACGTGCGAGAAAATATCATCACTAATGCGCAGGTGCCACCTTACAACGTTCATGGCTATAAAGTATTTATCATCGATGAGGTACATATGTTATCCAAGGCAGCGTTCAACGCCTTGTTGAAAACTATTGAAGAACCACCAGCAAAAATTATTTTTATTTTAGCGACGACAGAAATTCGTAAAGTGCCAGAGACTGTTCGCTCTCGTTGTCAAAGATTTGATTTCAAAAAAATTCCTCAAGCAATTATTATTGAACGTTTGACAGATTTAGCGACCCGCGAGCAAAAGACTGTACCGGTAGATATTTTAGCAACCATTGCCCGACGCGCTGAGGGCGGTCTACGTGATGCGGAGAGTTTATTGGGTCAGCTGATGAGTCTGACTGAGGAAGCTACTATCACGGCGGAAATTGCCGCCTTGGTTTTACCACGTAACTATTGGTCTGATATTGAAGTAATGTTAGAAAATCTCGTGGTGAAAAATAGTGCAGCTGCCCTGAAACATTTGCATCAGTTATTATATGAAGGTAGTGATCTAGAAGATTTCGCTGGTGACTTGTTAGAATATATTCGTCAAGTTTTATTAGCGCAAGTATTAGGACCGAGCTTTAGCCCTGATTTGGATGAAGGTAGAATTCAAGCTTTGCGTGGCTTAGCTGAGCGTTTCACACCTCGGGATATTCGTAGATTATTAGATATTGTTTTGATTCGCGCTATTGAAACCAAGACAGCAGTGATACCACAACTGCCGTTAGAACTTGCAATTATTGAATATTGCCAAGTGGATAGCCTGCCTGTCATGCCTGTGGCGGTTACTGCGGAAACAGTACAACCTGTGGTTGCGGGTATTAAATCTAATATGGCTGCTAATGATACCCTGCCATCAATTAGCCAGTGGCAGCAGATTTTGCAAGCTTCTAAAGGACATAATCACTCCTTATCGGCTTTTTTGAAAGTAGGTCATCCTTTAGCTCTGCAGGATGGTAAGATGGTTATTGGTTTTGAGTTTGATTTTCATGCTGAGCGTGTCCGCGAAGCTAAGAATAAAAAGATCGTCCAAGAAGTGATCAGCCAGGTTCTTGGACATAATGTGGCTATTAGCGCTGAAGTAGACACGGAGTATCGTACTCATCATCAGAGATTCAACGGAGCTCAGGAGAAAGAAGTGGAGGAAGTACTGGATGTGCTTGGTGGCGGAGAGGTGGTTTAGAAAGTAAAAACTCAAAAGTAAAAACTAAAAATTCAGGAAATTATTACTGACAAAAAAAGACTTGAATTAATCCAAGTCTTTTTTAGTATGTTTTGCTTTTATCTCTCGACGAAGGTTAGCGCCTTACCTTTCTTATCACCGCGTCCAGTACGTCCGATACGGTGGACATAATCTTCATAGGTAGCAGGCAGATCATAGTTGATAACGTGACTGACGTCCGCGATATCGAGTCCGCGTGCTGCCACATCGGTAGCAACAAGAATTTGAATCCGGCTGTCTTTGAATAAGCCAAGAGCCTTTTGGCGTTTAGTATGATTTTTATTACCGTGAATAGATTCCGAGCGTAAGCCGCGTTGAGCTAGAATGTTAGAAAGCTTCTCCACACCATGTTTGGTTCGGCCGAAGATTAATACTTTACTTAATTCTTTTTGCTTCAATAAATCAAATAGAACGTCAAATTTATTTTCACCAGGGCGGAGGCGGATAACATCTTGGTCAACATTCTTAGCAGTATCACCAGTTTTCACAGAGATGCGTACAGGTTCATGTAAAAACTCTTTGATTAAACCTTCAATCACTGGGGTGATAGTAGCAGAGAAAAATAACGTGTGACGGGGAGTGGGCATGCCAGCCATGACAAAGCGCATATCGTGAACAAATCCCATATCAAGCATACGGTCTGCTTCGTCTAAGACAATGGTACTGAACTGAGCTAGCTTAATCATATTTCTTTCAATCAAATCTTTCAGACGTCCTGGAGTACCGATGATGAAGTTATGACTGTAGCGTAAATCATGAATCTGACGTTGAATATTTGCTCCACCAACGCAACAGACAGAGTAGACTTTCATTTTTGGAGTGAAGCCTTCCAATTCAGAGTTGATTTGAATTGCTAATTCTCTAGTCGGTACGACAATGAGAATCTTTTTATTTCGATCTAGTAAAACTTTATTGATCAGTGGTATCAGGAAAGCAGCAGTTTTACCTGTGCCGGTATTAGCAATACCAACAACATCTGAACCTTGCAGGACGTGAGGGATAGCACGATCTTGAATAGGTGTCGGAGTAGAGTAACCTTTTTGAGTAATGGCTAGTTTCAAAGCTGGTTCAATCTGAAAGTCCTGAAAAGCATGCTCAGCTTTGAAATGCTCAACTTCTTCAGTAATGACTGCTTTATTGATAAAGCGAGTTGGATCAATATAGTCTCCGACTGGGCCTTTGCGACGAGCAGGACCACGTGAGTGGCCGCCACCACTAGGACGACCAGAGCCGAAGGAGCGACGGAAATTATTTGGTTTTGCTGGGCCAGATTTTCTGGCACCACGAGAACTAGGTCTGTTTGATGTGTACATGAAATAAAAAAAATACTTAGAGTATAACTTCTAATCCTGATGGGAGCGATTAGAGCATCTCGTAAGTTTTTAGATATAGCCAGTAAATGGCACTGTTTTGATGGAGATCAAACAACGAAAAACGAAGAGATTTGAGTTATGTAGATACTATAGATTAAAATTTGAATTTTGTCAAGTCTATGATGCCCTTTGTCTTTTGTTGCTATTCTGCTTCATGAAAACGATGAATAAAAAATGTTTTCACTGCAGTTGCTAGGACAAAGTATAGTAGGACAAAGATTCCAAGGTAGAGCCAATAAAGTGCTGGAAGCTGGACAAACCCTAAAGCTGAAGCAAAGGGCGAGTAGGGCAGCCACGCACCGAGTAACACAATACCGAAGGTCGATAGAGTCAAAGGTAAGCTAGCTCTGCTCTGGAGGAAAGGAATTTTGTTCGTGCGAATAATGTGAATTATCATTGTTTGGCTAATCAATGATTCTACGAACCAACCGGTTTGAAAGAGTGCAGGATTGGTCCAGGCATTGAAGACGACCAGCATTAAGAAAAAAGTAGCATAGTCAAACAATGAGCTGACTGGTCCAAGGAAGAAAATATAGCGCGTGATATTGCTAATATTCCATTGGCGGGGCTTTGTTAGATAGCTTTCATCGACAGAATCAGTTGGTATAGTGAGTTGTGAAATATCGTAGAGTAAATTATTAGCAATGATTTGCAGTGGTAGCATAGGTAAGAAAGGGAGGAAGACGCTAGCACCAAGTACGCTGAACATATTACCAAAATTTGAGCTGGCAGTCATACGGACATATTTAATAATATTACCAAAAACTTTACGACCTTCACGGACGCCCTCGGCTAATACTTTGAGATTTTTTTCTAGCAAAATAATATCGGCTGATTCTTTGGCAATATCCACGCCACTATCGACAGAAATACCAACGTCAGCGGCTCTTAAAGCTGGGGCGTCATTAATACCATCACCGAGGTAGCCAACGACATGTTTCAATTTGCGTAAGAGACCAATAATACGTTCTTTATCGGCTGGAGTGAGCTTGGCGAAAACGGTGGTGCTTTCGAGCTTAGGCATTAGTTCTTTATCAGTCATAGCTTGAATATCGCTACCGCTGAGAATTTTCGTCGTATCTAATCCGACTTCCGAGCAGACTTTACGTGCTACCAATTCATTGTCTCCTGTGAGAACTTTTACATTCACCCCATAAGCACGCAAGTTAGCTAAAGCTTCTGTGGCTGAGGCTTTGGGTGGGTCGAGGAAGGCAAGAAAGCCCATGAGAATAAGTTCAGCCTCATCTTTGACAGTATAGACAGTTTTACTAGCAGGTAGGTGACGATAGGCCACCGCCATGAGACGGAAACCTTCATTACTCCACTTATCTACCAGTGCCCGTACCTTTTTACGGTCGGCTGGAGTTAGAGCTTTCTCTCGTCCATTTGATAATACTACTTTAGTTAGCTGTAATACTTCTTCAGTTGCTCCTTTGCAGATTAATAAATGTTTGTCTTTACTATCAGAAACGATAACGGACAAACGTCGACGAACGAAATCAAAAGGTAGTTCATCAATTTTGTGATAAGTTTTCAGTAATTGAGCAGATTTTTTCTTATCATGATGCAAGATAGCTTCATCCATGATATTTTGTAACCCCGTTTGGAAACTACTATTGATTGTAGCGTAGTCTAGTACTTGTTGGCTTTCGTGACCTTGGATATCCATGTGTTGGATTAGTGCGACTTTACCAGCTGTTAAGGTTCCGGTTTTATCAGTGCAGAGAATATCCATAGCACCAAAATTTTGGATAGAATTGAGACGTTTAATGATCACTTTTTTCTTCGACATATCGAGAGCGCCTTTGGATAGATTGACCGTTACAATCATCGGTAACATTTCTGGTGTCAGACCGACAGCAATAGCTAAGGCAAAGAAAAAAGCTTCCAGCCAATCACCTTTGCTAAAGCCATTGACCAGAAAAACTAGAGGCACCATGACGAAGATCAGACGTAGCATGAGCCAAGTGAATTTACCCAAACCAATGTCGAAGCTACTAATTTCGCGTTTCTTGGTCACTGATTGGGCTAACTGACCGAAGCGAGTAGCTCCACCAGTCGCTAAGATGATAGCTGTCGCAATGCCACTTTCAATATTTGTACCCATGAAGCACAAATTATTATAGTCAAACTCCTCTTTGGTTAAGATTTTCAGAGCTTGAGCGTGCTTCTCTGCTGGTAATGATTCGCCTGTTAGCGCTGACTGATTGACGAATAAGTCTCGAGATTCTAGGAGACGGACATCAGCGGGTACAAGATCTCCAGCAGAGAGTTCAATAATATCTCCTGGCACGAGATTTTTCAGCGGAACTTCTTTTTTTTCTTTATCACGGAAAACAGTTGCGGTGGTTAACACAAGTGCTTTTAGTTTTTGCGCTGCTACATCGGCACGAGACTCTTGGATAAAACGCAAAAAAATGCTGAGACAAAGCATGACAAAGATTAAAACGGCTGCCTTATAGTCACCAGAAATGTAGGCCAGTACGCCGAGTCCTAAAAGTAATAAACTTAACGGGTCTCGAAAATTATCATATAAACGGTGATACCAAGCAACAGTTTTTTCAGTAACAATTTCGTTCGGACCGTGTTGTTGTAATCTTTGTTCTGCTTCATAACGTGTCAAACCCTTCAATCGTGAATTGAATTGCTCCAAGATAGACTCGGGAGTTGCTCGGGCAAAAGCGGGGATGTCATAGGGGACATGAGCCATAGAGAGTAAAGATAAGACGTTATAATAGTAAGTATAGCATAATTAGCGCTAATACTTACTAGCCTTACTCGTCATATTGGTTTTATTCTAAACAAAAATACAGCCCAGATACTCCAGGCTGTATTTGTTAATAATTAGAAGCCGAAACCTCGATGAAAACCTTTACCCATGGGCAGCTTGGCACTTTGCGTGCTAAGGAATTTTAGTCGTTGATCTGCTTGAGTCTGAGTGATGACGCCTTGTGTGACTAAACTTTGAATCCTTGTTTTCATTTCTTCTTGGCGTGCTGTGTGCATTTTCGTTCGAAGTTGGTCCTCGGTCAGACCTTTGTCTTTAGCGATATCAGCAATGCTTTTGCCTTCGGACCAATACGCCTTAGCCTCATCTATAGTAATACCAAATAGCGTGGCTTGCTGTTCAAACATTTTTTGTTGCTGTGTAGCTTGCTCTTGAGGCGTTCCTGTCATAAACATGCCATGTGCCGAAGCCATGTTGGCTGCGAGGATGCCTAAGCCCAGAGCTGGAACCAGAGCATACGCTAGTAAGCGTCTTTTCATAAGGTATAGTTGTTTAATGATAAGTAGAGGTATGTACCGATGAAGCTAATCATCGAGCCGTGCACTGGCATATTCTAATACAGCTCAACAGAATAATTATTTCATAATAAAAAAATCTCACACCTAATGTGAGATGAGCAGCAAGGGAGAATAGGTCAGAGCTTGATTATACCCTCTTATTATAATCAAGTACTCTGACCATATTAATATTACAAAGTTATTTTACAATTATTTCATTGTCGCGGTGGCATCATTGCTCGCGGCTGGAAACGTCCGAATTCACTATTCCATGGTCTGATACCAGCAGCGTTAATTACCTGGTCGTCTTCATTGCCTAGTACTACAACGACATCACCTTCATGCCAGAACCAGCCGTCAGGTTTAGCAGTTTGGTCGCTCACAATAATTGTAAAAGTCTCAGATTGACGGGTGACAAGGTAAAAGCCTTTGTCGTGTATAGAGGCTACAATTCCAGGATAGATATTTCGTACTCGATGACGATCATAATCGCGATAAAAAGGACCAGCAAGAGGCAACTTTTCTGCTTGAGCAAATTCGAATAATTGCTCGTGTAAGCGGAAGCGAGTTACAACCATACTACCGAGAATGGCAACAACGAAGACCCCTATCAGTGAGTACACGAGTGGCTTGCGATAGGCAAAAGCGTAATGGTGAACCAATAGTTCCAATAAAATCAGCGTTAGCAAACAAGTTCCAATCAGAATCCAAGGTAGAGCAAAGATTAACGGTATAATTCCCTGCAGACCAAAGGCTGGTAATTCTGCTGATCCATTTAGTTCTGTCACGAAGACAATTAAGCTGATTGTGTAGAGCAGTGTTAATGTTAGCAACACTGTACCGCTGGCAAGGAGGATTGTACGCACAATAAAATAGGAGTGCGGACGCATTTTCGTTTCGCCAGCAGTGATTTGTTGGAGAATCTGATCTTTGAGTGATAATTGTTCCTCTGACATGATATTATACTTTACTTGCTTGATGGATTTTTTGTAGAGCATCTTTAGCTCGTTTGATTCTGACACCGACTGTTGAAGTTGGTAGGTGGAGAATATCGGCTATTTCTTGGTAACTGAGTTCCTCTAGATAATACAGTATAAGTGGTTCTCGATATTTCGCTTCTAATTGATCCAAGTAATGTTCAACCGTATTTTTTATTTCTTCTTCTTGCAGTGGGCCATCGGCCGTTTCTTTCGATACGGGATGCGGGAAAAGGGTGTCTGGGTCGAAGAAGGGCAAAGCTTCTTTACTTTTCTTTTTGATAGCATTGATAAACTCATTATGGGCGATGCGATAAATCCAAGGAGAGAAACGCTTGTCAGTTTTAAAACTTTTGATATTAACGAAAGTTTTAATCATCACTTCTTGTACTAGATCATCAATATCTTCAGTTTGGTAGAGAAACTTGTGAGCATACCGCTTCATCTTAGCCTCATATCGTTCTACCAAAAGACCAAACAGCTCAGTCTGTCCTTGTTGTACATGTTTGGCAATTTGTTCATCGGTCAATGTTAGAGGCATTGTTCTAACTATATAGTACAGCCAAAATGGCTAAATATTTCAATATCTTTAGTTAGAGTAGCTGTTACCTTGAATTTAAACAAATCGACCCCGCCAGCCAGAGGCTGACGAGGTCTGAGAGAGAGTATTGGTTTGTGATGACCAGGATGATCATCACAAGTATGAGTTTGCAAGATTTCTAGTAGTGTGATGACACAGTCGGGTTTGACACTTCGGGTGTTCTTGATCTGAAATTCCCACAAGAGACTGATGATTCTGCGTATCTCTTGTGACGCTTCTGCATTACAGGGTACACAGTGAACGCTTTCGAAATCAAACCCAGCATCGTCAGACCTGATGAGGCGCCGAAAGAGGATGAAACCGACTGGTCGTTCTGTCCAGACAGCGAACAGCATACTAGCTAGGATAATAAGCAGTAGTATCATGATCCGTCTCCAGTTGGAGTAATACGCAAAGAGCTATCTGTTGGCACAACTGTATATAGTCTGTGATAGTTTGTCAATTGAAAAAAAACAGCCCCGAACCGTCACGGTTCGGGGCCTAAGTCTTAGTCTTCCAGACTTTCGAGGAGATTTACCAGCTGTCCAGCCAGTACTGGTGCCATACTGACTACAGTGAGTTCGCCACCAGTGGATCCTTCGTAGTCAGTTCTGGTCCAGTCACCACGACGCCTCGTATTGCCGGCGAAGACCTGTCTGAAGGGCGGTTTTTCACCGTACGGGAACAAGGTGTCGCGCCAACCGTCACTTAAGACAGGGTGTGTGGAAACCAGATAGACACTGTGAGCTCCGTGCTCTTGCAGCTTCCAGCCTTGAGTAGCAGCCGTGCCACCAGAATCAATTTCATCATCGCGGATGACGACATGTTTGCCAGTCACCAGTCTGATGTCACAAGACAGTGGAATCTTGGGATGGAACCTTTCCATGAGCTCAAGCTGAAACTTTTTCGGATCAGCTGAAAAGACCAGACGTCCGTTGATCCTCTCCTTGGGCTGAGCCACAACAGGGACGTTGAGCTTCTCGGCCATGGCAATAGCTCGTGCTACTGAGCCACGATCGGGTGAGAACAGCAGGACGTTTTCCAGCTCGCAGCTGAGAAGAAGAGGTCTGATAGCATCGACGAAAAGTCCTGTTGGGTCAGCGATTGACAGTGCGAGACCGATTTCGCGGCAGTAGGCTGCGGTTTTTTCGACGTTGTGGGGTTCGCAGAGGATCAAGTGGTCAGCGCCCCAGTGTTTCAGGTCTTGGAGGAACATGTAGAGACGCCTGATCTCTTGTGGCTTTTTTTCGGCTTCTTGCCGACGGTAACGTAGGAAGCTCATGACCACGATCACACGCTTGGCGCCATACTGCTGACGACAAGCCCAAACCATACCTCGCAGCTGCAGTTCGGTCTTGTCATCTGCGGGGCTGGTGAAAATGATCACAGTCTTGCCTTCGATGGTTTCGAAGTCGTTGAGACGGAAACCAGGCTCGCCATCACGCCAGGTGCTATGGGTGACATGGGTGTACTTCAGACGGTTGTAGCCGAGACGTTGCTTGACGAGCTCTAGAATCATATCGTCAAGCACGTGATTGGAAGTGCCTCCATAGACACGGATTTGATCTTGATTGAGCACGATAACCTCCTTGAAGGAAGGAAGAAAAAAAGAGCGTTTCGTAACGCCACTTTATAAACTCTGAGGTAGTTTGTCAAACCAAGTTAAAAGGGAGCTGTTATGATAACAGCTCCCTTTCGGTCCGACAGTGTCGATAGGTCAGGTGAAGAAATGACCGATCTGAGTGACCAGCCAGACTCCTCCAAAGAACCCCGCGCCCAGACAGACCCCGAACCCAAACATGAAGGCGACAAATTCCATGGGGTCGGGACACATGGGGATTGGAGCTTTGGACAGGAAAAGTAGAACCAGAACAGCGGCCAGCACAGCTCCAACACCTATCGCCAAAAGCGTGAATTCCACGTTAGCCTCCTAGTAAAAGGACGGAATAGCTAAAAACCAGCGCAATTTTGTTATATTAACATATTTAGTAATATTTGTCAACCCCATTAGACATTATTGTCAACCGGGTCAATGGTAATAAAAAACAGCCTGTATTACGGCTGTCTAAGAAAAGTGTCTCAATTTTTATTTCAGCGTCATCAATATCGCTCCACCGGTAATCATTAGAGCGCCAATTGCCGAATACCAGCTGAGTTTTTCTCCTAAGAATAGGGTGGCTAAGATTAAAACAAAAACCACACTGAGACGATCAAGGGCCGCGACACTCGATGCTGGACCTTGTTTGAGCGCGTAGAAATAAAATAACCACGAGGTAGCTCCTGCGACACCGGCGAGGACTATGTAGAGCCAGGCTTTAGAATTGATTGTACTGACCTGTTGAAATTTATTCAGTGTGAGAGAAACAAGAATCAAAAATAAGGCCATGACAATTGATCTCACGGTCGTGGCTAAGGTTGAATCAATATTTTTAATACCCAATTTGCCGAAAATAGCCACTGCAGCAGCAGAGATAGCAGAGAGTAGAGCATAGATAATCCAGAGAGACATGGGGAAAGTATAACGTATAATGTAGAAAGTATAAAGTTCAACCTTAACCCTGATGCTGACGAGCTTGCCAGATTTGTGGTATAATATTCTTGAACTATTGCTGATGTGTGTTAGCAATGTACTACCGTGACACAAACAAAAATCAAACAAAATAATATTTTAAATCGATTGATAGTTGTAGCGATTGTTTTTGTCGCTATTTTATTGTTCCCGCGAGTTAGTTCTGCTGCTTCGCTCTATATTAGCCCGTCGACTGGTAAGATCAGCCCTAACGGTAATATTACTGTTGGCGTCTATGTTAATAGTGAGGGTCGTTCTATTAATAACGCAGAAGGTACTATTAGTTTCCCCGCTGATACTGTAGAAGTTATTTCTCTCAATCGTGCTGGCTCAATATTTTCTATTTGGGTTGAGGAACCAAATTTTTCTAATGATTCTGGTCGAATATCTTTTAATGGTGGTTTACCAACACCTGGTTACACTGGTACTGGCGGTAAAATTTTCACGGTTACCTTCCACGCGAAGAAATCGGGTTCAGCACTATTATCATTTTTGGCAGCGTCAGTATTGGCCAATGATGGCTTGGGTACCAACGTTCTCAGTGGTACAGGTACAGGCAGTTATACCATTGAAGCAACTAAAACTCCTGAACCAACTCCGACACCAACACCAATCCCAGCTCCAAAACCTGACACACCTCCAGTAGAGACACCTCCAACTACCGTTGGCGCACCTAAGGCTCCTTTAGTCACGTCAGCTTCACATCCTGATCAGAATGTCTGGTACGCCAAAGGTACTGGTGATTTCGGGTGGTCATTGCCGAAAGGAGTGACTGCGGCACGCACAAAGATTAATCAGGAGGAAAATTTTGTTCCAACGGTTACCTATTCACCTGCGATTAGCAGTAAGACAGTGCCTGGAATAGATGATGGTATTTGGTATTTCCATGTTCAACTGAAGAATGCTGCTGGTTGGGGCGGAATAAGTCATTATCGTTTGCAAGTTGATACTACAGCGCCAAAAGCTTTCCAAATGGTGGTACGAGATGGCATCTCTAGTGCTAATAATCGACCGCAGTTAGCTTTCGTAGCTGAGGATGAGACATCTGGCATTGATCATTACGATGTTGTGATTGATCAAGGTCAGCCGGTGACTGTGTACGAGAGTCTTTATACTCCTGAAGCTCTAGCTAGTGGTAAGCATACTATTAGTGTTACTGCTTATGATCGCGCTGGTAATAGTACTGTAGCTGTGCAAGAAGTTACTATCTTATTCGTCCCAAGCCCTGTCATTACTAGCTATACTCGTGATGTCGAGTCGGGAAATAAGATTGAAGTTCTAGGAACTGCCTTGGCAAACTCTACTGTCAAAGTTTATATCCAACGTAACGGCGCAACTGTTATTTCTCGCGAAGTCCAAAGTGATGCTACTGGTAATTGGTCGATGACTGATAAAGCTCCAGAAGATCGAGGGTCCTATGAACTGTGGGCAGAAGTTATTGACACTTCTGGCATGAAGAGTGAACCGTCTGATAGATTAGCACTCAATGTTACTTTGCCAATCTTTGTCCGTATTGGTCAGTTGGCAGTAGATTATCTGACAACGGTCGTCACCCTAATTTTCTTAGTTATTATTTTGATTTTCGCTCTGATTTATTCTATTCGTCGCTTCTGGCTTTGGAATCGACGTAGCTTCAAAGACGTGCGTTATATCGAACAAACTGTTGAAGCAGCCTTCAAAGCTCTGAGTAATAAAGTCAATCAGCAGATTGAATATCTGGATGGCAAGCCAGGTTTGTCGAAAGAGGAGCTTCGTGTCCGCGATCGTTTACAGCAAGCTCTAGATATTTCCGAAAGTTTCATCAATAAACGAGTACGGAAAATAGGGAAGAAATAAATTTAATAAAAACTACTCATAAAATTGAGTAGCTTTTATTATTTGTATTGACTTTTAGTAGATAAAATAGTATCTTTATTCAGCATTTATTATTTATTCGGGGATCGTCTAATGGTAGGACGACAGGTTCTGGTCCTGTTAATTGGGGTTCGAGTCCCTATCCCCGAGCCACCGGCCAGAGGCTGGTAAGTATAGAAGAAGCTGAAGGGCTGTTTTTTATTTCTTTAAGGAGCTATTTTGTTGCGGTCTATATTCAACCTTCCAGGTCAGTCCTGGCTTGACGCCAGCAATAGCTGGTAGTAGATGATTGAGAAGTTGTTCCGCCGTCATTCGAAATTTATTACCCTTGGCAGAAATTTTAACCCAACCGTCTGCATCACGAAAATATTTTTCAGTAAATCTTTTTGTGCCCATTGTTATCAAGTAACTATCATTGGTTAATTTCATATTTTAAGATTAGATAAAGATAATTTTTGGAGTCTTACCGATGTGGACACCCAGCCCAACAACAAGGCCGACGCATTCCTCCTTTGAGTTTGGACAGAGCTTTTTGAATTCGAATATTTCTAGTCTCGGCCAGTTTGCCGGACGTGACCCAACAAATCCACTCGTTGCGAGCAAGAGGGGTAATGTCATCCCAAACTGCTTGCGCTTGGGCGGAGGTAGCTAGAGATTGACGTAAATCGGCAGGCATTTTGTGAACAGGACTGGTCGATATTTTTTTTCTTTGCATGGTGTTATAGTATCAAACTTTTAGTAGTAAAACTATGACATTAATACTAAGTAGGAAGTTTTGTATTAGAGTAGCGTTTTATTTGTCCACTTGAATAAGTCTTCTGTCCTCGGTATAATACATAGTACCGTATGAATACCTTGTATTCCTCAGGAAAAGTACGCATAATAGCGCTTCTGATATTGCTAGCGGCAATAACAGGGGCTTTTTTTATTTCAGGAAGATTGAGTTTCAACCAAACAAGTCGTGGAGACATCGCCGGTACTTCTGAGGCTCAAGCACAAGATAAAAAAGAGCTACCAACGCAGACAATTAGTATCGCTGATGGAGACACCTTCAGTACCTTGATGACCGATAATAATGTCACCGCTACAGATTCACAAGGCATTTTGGAAGCCAGTAAGGATAAGTATGATCTAACGACAGTTCGTGCTGGCAAAAAAATTGACCTTTATCACGATGAGGCTGGAATATTACAACGATTAGTTTACCAGATTAATACCGAAGAATACTTCGAAGCATTGAAGGTCGATGGCGTCTGGACTGCGCAAAAGATTAAGATTGCCTACGAGGTAAAAATTGAAACAGTTAAAGGCAAAGTCAATGAAATATTATATACCTCAGCGCTAGAACAGGGGATAGACGAATTATTAGTTTTGGACATTGCTGATTTGTTTCAGTGGCAGGTTGATTTTGCTCTGGATATTCGCAATGGAGATAGCTATAAGGTTATCTATGAAGCCCGTTATCTCGATGGTCAGTACGTCATGCCAGGTAAAATCATCGCCGCAGAATTCATTAATCAAGGCCAAAGTTATTTCGCCTATAATTTCACTGACGCAGCTGGCGACGAGGCCTACTATGACCAAGACGGTAATTCGACTGAGAAAATGTTTTTGAAAGCTCCAGTATCGTTCCGTTATATTTCCTCCGGCTTCACCACGGGTAAACGTTACGTCAGTGCCTTTAACGTCTCCACAGGTCATCGGGCTATTGATTATGCTGCCTCTTCTGGTACGCCTATTCGCGCCACTGCTGATGGTACCGTCGTCTCGGCCGGCTGGAGTAAAGCAGGGTATGGTAATTTGATCAGTATACGGCATAACTCAACCTATTCCACCAATTACGCTCATTTATCTAAGTTTGCAGTTAAGTCAGGTCAGAAAGTAAAACAAGGGCAAACAATTGGGTATGTCGGTTCAACTGGATTTTCCACTGGTCCACATTTACATTATGAAATGGTGAAAAACGGTACCAAGATAAATCCACAACACGAGGTTTTGCCACCAGGAAAAGCTTTGACTGCTGATAGTAAGGAGGTATTTCAGAAAGTGGTGGAGGAGTATAGGAAGAAGTTGCAGGATATTAATTAAGAAGCTGATTGAAGTTTAAAAATCAACTTGGTGATTAGAGTTGATTTTTTCATATCTTTATGGCATAATGATGACCTTTATGGATAATAAGAAAATTAAGTTAAAAAAGATACCTGGTGGCGGCAAAGGTATCGTAGCCACAGCCCGTATCAAGAAGAACGAGATCATAGCCGACTTTGATGGACCGGTCTATCACTGGCATTCCAAGTGGACAAATAATCTAGCTGACCACGTCATCCAATTTGCGCCCCGAAGTTGGAGAGCGTCGAAAGGTTTAGCAAAATATATTAACCACTCTTGCGAACCAAACTGTGGAGTGTTGGGCTTATTCACAATCGTGGCTATGAGAAATATTAAGGCCGGAGAACAATTGACTTGGGACTATGAGATGACCGATAATAATCTTAGTCGCTACTGGAGTATGAAATGTCACTGCGGTGCCAAGCACTGTCGCAAAGTTATCGGCGCCTATCGCAATCTGCCGCCAAAGATTCGCAAAAAGTATCAAGGTTATATTTCAGCTTGGTTATTACTGCATAAAATACCGTATGAAAAAAGAACATAAAGATTATTTGCTTTATCGTTTCTGGGAAATCATTCCTGGTGCTTTGGTTTGGTTAACTTTTATCTTGGCCATTGGTTTATCATTTTGGCATCCGTTGTGGGGAATATATTTTGTTATGGTTTTTGTAGTATTTTGGGTCTTACGCGTCAGTTATTTGTTTATCTATTTAATGGTTTCTTGGCGCAAGTTTCGTCAGGAAGTGAAAATTAATTGGCGCGAGCGTTTGGCCTCAGATTTCACTGAAGCAGGAAAGAATTGGGAAGATTATCGACACGTAATTTTTTTACCAAACGCTAAAGAGCCATTGGCCGTCATCGATGATAGCTTCAAAAGTTTATCTCACTGTGACTATGACACCAAGAAATTTCTAGTTGTTTTGGCTTTCGAAGATATTGACGCTGAACGTAACGCTGAAGTTAGTAGAATTATTCAAGAAAAATATGCTCACTGTTTTCACAATATTTTAATCACGATTCATCCGAACAACCTAGAGGGTGAATTACGTGGTAAGGGCTCAAATCTGTTTTGGGCCGGGAATAAAGCCAAAGAGTATATTGACGCTCAAGGTTGGGATTACAAAAAACTGATTGTCTCTACTTTTGATATTGATACCAAACCGCATAATCAATATTTTTCTTATTTAACTCACAAATTTCTCAGTCATCCCAATCCGTATCGAGCTAGCTTCCAACCGTTAACTTTATATCATAATAACGTCTGGGAGTCTGACCCTATCACTCGAGTGGTAGCAAACTCAACTACTTTTTGGTTATTGACTGACTTAGCGCGCTCCGATCGTTTGTTTACTTTTTCCTCACACAGCATGAGCTGGCAGGCTTTGGTCGATGTTGGCTTCTGGCAAAATAATATTGTCACGGAAGACTCACGAATTTTCTTACAATGTTTTATTCACTATGATGGGGATTATCAGGTGACGCCAATGCATATGACGGTTTCGATGGATACAGTCTACGTTGGAAATATTTGGCGTAGCTTAGTCAATCAATATAAGCAGATGCGTCGTTGGGCTTGGGGCGTGGAGCATTTCCCTTATATGATGTGGCAGTTTCGTGCTAACAAAAAAATACCTCGAGTCAAGGCATTGATCTATCTTTGGAATCAGACGGAAGGTGTCTATTCTTGGGCCACAGCACCGATTCTTATCTTTGTCATGGGACGATTACCACTATGGCTAGCTGAACGTGCCAATGAGACGTCAGCTGCGGCGCAAGCAGCACCATTGATTCTTAGTAATTTGATGACAGGCGCTTTGTTTGGTCTATTCGCTACGGCTATCATGAGTGTCTATATTTTACCACCTAGTCCGCATCGAGGCTGGCGTCGTTTTTTTGAATACTTATTGATGCTTGTTCAGTGGGTTGTTTTCCCAGTGACGATGATTATCTTTGGTTCTATACCTGCTATTGATGCGCAGACACGCTTGATGTTGGGTAACTATATGGGTTTTTGGGTGACGGAGAAGGCGAGAGTGACAAAGTAGGGATCAGAAATTAGAAAAACAATATCAGAACCTTTTCGCGAGCTCGGATGTAATCAGACGGCGAAGCGATCTAGTTAATTAGATTAGATAGACTAGACTGCTTTGCCCAGCGCGGCTCGCAGAAGGAATCATTTAAGGTAACCGTTGAGAAATTCCGTCGCAGTCATCTCTCTTTTACCTTCCAGTTGTAATTTCAGAATAGATAAAGCTTCCAGTCCGCAATTGACATACAGTTCATCACCGTGGCGATAGAGTTCGCCTGGTTTTTTGTCATTGACAGCGAAGACTACGTCAGCTTCAATTATTTTAACTGTTTTACCGTTCCAGTCGAAATAACACGATGGCCAGACTGAGAAGGCTCTAATTTGATTGCGAATATCTTCGGCACGATTATTCCAATCAATTTGGCCTTGCTCTTTGGTTAATAATTGACAGTAAGTGGCTTGATTATCATCTTGAGCTCGAGTCGGTAGCGTGCCATCAAGATAGCCTATGAGAGATTGTGTTAGTACTTCAGCGGATATTTCTGCTAATTTGTCGTGTAGTTGCTGGTAGTAGTCACGAGGATCAATGGCAACCAGTATTTGTTCTATTAGAGGGCCGTGATCCATTTCAGCATCTAACTGCATCAGGCTAACGCCTGTTTCCGTGTCGCCGTTGAATAGAGCAGATTGAATCGGTGCTGGACCGCGATATTTCGGTAACATCGATGGATGAATATTTAAACTCGGCAACTGCGAGACATCCAGTACTGTTTGAGGAATTATTTTGCCATACGCCACAACCAAAAAAGTCGCAGGTAGATAGGGCTGAAGTTCAGCGACAAAGTCCTCGTTTAATTTCAGCGGTGAGAGCACCGGTATTTTTAATTCCACAGCACGCAATTTCACAGGGCAGGCTTCTACATTCAGACCGCGACCTTGTGGTTTATCGGCTTTCGTTACTACAGCCGAGACTAATCCTAATTTATGAACAGCTTCTAGAGCTGGCAGTGAGAACTCTGGGGAGCCCCAAAAAATAATCTTTTTCATCTAAATCTGTTGCATCTGAGCGAGATCTTCATGGCCTTGGACAATCTTTTCTGCTTTATCGATGAAAAGTATGCCGTCAATATGATCGCACTCGTGTTGGATAATAATAGCAGTTAAGCCCTTAGCCTTGGCTTTGATTATGTTACCAGCGAGATCTTGGTAAGAGTAACGAATTTTTGCTGCACGTTTGACGATGCCATAAACATTAGGAATTGAGAGGCAACCTTCTTCGCTGGCAACTTTTTCTTTGGAACTAAATGTCACGCTAGGATTAATCATGGGGATAAAACCCTTTTTTTCATCTGTCACGACGATTAAGCGAATTGCTTGATTGATCTGTGGCGCTGCCAAACCAACTCCTTTAAACTCAGCCATGGCCAAACCCATACGTTCTGCTAGGTCAATTATCTCCGGAGTAATAGCAGAAATCTTACGACATTTTTGACGTAATATTTTCGCTGGGATGATTTGTAGCTCTAAAGCAGATTTTATAGCCATTGGTAGGGATTAATCTCAACAATTAGCTTATTATTAAATTTTTTGTACAGTTTGTCAATCAAGTCCTCAGCAATGGGCCCACGGATAATCAGATAGGTTGCATATTGGAGGCATTCGGCTGGTGAGGTTAATTCTTGTTTTAGGTAGTCATAGACTTCAGTGTAGAGTTCTGAGGGTTTTTTTGCAGTTATAGATTGTCGACGGAAAATAATTTTGTAGCTAGGTGTCAGTGGTGGGTAATGAAAATCATTTCTGAAACGTAATTCCTGCGTCAAAAAATCAGCATAAGAAGCTAGAGTGGTGAAAACATAGTGTTCTGGGTTGTAACTTTGTATCAAAAGCTGATCACTGATTTGCTGTAACTTAAAGATCATGCGGCGAAGCTGATCTGTGGCTTGAAAATCTGGACGTTGGAGATCGCTATCGGCTTGGACCATGATGCAGTGTTGGAAGTGGCCAACATAGGAAGCTATAGCGCTAGTAGCAATCATAATTGTTTTCGCGTCGAGAGTTGGTAAAGGCTCGCTGCGCTTCAATACAACTAGATTTTTTTCTGGGAATAGTTTTTTTACCTCGCGTTCTAATTTTTTCTGACCACTGGCTGATAGTTTCAACTGCTCACTGCCGCAGCTCAGACAGCTTGGAATAGGAGGTTGAGAGTGGCCGCAATTGGTGCAGTTAAGTTTGTTGCTCGTTTTGTCATAGGTTAAAGCTTTATCGCAAGTGGGACATGGTGCTAGCCAATGACAACGCTGGCAGGTGACTAAGGTTTCGCTACCGTGATGATTGAGATACAGTAGTACTGCGCCAGTAGCTTCCGCAATACGGGTTTTCGCTTCTTCAGACAAGAAGTCAAAATTTTTCACCTGTCGTTCTAGACGCATATCGATGATTAATCTTTCTGGCGCTGGTTTCGCTCGGAGAGTAATTGGTGGTAGCTGTAGAGGCTCTAGAGCTTGGAACAGCGCCACATTGGGGCTGACAGTAGTAACTAGCAGCTCCGTGTTATATTCCTTTTGCCAGCGAACCAAAACATCAGCCAGATGAATGCGTGGTGATTGCTCAGCGCGGTGAAATTGGAGATTATCAGCTTCAACAATGATCGCGCGTTGTAATTTTTTATAAGGCAGCCAAAGAGCTTGAAAACCACCTACGACAAATGATTTGGTTTGACTATCTGACCAAGCAGAAGCATAATTATTTTTTTGCACTTTACTTGGTAGCCAGACAGTTCGTTTACCAAAACCAAGTGAGTGTAATAGCTGTACGACTAATTTTTGCTGATATAGCTCCGGACAGATGAATACTGTTTGACCAGAAAGAGGTTTTTTTACTAATTCGGCTAAATAACTAAAAAGCGCTGACCAATTTTGATACAAGAGCCAGGCATTGCCGTGTTTAGCTGTGATTGGCGTTAGTTGGAAAGGCAACTTGCCAAGATTACTCGTCGTTTGGAGAGTTTGGGCACGTTTCGCTATTGTCGGCACGAATAGTGCTAAGATTGTCGCTAAGGACAAATGATAAAATTCTGCTAACCAAAGTGCTAAGGTTACTTGTTGACTTGTTAAGCTGAACGGCAGAAAACTTTTGATAGTTTTTGTCGCTGGATTAGGAGATTTTTCTAATAAACCAATAATAACTCCAGCGATAGCTTGTTGTTTGAAAGGTATAATTACTAACTGACCAATTTTTGCTTGGAGTTTCTGTTCGGCTGTCAGCTGATAATCAAAAAAGTCTAAGCCGGTCGGTAAGCGGCGTAAAGGTGATACTTGGGCAATCATAGGCTTAGGTAAAAGTTATAGTAGCTGTCAGGTAGCCGATACCGAGACCTCGTTCATAGCTGGTTGTCTTAATCTGGTATTTTTTATCCGCGATAATACCTAATAGTAGCGCAATAGGGCGCAAACCACACTCATTAACGGCTAATGATTGTTCTGGTGCTAAGGCTAGTAACTCTTTGACACTATTTTTTTCTAAAAATTTAATAACCTGATGGTCAAAAGCTGCTCCAACCTCTGGCTGAGCACCTTTTTTGTCATGTGAAAGATCAGCTGAAGCAATCACAGCAACGCGTTCATTCGTAGTGTCTAGAGGTTTACGTAATTGTTGTCCGTAGCCAAAGTGCTGTGTTAGGTTCATGTCTGCAGCAGTGCCAATAATAGCGACGGACACCTCACGCAATTGGTTCATCAGATGAAACAAAGGCACAGCCGAGCCATAGTCGATGAGAGTTTCTTCGTGGGCTAAGACTGGAGCTGTTGTTTCTAGGCGTTCTATCAGGCGATAACTGAGACCAGTATTAGTACGTAGATTAAAATAGTTAGCCAAATCACCAAATTGCTTGAAGGTAATCTGACAGTCTTTATTCTGATGAATTGATAATGTTTCAGGTCGACCACTGGCGTGGGGAGAGATGATAACGACCGTATCTGGTTTACTAGCGTAAAGTTCTTGTTGAATAGTAGTTAGCGCTTTGAGAGTTTGATCTATTTGGTCATGAACATTCTGACCACCAATACCAGGAATGGTGATCGCCGGATGTGGTACGATGGCTGAATATACCAGCATAGATTAGAGACTTAAGGCTGGACCATCGGAGTGCAAGACTAACACCTTGTCAGTGGTTGTAATAATATTTTTCCACTTATAGCCATAGAAGTTGAAGGTGGCTTCGTCAGAGATTTTTAACTTATTACCCTTAGAAATAACGTAAACATCAGGAGCAGTGGCAGTTTTTACTAGAGTGCCATCCTTCAAACCGACAGGGTTGCCATCCATATAAGTAGCTAGTTGAGTCGGGCTGGCTGGGAATATCTTGCGCTTAGGAAAATTAACTTTGATAATATCTTTGGACCAGAGAGGATATTTTGTGCCGTTCTCTACATAGTACACTCCGCCGGTTTTATTATTTTGTAGTAGCGCTCCAGTTGGGTAAGTGTCTTTGATAGTGATATCGATACCGTCAGGTATGACAGCTAGTTGAGCATCGGTAGCCTCGTCAGCTTCTTGGGGGTTGAAACCAATAGCACGGAAGACCTCAGGCGAGGCAATTTTTCGCTTGGTGTTCTCTGTCAGTAAGTACATAGTGCCGTCTTTGGCTTTCAATAGAGTGTTGGCTGCAAACTCAATTGGATCGCCAACTGGAATACCGTCTAATGTGCTACTAGCTATAGTTTGGACATTTGCCTCACTGTAACGTGATAGTAGGGCGGTCTTGGTGGCGAAACCACGTTTCTTACCATCTTGAATCAGCCAGACAGCTGGATTACCTTTGGCTTGGAGTAATGAGCCGTCTGGGAAGAAAGTAGAAGCAGTATAGAAATATCTATCCCATAGTGATTTGAACAGTTCATTACCATGGAGATGAGGTGTATAGACATAGAGAGCGGCTGTGCTGGCGTTTTGTGGTGTGACGATAGCGCAATCATCTTTGTAATCGTCACAAATTCTGGAAGTCTTACCTGGTTGGAAGTTATACTCATTAATATTATCAATATAGTAACGAAATTGAGCAGCGGCGCTGTAAACCTGTTTGCCAAAGCCTCTCCAACGTTCCTGACAAGCACTGCCGTCGAAACAACCATAGCCGGTAGCGAAGTCTAAAGCTCTCTGACTTGGATTGGGATCAGTAATCAGGCTCTGTTCTTTTTGCACTAGCACTAAGAGAAATTTAGGGTTGATACGGTTGTCCTGTGCAGCACGATAGATCAGGTCAGTGGCAGATACTGCAGGCAAGCCAAAACCGCCGTCGATGTAGAGGGAGGCCAAAAAACTACCATTGGCTACCAAAAAATCATGTATTTGCGCTTGATTGAGAGAATCATAATCACTCAGTTCAGAGTCTGAAATGAGATTATCATAATTCAACGGCTTAGCAGGAGGTAGGACGGTATCGACTTGAGCCTGACCTAGAGGTGCTATCAGACTGAAAACAGACAGCAAGAGGATGATTACTGAGATTTTTTTCATGAAAATTTGGCTAATAGTTGCTTCTTTACGATATTTATATTATAATCGATTATCGTCTTTTTTTCAACCGTTCTCTGTCATTGCGAGACCAGCATCAAGTGACTAGCCTGCCCCGAGCTTAGTTTACCCTGAGCTTGTCGAAGGGAGGGGAAGCAATCTGTCTATACACCGGACGGCCATCCATAGAGTTAGAGATAGTTGTCACTAGGTATGACGTTGTGGGTCTAGTATACTTACTTTTAAATCCTAATACAGACATCCGGTCTTCGTGCTATACTAATCTCAACATTACTTCCCAATTTCTAATTCCTAATTTCCCTTTCACCATGACCGAAAAAGCTCGCATTTTTTTTGCCTTAGAAATACCTTTACCAATCAAGCGTTTATTGATCCGGTCTTTTGCTGATTTGAAATTAACAACACCGATGAAGCCGGCCTCACCTGAATTCATGCATTTGACTTTGAAATTCTGGCCAATGTTCCCGATGCATGAATTACCGCAATTAATCAAAGCTTTGACTTTGGTAGCGGATCAGTCCAAACCTGTACCGTTGCTTTTTAATAAAGCTGAAATTTTCGGCGGCAAAACAGCTCGTGCTTTGGTTCTCAGTACTGTTGTTAGCGAAGAGTTGGGTGAGTTACGAGAGTTATTGGAACAAACTTTGGTTCAACAGCATTTGGCAGATCCAGAACCTCGTTTGTTTCGACCTCATGTCACTATCGCTCGACCAACAGCTACGTTATCAGCCGCTGATAAAATTAAATTTCTCAAGTGCCGTGTTAATATGGAGACAGAAAGCTCTCGTTTAACCCTCTATGAAAGCCGCCGCACACCATATGGGAGAGAGTATGATCCACTGCTTGAGTTGCCCTTGTAACTGAAGGATTAATAGTACTAAATCATGATAAAAATTTCTCCAACTAAAATTACATTTTCATCAAAATTTTTTAATCTTGATTTACCCAATGATGAAAATTTGAAAATGGTTATAATTGATACTAGAAAGGTTGTTGGCCTAAATTCATCTTACTTTATTTCACTGTTCTTCGATTCCAAAAATAAAGTTTTTAGTCCCTGGTATGGAAATATCGTCTATAATATTTTATGGTTTTTATATGGCGCTATATATCCGACTGGGAGTCATAAAACTCCTACCACCGTCAATGGTCAGGAACAAATAAAAAACACTATAGATGAACTACGAACGAATGGCTATGACGTAGTTGATATCGAAAATGAATTTCAAAAAATTCTCGCTGAAAGGCCGGACAAAAAATTACAGGCAGGAACGATTGAGTGGAAAAAAGATAAAATTTGGGGGTTTACAGCCATCTTATTAGTTTTTATTAGTTTGATTGGCTTAGTTTATTATAAAGGAAACGTGGATGGTAGTGATGGATTTATAGCGATTCCCATTTTTGTTACTATTACTATCATTTTGATAGGTTTAGTAACTATTTTTACTAAAACAAAACATTTCCTCTGGAAATTACTATTTTTAATAATAGTCCTAGCAATCATAGGAAGTGTGATTGATATATTATAAATAATTATATTCTCTTCAGGAGTATACTCCTGTTCAACGGGATTGATTATTGATTATTTTTCTGCTACGGTTAGCCATAAGTATGAACCACATTGAGCTTCTCGGAGTGAATATTGCGACTCTAAAACCAGCAGAAATCCAGTCTTTGCTGGCTGATTTTTTGCATACTGCCGGATTAAAGCAGATTGTGACCGTTAATCCAGAATTTTTGGTTACTGCTCATTCAGATAAAGAGTTTCAAGCTATTTTGAACTCAGCTTCGTTGGCTTTGCCTGATGGAGTAGGAATTGTCTACATTGGTAAATTGGTTGGGCAGAAAATTTCTCTGATGAATCGAATGACGGGAGTTGAGCTGACTCATTCACTCTTGAAGTTAGCGGAAGCAGAACAAAAATCTGTCGAGGTTATTATTCCGGAGAATTCACTGTCATCTAAAGAAGAAATTCTTAGCAGTGTGCAAAAACTGTATCCACAAGGTATTGTGAGGGTTGTTTCTGTCAACGAGATTAATGAACAGGCACCACAAGCTGATATTCTCCTTGTGGCGCTGGGAGCTCCAGAGCAAGAGAAGTGGATTTGGTCACGCCGAGAGAAATTATTAGGCACGAAGGTTGCTGTTGGGGTAGGGGGGACGTTTGACTTTATTTCTGGTAAAATAAGCCGAGCACCACAGTGGATGCGATCTGCTGGCCTAGAATGGCTCTGGAGGTTATTTCAAGAGCCTCGTAGGCGTTTTAGACGCATTATACGGGCCGTTATCGTGTTTCCGTGGCTGGTGTTAACAAAATAATATTCGGTAAGGACAGGTCTAGACCTGTCCCTACGTGACATCATAAACTTCATGAAAAAAATAATAACCCGTTTCGCTCCCTCACCCACCGGCTATCTCCACCTCGGTGGTCTGCGCACTGCCTTGTACTCTTGGCTTTGGGCCCGACAGAATAGCGGCAAGTTTATTTTACGTTTGGAAGACACAGACCGTGAACGTTTGGTCGAAGGAGCAGAAGAGAAATTATTATCTGTTTTAAAACAGTTAGGTTTAGAGCACGATGAATATTACAAGCAGTCTGATCGTTTAGAGCTTTACCGGGCAACGGCAGATGAATTAATCGACAAAGGCTTAGCCTATCGTTGTAACTGTACAGCGGAAAGACTCGATGAGATGCGTCAGAAGCAAACTGAAGCCAAGCAAGCTCCTAAATATGACGGACACTGTCGTGAGTTAAATATTTCTGCTGACGAGAAGCACGTGGTTCGTTTCAAAATTCCGACAGACAAAACAGTGACTTACAAAGACGTTATACGTGGTGAGATGTCTCTAGCTACTTCAGAGTTGGATGATTTTGTCCTACTTAAATCTGATGGTTGGCCAACTTACCACTTAGCCATGTTAGTTGACGACCACGCGATGGGAATTACTCATGTGATTCGCGCTGAAGAATGGCTACCTTCACTGCCAAAACACGCCTTATTATACGATGCACTGGGCTATGAACGACCGGAGTTTGTTCACCTACCGTTATTGTTGAATCCTGACAAATCGAAGCTATCTAAACGTCAAGGAGATGTGGCTGTGGAAGATTTCTTGGCTAAAGGTTATTTGGCTTCGGCCTTGATTAACTATGTTGCTTTGCTTGGCTGGCACGCAGCCGATGACCGAGAATTTTTCACTCTGGAAGAATTAAAGCAACAATTTTCTTTGGAACGTTTGCAGAAGTCTGGCGCAGTCTTTGATGTCGAGAAATTAAATTGGTACAACAGTCATTATATCCGCCAAGCAGTTGAACAGGGCAGTGGTGATGACTTTGATTACGTCATAAGCTTTGTTCGAGAGCGAGTATTGCCCAAAGTGGAAGCTGATATACTATTACGTTTGGTCAAAGTCTATTCGGCTCGACTAGAATATTTGTCGCTCTTAGCAGAACGCAGTACATACATTTTTGCCTTGCCTGATTATCCTGCTCAGATGTTGATCTTCAAAAAAAGTAATCTCGAAGCTACTACTAAAGGCTTAGCCTTGGCTATGGCAACCTTAGAATCTGCTTCAGAACCTGATTGGGCCACTGCTACACAGCTGGAAACCAAGTTGAAAGAAGCAACGACAGCAGCTGGTCTGACCTTTGGTGATCTGATGTGGCCTGTTCGCGTCGCTTTGAGTGGCGCAGAGCATAGTCCGTCACCAGCAGAGTTAGCTTGGATTCTTGGTCGAAAGGAAACAATACGTAGAATAACTTTGGCTAGTGAGAAACTGAAAACTGTGGTATAATATTTGGTGACTAGGCTTGTCACCATGAAAATAAATACCAACATAACATTTAATCAGTTTTTAAAGTTTGGACGTCGTTTCGCTATGATAGCGGTAACGGCTATTTTTGTTGTTCAGCAAGCTATTTTGCCTGTTTGGGCAGCTGCTGAATACACGCTGGATAATGCTTATGATCAAGAAATATGGCAATTGAATAAGAAAATAGACGAGAAACGCCAAGCGGCTCAAGAGCTACAGCGTCAGGTTGATATTTATAAAAAAGCTCTCGCTGAAAAGCAAAAAAAAATTACCACCTTGAACGGTCAGATTGGTGAGATTACGGCTTCTATTGCTAAGGTGTCACTGGAAGCAGATGCTTTGGAGCTACAAGTTCAAGAGGTGAATCTTCGTCTGGCCAGTACAGACCTGAAAATCGCAGCCAAAGAATCAGAAATTGCCAAACAAAAACAGAGTATCGGTGAGATTATTCGCTTGCTCGATGCGCATTATCAAGGAGATAATTTGCTAGCTATTTTGGCAACGAATAAAAATCTTGGTGATTACATGGACACTCAGCAGACTTTTCAAGTGTTGCAGGATAGTCTATATGCCGATTTGGAACATATGGGCAAGCTCAAAGTTAGCATGGTGGCTGATCAACAAGATTTACAAGGTCATCAAGAGAAGCTCGGTGATTTGCAAGAACAGCTCGATGGCAAAAAAGATCAATTACTTTCTCAGAAATATTCCAAAGATTCTTTGATCAAAAATACCAAAGGTGAAGAAAGTAAGTATCAAGCTTTATTGAAAGAAGCGAAAGCAGAGGCAGCACAGATTAGTAGTGATATTAGTAATTTAGAAACAGTTGCTCGTGAGAAGTTGAATCGTAACGTTAAACAAAAAGGCTCTCTGGGCGATGATGAGGATTTTGGTTGGCCGACTATTTCACACGTCATTAATTCTAACTTTCATGACCCAGAATATCCTTTCCGTAAAGTTTTCGAGCATCCAGGTATCGATCTGAAAGCAAAGCAAGGTACCGAGATTCGAGCGGCTAAATCGGGCTATGTCGGCAAAGCTAAGAATGCGGGTAAGGGTTATAGCTACGTCTTGATAGTGCACGATAATAATCTTTCCACCGTTTATGGTCATTTGAGTAAGATTATTGTTACTGATGATACTTTTGTCACTAAAGGTCAGATTATTGGCTATTCAGGCGGTACACCAGGAACGACAGGAGCAGGTCCTTTTGTTACCGGTCCACATCTACATTTTGAAGTTAGGTTAAACGGAATTCCGGTTGATCCTTTGAATTATTTACCTTAAGGCGGAAGATCATTATTAGTTTTAAATTTTATCCTCGGCCATGATGACAGAGCGATGAAAGGTTTTGTACAGTTGATATTATTGTTAATAGCCGTTTTGGGGCTGCTTTTTTATTCGAATATTAGCCTGGCGCAGAGGATTGCTCTTTATGACTCTGTTCCTTCGACTAACGAGCTATACAAGTTGCAATATTGTTTAGAAGATAGTGATTGTCAGGTAGTGAAATGGCATGATTGTAATCAATGTCAGTATTCACGCTCTATGAATCAGCGTTTTTCTAAGTATTTCTATGACAATGCAGATTATTTTAATTATCCTATAGGGTTTAATAGGCATTATTGTGACGCTCTGGCAGAGATTGCTAGTCGCGCAAAAAATTCAGAAAGTTTAACTGATTTAACCCAGCCAAAGATAAATTGTGAGAACAGGCAAGTAGATTTAGAAGAGGCAGTTGGTAGCAAATGCGATCCGGTTGTTAAGCAATGTTATTCTCTGTGTGCGGGTGAGAACAAAACCACGCATCGCTGTTCTTACGATAGTTATGATCAGAAATTTTATGATATCTACTTAGCTCCAATCATTGACCCTGTTGGTAAAGGAGATACTCTATGAAAATAAGTTGGATTTTTTTATTTTTTCTCGCTTTTCTCTTGGTCGCCATTTTGCCTTTTTTATTCGTCGTCTATTTGTTATTGGGAGATGTGCAGCGTTTCGGTGGAGCAGATATTTTACAATTGATCCAACAATGGCCGTGGTATTTTTTGGCTAGTTATTTGTTTGTTAGTTTAGCGGTTAGTGTCTTATTGGTGAGCCTGCTGAGTAAGCCGTTACGCGAGTTAGCTCGACTAGCCAGTAAGATGGCTGATGGCGAGTGGGGAAGCGGAATCAAAGCGCCTACTATGTTGGGCTTCACGGTGCATGAGGTAGAGGATTTAGCTACCTCAGTAGAAGGCGTGCGAAAAAAAATAGTTCAATCTAATCAAGAGTTAGAGTCTCAAGTAGCTGAAAGAACTTGGGATTTGCACGTCAAGATTAATCAGTTAACTAACGCGGAAAAAAGGATATCGTCAGTTAATCAACTATTATCTGAGGCTTTAGCACAGAATGAACGACAGAATGTGCTGTTGCAGGATGTTATTGATAATATTGCTGTCGGCACTATCATTAGCCGTGCTCCCAACATGGCACCCGATTTCATTAATCATCGTGCTGAACAGTTATTACCCAAACCTGTGACTGGAGCGACTTATAGCGAAAGATATCAGCTATTTAAATTAGATAAAAAAAGTTTTTATCCAGCTGAATTATTACCAGTCAATGCCAGTTTCCGTTCGGGCAAAAGTGAGTACAAAGAGGATATTTTAGTTAAACAAGCTAATGGGAG
>CAZASM010000014.1:0-25208 GCA_964487895.1 uncultured Gammaproteobacteria bacterium
GCCAGACAACTACAGACCACAGACCAATCCAAGACCACCAAATAGAGTTAGATCTTCGTTTAAAAATGTCGAATATTCCGACCAACCATAAAGGAAAGAGCCAACCTAAGCCGAGTATATAATTATACATTGCTGGGGAGTAGACTAGATTCTGTTTGGACCAACCGGCGATAGCAACATCTTGGATTAATCCCAAATAAACATAAAGAGCTCCTAGAGCTAAACCAATAAAAATTGCTGCTGGATAATATGCTATGGACCAAGAAGCCCCCTTCCAGAGTTTATACAATAATAAAGATCCCATAACACCAGCAATAATCCAAATGTCATAGGGGTGGATAATAACTAAAAAAGCCGACGCGCCAGTCAAAACAATGCCTTTCTGCCAACCCCAATGTTGACGCCAGCGTATAGCAAATATCATTATGGCTAATAATAGACAGTGTGACAGAATAAATAATGGTGATTGACCACTGTTAGATAATGGTGCTAATTCGGCTATATAGACATCAGCCGATTTAGCTAAAATATAATTAAATTGACTAGTCAGAACAGCTGGTTCAAATAAGCTGAAAAACCAACCTCCACCAGAGCTAAATAGTACTATCCCAGTAGCTCCAACTCGATCCCAAAGATTATTGAATAGTTTTCCGCCTAGCAACCATACTAACCCCAACATCAACAACGTCAGAATAATGCGGTAGAAATTATAAACAGTGCTGTTTTCTAAATCAAATAATCTTCCAGTTTGACCAATCAGCCACCAATGTGGAGAAAAAAACAGACCTTTTTGCGGTTCACCGGTGTGCAAATTCTTCATCATGATATTACCTTGACGCCCTTGCTCGATCTGAGAGTAATAGACTAATTTATCAGAGGTAGCAAAAAAATTAACACCGGTAAAATGTCTACCAGCTGGTTGATGCGTATAACCAAAGATAATAAATAAATTAGTGACAATTAAAAAAAGCAGAGCTAGGGTCCAAAAAGCAATCCTAGAGTGATAAGCTTTCCACACGGTTGTAAAGTTTAACTTTATAAATTCTAGCGCTGGGGCCTTGCTTAGCTAAAGCAAAGTTGTTGTTGCTATCCAAGACCTTGATAAACTCTTTGGCATCATTTGTTACTAAGACATATTGGGCTTTGAATGACTCAGCAATAAGAATGTCGATATTTTCAGACGTCTCAGCTATGGTAATACTAGTCCAAGTATCGTACAAAGCCGGGCTATAATTATACATAAAAGTTGGATCAAGCCCGACAAGATAATAATTCTTTTGGTTATAATAAAACAACATTGGCCATAAGTCCCAATCACTATGGAAAACTATGTCACCTGGTTGGCTATTTTGTGCTAACCAGAGAGACTCCACTTCTAACCCTCGCATCGGGAAGCCACTATTAGCTAGCCAGTTATGGACTTGATAGCTATCTTTAATAGCAACCCCGAGTAACAAAGGCAGAAACAAAATACCGAAAGTCCAAATATACAGAGGCAAGATAATACTGTTATTCACCGGGACAGCATATCGTCGCCATAATTCGCGCCAACTAAATTTTGGCCATGACCGATGCCAGATAGAACCAGCTGCCAAAAGCAGGAAAGGTGCGGAAAATTCTATGTATCTACGAGACTTGATAGTCGCAATAAAGAATAGGGTGGCCAGAATTATCATCCACCAAGTAGTTATGTTCCAGCGTTTTCGTTGTCGCCAGCTGAAAATAAAAATAATAACTACCAAGGTCAAGGAGTATAAGTGGAATAAAACTACATCTCTAAAAGTTAGCGACAACCATTCGGCTCCAACATTTACCCGGCCAGCATAATTGATAACTCCGATTTGAAAAATCTGTTGCCAATAGAAATACAAATTATAAGGCCAGTAAGGATTAAACACTAAGCCAATCACAGTGCCACCGAAGGCTGATATTAGTAATCTCCACCCAGGATTATGAGTCCAGGAGAAGAGTTGTCTCCAACCACCAGTAAACAAGGTTAAAACCCAATAGATACTAATAATGGCAACGCCTAATATCCAACCGCCATAGAGCCAGACATATAACGCTTGTAAGATAGCCACCAACCACCAACGATGGTTCAACACGGCCATAATAATGCACAAAAGAACTATCAACGAAAGACTATTAGCCTTCACCAAGCCTAAACGGAAAGTAAAAGATGCTGAAAAAAGTAGTAAAAAAGTTAAAACAGGTGCTAAATGTCCCGCTAATTTACGTGCTAATGAATGGTAAGTCAAAAAAAATCCCGTCATAAAGACAATAGTGGCCACCTTACCACCTAGCAAGGGATCGCCCAATTTCACAAACGGCACCAAGGCCACGTGATACAAAAAATGTTGATCAGTAAAGTGTTGGGTCAAAGTAGTAAACTGCATCCAGGGTAACTGCGTCAGCACTTTACCTTGAGAGAGGAAGATAGCTATTTGCACGTGAAAAAATCCATCAGGATCTCCATACGATTTATGGAATTGCCAGAAAGTGCCTAACGCTAAGGAAAATAAAAACACCAGCGCGTACTCCAGCTGGGTTCTTTTTGGGATGCTAATAATTCTCATGTGCTCCAATAAAAGTTAAATCTTCCAAAAGCATGGTCTGGAAGATTTGACTCAATAATTAGCGTAACTGTTGTTTAAAGTAGTCGACCCAAGGTATCGCCGTAGTATCCCGACCCTGAGCTAGAGCTACCTTATACGTTAAACTAGCACTCCAGTAGAGACAACGCAAGGCCTGAGTCAGACTATCTCCTTTGAAAGCTTTGTCGTAACTGGAAATCTTCTGCAGATTAAAAATACGTTCTGTTAGTAAATACCGTTTCTTGACTTGGGCTAAATACCTATCTGAAGATAAAAATACCGCCACCCATTCTTGCTTCGGATTCTTGATTGAAGCTAATCCTTCCAATAGGTGATGGTTTAGTTCTGGCAAAGTAAAATATGGCGCAAAGGTTTTCGCTGTTTCATTCATCTGATTACTCAGAGCATGCGCCACGCCTATCAGATGTTCCGAAGCAACAATTATAACTGAGCGTTTTTTCATCAGAGCAACTTCATGTGCAGTGGCTTCTTGTCTGATAGTTTTAGCTATGGCAACAATTTTTTTCCCGTTGATAGAGCAAGCTTTGATATCAGCTAACAACATTAATAATGAAGCTATGCCATAACCCAAACCCAGACGAGGTTGGTGCGAAGGATTATACTTAGGTTGAAAAATATAACTAGGCACTTGGTTTTTCTGTGTTCGTTGAGCTAAGACACCACCAGTGGTAATGACGAAAAGATTTAATTTTTTTCTTCGTGCTTCTGTGTAGCAAGACAGAGCTTCTTCAGTGTTACCAGAATAACTCGACACAATAATTAATGCTTCGCGGTCAGCAAAAGATGGTAAACGATAGTCATTAACAATACGAATAGGTAGGCGGAGTTGATCGCCTAAAGCATAACGAATAATATCAGCGCTCAGAGTGGAGCCGCCCATACCACAGACAATAACCTGTTTGAAGCTACCTTGAAGTTTCGTCACGCCCTTCCAGTCGCTCACCACCTGAGCCATCTGTTGGGGCAACGAACGAATAGACTCAGCTACCAGCTGATTATTTTTATCCTTTTTTGAGTTGGAAATTTTTAACAATTTCATTACTTATTATTATGGTCGGAAAAAGCGATTAGGTCAAGGCGAGATACTATATTGTTACTATTAGATTTACTTGATTTTGTTAGCTAAAAGTGATAAAGTCAGCACGTTAAATCCTTTTTGAATCCTTCACTAACTCCACGGACAGCTCTAGAGCTGTCCCTACAATATCTATGTCAGGTCATTCCAAATGGGCCACAACTAAACGTGCTAAATCCGTTACTGATGCTAAACGCAGTAACCTGTTTACTAAATTGTCCAAAAATATTACGGTAGCAGCGAAAGATGGTGCCAACCCGGAGATGAACTCCAAACTACGTATCGCTGTAGATAAAGCCAAGGCAGTCAGTATGCCGAAAGATAATATTGAACGCGCTATTGCTCGGGGTGCTGGCACTGACGGTGGAGCAGCGTTAGAAAGTGCCATGTATGAAGCCTACGGTCCTGAAGGAGTTGCTATTATTATTGAAACAGTGTCAGATAATAAGAACCGTACCGTCTCCAACATTAAAGGCTTGTTGCATAAACACAATGGCTCACTGGGTACCAGTGGTGGTGTGCTATGGCAATTCGAACGTAAAGGCATCATTACCGTAGCTCTGCCAATCAGTGATGATCAAGAATTAGAACTTATTGATTGGGGCGCTGATGATATCATCCGACACGAAGATGTAGCAGAGATTATCTGCCACGCAGAAATAACTGATAGTCTAAAACATAAAATACTAGATGCACCTCAGTTTCATTTTCAAGACGCAACTGTTACATATCGGGCAAAAGATTTGATTGTGCCCAAAGATGCCGAAAAAATTATCGCTCTCCTAGAAGCGCTGGAAGACGACGAAGATGTTGATACTGTCTCAACTAACGCTGACGTCTAATGCCTGCAAAATCACTAACGATTCTCGGACTTGATCCTGGCTACGCTGATACTGGCTGGGGTATTATTCATTTTGACGGTCAAACAAAATACGATAGTTGTGGCAGCATCAGCACACCAAAAGATATGGACTTCAATCAACGGTTAGTATTAATAGCAAAAGAGTTACAACAAATAATTACTAAATATCACCCTGACCGTGTAGCTCTAGAACGTCTATTTTTTAATAGTAATACTACAACAGCCATGAAAGTGGCCGAAGCACGTGGCGTTGTTCGTTTCGTCGTTGCTAGCCACAATCTTCCTTTGGTTGAGTTAACACCAACACAGTTAAAACAAAGTCTGACAGGTAATGGTCAAGCGACCAAACAACAAATTGGTAAGATGGTGTGTCTCCTGTTAAATTTAAAAAAACTACCTCGTCCTGATGACGCCGTCGACGCCTTAGCTTGCGCACTGTGCGCCACGGGAAACATTAGTATTAAGTATTAGGTATAAAGTATTTAGTAGGGCTACTTTATACTTCATACCTTATACCTACTACCACTCTCTATTATGAATAATTCTAAATTAACCATCGTCTCTATTTCAGCTGAAGTAGCTCCGTATTCCAAAACCGGTGGTCTTGGCGACGTTGCTGCGGCTTTGCCAAAATCTTTTTATCGTTTGAAACAGCGCAGTATTATCATTACTCCTTACTACAAACAGTTAATTGATGCCAAAGAGCACGGGCTGACTAAAATTATTGCTGATTTTCCAATCGTTATCGACAGTTCAAGTACTGTTAATGCCAGCTATTATCAAGCGGAGCTCAAACCTGGGTTACCGATATATTTCGTCTCTATTGATGCCTTATTTGGACGAGGGAAAAAAATCTACTATGGTAGCGAAGACAACGCCCGCTTTTATACTTTCCAAGTAGCTGCTTTAGAACTAATTAAGCAATTAAAAATTAAGGCTGATATCATCCACTGTCATGATTGGCATACTGGTCTGATACCAGAATTACTAAAAAAACGTTATAAACATGAGGAAGTTTTCGCCGCTACAAGTACTGTCTTTACGATCCATAATCTCAACTTCCAACTTGGTCAGCCATGGTGGGAGATTCCAGGTAAAAAACGAGATACTGGTCGCACACTACTTCCACTCATGAAAGAAACGAAAAAAATCGCTACTGTAAATTTTGCTAAAAGAGGAATCCTGCACGCTGATGCTATTAACACGGTTTCAGAAACCTACCGTGAAGAAATTATGCAAAAAAATCTTGGTCAGGATTTGCATCGTATCTTGCAAAACCGTAAAGATAGATTATTTGGTGTTGTTAATGGTATTGACTATCGTGAATTCAACCCTAGTAATGACCCTGGGCTGAAAACTACCTATGACTACCATAATGCTACAACTAAGAAAAAAATTAACAAGCAGGCCTTACAGAAACTATGTGGTTTTAAAAATGATAACGAGGTGCCATTATTAGTAATGACCAGTCGTGTCACCGAACAAAAAGGCTTAGACTTATTACTGCCTGTCATTCCTTATATTTTACGTAAAAATATTCAACTAATTATTCTTGGCGATGGAGATAAAAAATATCTCACAACTTTCAAACAGTGGCAAAAAGAACAACCAGAGCATTTTCGTCTTATTTCTTTCGATGAACAACCGCAGTTAGAAACTTCGCTCTATGCTGGCGCTGATATGTTACTCCTGCCGTCACGCTTCGAACCTTGTGGTATCAACCAGTTAAAAAGTCTACGTTACGGTTGTGTGCCTATTGTCAGAGAAGTCGGTGGTTTAGGAGAAACTGTCAGTAATTTTGATCCACAGAGGTCTCCTGAAGGTATTGGTTTTGTCTTTACTAGTTATCACACCTCCGCCTTTATCTTTGCTCTAGCTAGAGCTATCGAAACTTTTAAATACCCCGAAATTTGGCGAGCGATTGTCACCCGAGGTATGCGATCCTCTTTTTCTTGGGATTTACCAGCTGCTAAATATCTTAAACTTTTTGCTTTAGCCCAACGCCACCGAGCAAAAAATTAATTAATCCGATTGAATTTTATGACACTGAATTTTGGTAATTCTTTAACCGATATCCCTCGTTTACGCGAAGGCGACTTTGTCAAAAATGTAATCTCCACTATTGCCACTCGCTGCTACAACATCACCAACCCAGTGAATGTTGAATATTTTCATATTTACAAATACCGCTATCATAAACCAGAAAGTTTCGCTGTAGTTATCGGTTGCAAAGTCACCTGGCAGACTGGCTCCGAAAACCATCGTCTGAAACTTTTTATTGGCGCTGCCAGTAACAACTCCAAACTGCGTGCCTATCATAATCTCAACTGGCTACGTGAGCACGGCTTTGATCGTGGTTCATTACAAGTGATTAAACCAATCGTTTATATCGAAGATTTGAAAGCTTTAGTTTATGAAGCCTCAGAAGGTCAAACTCTTTATTGGCATTTGAAAAAAAGCCCTACCTTTGAAGAGCTCCATTGGCCACTCCAACTTTGCGCTCAGTGGTTATTAAAACTACATCAAACACCAGCTACAGATCTGCCAGAAACGATGAATGAAAATAACGATCAAGGAATTATCAAAAGTTTAGAACGAGCCAGAGAAAAATATTTAACACTAGATCCAGAACAAGGATCCAAAATTCTCACTGTCTTAGAGTTAATCCACACCAGCCTACCTGCACACGACCTGTCCAAATCTCTCATCTATGGCGATTATCATCCAGAAAATGTCATCCTACGTAATCTCCGCTCGCGTAGATTATCGATGATTGACCTTAGTGACGTCACTTTTGGAGACCCTTATCGTGATGTTGGAACCTTTATCCAGCAGTTTGATTTCATGTCACAAAATTTTCTAGCGCGTAAAGACATTAATAATCTAAAAAAGTATTTTGTTGAACAGTATACTGGATTACCATTCAACGACATACCAATTGATCATATCCGCAGAATCAATATGTATCAGGCTCTGACAGCAGTCCGCAGCTCCGTCTGGCTCTTCGAACCAGAGTCACGCAAAGTCAGCTTGGAATTACTCGATGATGCCCGTTTGTTGATGGAGAAGTTTGAGAACTCCCAGCATTCGATTAATTTGCGATAGATGCTACATAGGTATTTGTAAGGACAGGTCCTCGCCTCGCTGAAGCTCTGGCGAAGCGGGGCGACCTGTCCCTACTGTACATCTACTTAGCGCTACATATTAGAATAGGCTTGACATAAATCTACTAATGTAGTATAAGTATCATAGTTCCTACTATCCCCTGCATCTGCAGGGCTATCTCTCACTTCACGTGAGACAACCAAGGAGGCAGTCATGGCAAGGGTCGTCGTCTTCACTATGAGCTATCGGGATCAATGGGCAGCCAAAATCGCTTGCTGCGAAATTCTGGAAACCATACTTGATACCATACAGAACCTTCGCTCGATCTCAGAACCGGTTACGGTACGCTTCCGCAAACCGGAAATAACCATCTTCCGCGCACAGACCATCCACTATAATGGCTATGATGTAGAAGTGAACCATATCAACAGGTCTGATCTCCCTGAGGGTCTGTCACGCGAACAGTGGGTGGAGCTTTTGGGACTCGAACTCAGAGCTTTGCTGAATATCGCCGGATTCAAGTGCGAACACAAGGTCATGGAAACCGATGAGACAGGGGCTTTCGACTTGATCTTCACTCCTCGGTAACAAAACACTCCACGCACGGAAGGAGGTTGAATGACTAAGATTAAGCTCATACTTCAGGAAGGATGGACCTGTAAACGACAAGTCCTTGATAGGCCACTCCTGAGGTACATGCGAATTTTTCGCTATTTTGGAGTGAAACTTCCTCAAGATCCCCACCTTGCTTGTTGTGTAAACTGCGAGACCACACTGGAGCTGGGATCGATGGTCTGGCTTCTGCGAGACGACAAGGGTCTGCGGCGCGCCGTATTCTGCTCAGTACAGTGCCAGCGTCAATTCCGTCTCAGCGCCTTTGTTAAGGCACGCCGGCCAAGGCAACCCCAAGAAGATTAATAGGCAGTCATTCGGTCGGCGTTACAAATCCGGTCGCAAACAACCCCGCACAACAAGAGACCTCGCGGCTCATCGTTGCGCGGGGTCTTTTTTTTGAGAAAAATTATGCTAGTATTCAATCATATTTAATCAACATGCGACAAATCATTATCTTCGAAGGAGTAGAATTAGCTGGCAAAAGCTGGGTCATGAGTCAGCTCTATCCTATTTTAGAACAACAGAACAGTACCAGCTCTATTTTTCTCAATGGTTGTCTTTGGTTTAACTGTGACATTGGTCTTTTAGGAGATACTAATAGTCAGACCTTCATCGATAGCCAAATCAAACTAGCAGAAAACATCCCCGACAAGACAATGCTCTGGGAAAAGTTCCACATCAGTGACGCTGCCTATCGAGAATTCCACGGATTGGAGAAAATCAGCTATAATACTATCGAGCGACAGCTATTGGACCTCGGAGCTAAGATAATCTTTTGTCGCATCAACCCCGACGAAGAGTTGTTCCGACAGAGGCTGGCGGATCGCCTACGTCTCTATCCCCATTATCAGCGCATTGCTAAGAGTCCGGCTGATTATATTCGTCTGCAGACAGTCTATGAACAGCTTGTGGCTGAAAGCAAACTTCCCAGTCTAACGCTCGATACCAGTCAATTACCAAATACTAATCTTGTGAGTCAGATAACATCTTGGCTCGCTACTTAATACTAATATCTCTATGCCAACCAAAGGTTACATTGACCTCCATATGCACTCTCACTTCTCTGACGGGTCCAAAAGCCCGACAGAACTGGCAGCTTTATTACACAAAAAAAGTGTTAAGGTTGCAGCTCTAGCCGATCACAACACAATCCATGGTCAGTATGAATTCCAAGGTGCGGCTAAGAAGTATGGGATTAAAGTAATCCCAGCAGTAGAAATCTATGCCGCTTACAAACAGATGACTCTGCATATTCTTGGTTATGGTATTGATTTGAATAATAGTGAACTGCATGACTTCCTACGTGAAAGTCAGGTCAAGCGGAAGAAAAAAATTGAATCTCTCGTTCCTTTACTAGCGCGCAAAGGATTACATTTAGACATTCTAGAACTCTTTGCTCAGCCTGCTACCTATATTGGTATGGCCAATGTCATTCGACAGATACAACGCACCGCCAAAAATCGTCTTCCATTGCAGAGAATTATGGCTAAGCCTGATTATGATTATTACGAAATTTATAACAAATTATTTTCACGTGGACAGACCACACATTTGAGTGAAGTTGCTTTGCCTATCAAAGAAGTTTTTAGCTTGATCAAAAAAGCTGGCGGTTATACCTCGCTGGCCCACCCTGGCCAACAACTACATTTTGAACAAGGTGCTGTGTTAAAAGAGCTAAAAATCTTAGGGTTGCGAGGATTAGAATGTTTTTCTTCTCATCATAATTGGGACCAAACAGCACACTATCTAATCTTAGCGAAACGCTTGAAACTATTTGTCAGTGGTGGCACAGATTATCATGGAGACTTACCAAGTGATAGTTTGATAGAAAATTATCATAACTATACGTCACTTCCACTATCGATCTACCAACAGATCAAACTATTTTAATGTTAAAGAAAACTACTAAAAAAAATCAACGGGCTACTAAGCCGTTAGTTGTTCATATTGCCGCTGAATGCACACCTTTTATCAAGGTCGGTGGTTTGGCTGATGTTGTCGGTTCACTGCCTCAAGCTTTAACAAAAAAGTTTCAGCCAGCTGTCATCATCCCCTTACCAAAAACTGTCCTCCGGGCATATCCTTGGAAATTATTAACGACAATTACTGTACCTTTGGATCTAGCAAATCATCAGAAAATCACCATTTACAACCTGCGACACTCCTCTGGTGTCACCTACTATGGTCTACAACACAATCTATTTGAAGAAGCTATCTACAACGTAGTAACAGGTACTACTGTGGTGGAGAAGTTTGCCTTTTTCAGCCTGGCTGCTGTTACTTTCATCGCTGAGCACTTACCTCAAACAAAACTTGTTCACTGTCATGATTGGCACACGGCTTTAGTACCGACATTTATCGATGCTGCTCGCAAAACAAATCAGTTAAAAAATAATATCCCGAGTATTTTTACTATTCATAATATTGCTTATCAGGGATTAACAAGCAAGACCTTAACAAAAACTTTCAAACTTCATGTTGATCAAGAATTAGCGTTGATGGAAAACTATCACGACGTTGATCAATTAAATTTGATGAAAATTGGTATCTTATCAGCAGATAAAATAACCACTGTCTCACCTCGTTATGCTCGTGAACTAGTATCAGTCGAACAACCTGGCGGCTTATCGGAGTTTCTCCAACGTCGTAAACGTGATCTGGTTGGTATTATCAATGGTATTGATGTGAAAAGTTTCAACCCAAGTACTGATCAAGCTTTAGTTCAACAATATAATAAGAAAACCTCTCGCATCGGCAAGGCGAGAAATAAAGTATCATTACAAACTCAATTGAAATTGCCTAAATCCACCATACCAATGATTGGCTTGATTGGACGTTTAGTAGAACAAAAAGGTTTCGACATACTATTACCAGCTTTAGAACAACTATTATCGCAGTCGGTGGTTCAATTCGTCATCATCGGCACTGGCGATCAGCAGTATGAAATAGCTTTACAAAAACTGCAACAAAAATATCCCCAATCATTAGCTGTACATATTGGCTTCGATGATAAACTAGCCCGTCGTCTCTACGCTAGCAGTGATTTTTTCTTAATGCCCTCCCGTTTTGAACCTTGCGGTCTAGGACAAATGATCGCTATGCGCTACGGCACAGTGCCTATAGTCAGAGCTACTGGTGGATTAGCAGATACCGTCAAGAATAAAATCACTGGCGTTGTCTTCACTGAGTATAATACCTCAGCGCTGATTCAAGCAATAAAACAAGCCTTAAATCTGTATCAAAAGCCCCAAAATTGGTATACTATGGTCAATCATTGCTTTGTTCAAGACTTCTCTTGGAAGTCGTCGGCTGATGATTATTATCAACTGTATCAATCACTTCTATGATGAGAAAACCTGAGGTTCGCAAAGACTATATACAAGATAAATACGTTATTATTGCCCCTCACAGGGACAAGCGTCCTCATGACACAATCCAAAACGTACCCCAACACCCAGAACACACTATGACTGACTCGGTTTTCTCGCGTGCCAATCTAAAAAAAGCCAAAGCTTTCCTGACAATCGGACCAGAAAAAAATTGGCATCTAAAAGTCATTCCTAATAAATTTCCGGCTGTCTCGCTGGACAATCCCAAAGCCTATGGCCGTCAAGAAGTTGTGGTAGAAAGTCCAGATCCAAATATGCATATGGATCAGATGCCAGTGGTACAGATTGAGCGAATTCTGCAAAGCTATGCCATCCGAACCACAGAAATATCTAAAAATAAAAAAATAGAATATATTCTGATTTTCAAAAATAACGGCGGTACCGCTGGAGCTTCGTTACATCATCCTCACTCACAAATATTTGCTACTGATTTTGTCCCTCCACATTTAATGGACAAGTCGCAAAAGCAACAAGAGTATAAATTAAAAACTGGTCGCTGTGTTTATTGTGACGTGATCAAAAAAGAAGCCAAAGGTCCTCGTCTGGTTTATAAAGATAAACACGTCATTGCTTTCACTCCTTATGCTTCCATGTATAACTATGAACTCTGGATTATGCCTCTAGCTCATCATGACAACGTTACTGATTTGAGTAATGTTGAGATAACTTCATGGGCTACAATTTTGAAACACGTCCTACAACGTATTGATAAACTTAATCTGCCTTATAACTACTATTTTCATCAAGTTATCAATGATAGTGACCAGCACCTGTATATGAAGATTGCTCCTCGTGGTTCTGTCTGGGCTGGTGTAGAGATTGGCTCTGGTTTGGTGATTAATCCGATAGATCCAGATGAGGCGGCCAAACACTACCGCCGGGGTTTATAAATTATTCACATAGGTTTCTATATTCGCCTAGTAGGGGTCGGTTTCAAACCGACCCCTACTGCTGCATATGGGCCGCCTAATATTTCCTTGAGATTGACTTTAAGGCACTTTTCATCTAAATTCTAACCTGTCGTTCATTTTGCCAGCCACTGACAGACCATCCAAGGAGACTGAGATGACTGTAGATTTTACACGAATCGACGCCATGTCAGACGAGGCTTTAGCCCTAGAACTGAAAGACCTTCTCTCTTATGGCGATTTACAGGCGACTTGGTTTGGTCGAGGACTCAATACCCTCGATCGTTTTTTTATCGTCTATCAAGACGAGGGAATCACTGACCAGCGTCGGTTGAGACTAGAAAGGGCTATCACAACTATCCTAGCTGAGCTTGCAAGTCAGCCAAGAGACCAGCTAGAGATGTGGCGTGAACTGATACTGAATATCGGTGATCTCGCGGCCAACTTGAAGCTAAAGGATTTTCTGGAACCAGTCAGAAAAATAACCTCTTCTACTGCGGGATTATTTCACAGGGGGTTTGATCTGAGTGTTAGACTCCAGGAAGTCATCATGGTTTTGGAGCGATTTCCTCAGTCTAACTGAGTATCTTTCAGAACACAGCGACTATGACTTCGGTCTACGTCGCTGTTTTATTTTTAGAAATAAATATCCACCGATCAAAAACAACTCCGTAATCACTGCCCAGACAATTACAAAATAAAAGAAAAATTGCGGTGAATACAATCGGATAATTAAATCTGTCTCGGGATTGAAGAGCCAGTTACCACCAGGGAAAACTATCTGATGGAAAAAAATAAATAGCGGTTCAAAGGCAAGAACAAAGATGATCGCTATCAGAGGCCAAAGGATAATGGCGAACTTTAATTGCTTTTTCCAGTCAGCCACCCACTGGGCTATTTTTTTTCTTTTATACTCAACTATCTGCCAAATTAGAAAAACCAGCAAGAAATAAAAATAAATAGTTTGTCCATTAGTCAGAACTTCTCTGATATCTTCAATATGGCTGAGCTCAGCTGATTTGAATTTAGCAGTATCCAAAGTGGACTGGCCACGAAAATAGGCTAATAAATATTGACGTTCAGTAGCCAAGTTATCAGCTGGCAAAAAAGTTCGGAAGATAAGCTGATGCACGGAGTTGTTTAAACCTAGGATTCCTAAAACAGACAACTCTATGAAAACAGTAATTAGAAACGATTTAATGATAGTCATATGGTAAGTATAACACCTAAAGAGGTGGGTTATTTTAAATTAGTATTGACAATTATGTATAAAGTGGGTATTATACAAATCTTCGCTCTTTAACTGTTTTGCATTAAGCTTTGCGAACTTTCGAGGGGTTGCGACTGACAACAACACACCGAGAAATGGCCTTTCTCGGAAGCCCCGTCATCGTGGCGTCGTCCTCGCTACGATCACTAAGCCACCAGTTGTCATCGCAACTCCTCTCTTCTTTCCTGCGTTCACCGTTTTTACCTCCCAAGGGATCAAACAGTCACCAAGTGTGACAGAAAGGGCGGAAAAAGCTTTACCCGTTCCACGCTAGTCTCACTAGGCCAGAGACTAGGCTACCTACCCTCAACAAATGCAAGGACGATAAAATGATTTGCACTTCGCAAGCGCGACAGATGGATTTTGTCGCCAGCGGCGGAAAAAAGGGACAGGCAGTCTGTGAGACCACAGGGCAAACCGTAGTGACGGTCGGCGACTGTAGACAAGCAGTCGAGCTCTGCAGGCACTGCAACCGGGATTTGTTCTCGGGCGAATATTTGGCCCAGATCAAAGAGACCCTCAAGGTCAAAAACCGGCAACTGCAGAAGGCCCTGAAGAAAGCTGCGGTACGGTCCCTCATCGCACAGACATCCTGACCAGTGCAAATCCTCCGGAAGTAATCAACTAGATTAAGCACCCGCTACTTCCGCGGGATCGAAAAAACGGCGGCAAGCACCAAGCTTGCCGCCGTATTAATTTACTCTTATTACACCAGTTTAATAAACTTTCGTTTACCTGCCTGAATAATGTCTCCGACTTTGAGCACAACTTTAATATCTATAGTTTTCTCTTGATTAATCTTTACTGCGCCCTGCTCTAGTAATCTTCGAGCTTCTGTTTTTGAGCTTGAGCATTGCGCTTCAACCAAGAAATCCACTAAATTTAAACCTTTTTTATAATGAAACTCCGGAATATCAGTCGGCATTTGCCTGTCAGAGAACTGGTGAAGAAAATTATCATGTTCTGTTTTGGCAATTTTAGCATTATAATAGAAAGTCACTAACTGTTCAGCTAAGAATAGTTTAATATCACGTGGATTAGTTCCTTGGTCGAGAGCTTTCTTCTGCTTCTCAACTTCCTCCAATGGCACACGTGTACAATGAATCAGGTAAGTAATGATTGATTCATCACGTAGTTTCATAATCTTACCAAACATGTCTCTGGCGCTATCCGTCAGGTTAATAGTATTACCCCAACTTGAGGACATCTTACGTCCATCGAGACCCTCGATCAGATTATTCATGATCAGGTCCTGGGGTTTTTGTTTATAATGTTCTTGTAGTTGACGGCCTGCGAGCAGATTGAAACGCTGATCAGTACCACCAAGTTCAACATCAGCCTTCACCATGACCGAGTCATACCCCTGCATCAGTGGATATAAAATTTCGCGTAGAGAAATACGACCGCCAGCTTGATAGCGTTTCTTGATATTATCCCGAGACATAAACTCCGCTAACGAAAAAGTATTTGCCTGTTCACCAATTTCTGCGTAAGTTAATTTACCCAACCATTCTGAATTATAACGAATCTCTGTTTTTTTCAGATCAATAATTTTACCAGCCTGAGCTAAGTAAGTTTTCAAATTGCTTTTGACCTGAGCTGGTGTTAACATCGGACGTTCACTCTCCTTGTCACTTGTATCACCGATAACAGCGGTAAAATCACCTACAATAAAAACTATCTTATGACCAAGTTGTTGAAAATCGCGCAATTTTAACAGAGGAATAGAGCGGCCTAAGTGAAGATTTGGACTAGTAGGATCAATGCCTAATTTGACTCGTAATACTTTACCCGAACGTAATCGGGTAGTTAGGCCTTTTAAATCAATAACTTCCGCCACACCTCTAGTAACTAGCTCTGTAATTTTTTTACTATCGGTACTCACCATAAAATAAATCTCCTTATTTTTGACTTTTTACTTTTGAATTTTGACTTTGTTCTGTCATTATACCTAAATTCTGATATAATGGAAGTTAATGCTAGTGGACAATCTATCTAATTAATTGTCAATAATTACCTCTGTTAATCTTCCTTTTAAATCTATTCCTTCTTTATTAATTCTCCCGCCCGCCGCGCCTGAGCGCAGCGATGGCGGGCAGGTCATTCTTAACTCTTAATTTCTCCCATGCCACTCTCACCTTTTTCCTCTCGGCCCACCTTCCAAACTAGAAGCCTCTCAGGCGGACAGCAGCATCACTCCTACCGTTTGGAACACAGCAGCCAAGGACGTCCGCCACGAAAAAATCGCTCTGGTTGGAAACTTATAGGTCGCTTTATCAAAAAAACTTGGAAGTTTTTCGCCCTCATATTCCTCGTTGGCGCTATTGCTATTGTTGGTGCCTTTGTTTGGTATTCTCGTGATCTACCAGATCCGAATAAAATTATTGATCGTAGTGTAGCTCAAAGTACCAAAATTTATGATCATACCGGTGAGCACCTACTTTATGAAATCCATGGTAACCAAAGACGGACTTTAATCGAGCTGAAGGATATTCCTGATTATGCTTTGAAAGCTACCATTGCCATCGAAGATAAAACCTTCTATGAACATCAAGGCTTCAACCTACCGCGTATTTTCAAATCTATTTTGGTTGATATTATCACTGGTAGCAAAGCACAAGGTGGATCTACTTTGACTCAGCAGTTTGTCAAAAATGCCATCTTAAGTAATGAGAAGGCTATTTCACGAAAAATTAAGGAGTTAGTTTTGTCCTACCAAATCGAACAGAAATTTTCCAAGGACGATATCCTAAAGTTATATTTCAATGAAATACCTTATGGATCTACTGCTTATGGCATAGAATCAGCTAGTGGAATTTATTTTGGTAAGTCAGCGAAAGATATAACCTTGGCTGAAGCTGCTATTCTAGCTGCTCTGCCTCAAGCTCCTAGCTACTACTCTCCTTATGGTCCACACAAGGATGCTTTATTACGACGTCAAAATCTAGTTTTGAAGTTGATGCGTGAACAGGGATACATCACAGAAGAACAAGAGAAACAAGCTAAAGAAGAAAAGGTGATCTTTAAAACTAAGCGAGAAGACATCACCGCTCCTCATTTTGTTTTCATGGTAAAAAGTCAATTAGCAGAGCGCTATGGCGACCGTTTAGTCGAACAAGGTGGATTAAAAATCACCACGACGCTTGATTGGGAAAAACAACAACTAGCCCAACAAACAGTTGACGAACTAACCCCGCAGTTAAAAGAAAAGTATGGTGCCAATAATGCCGGTCTAGTAACAATCGACGTAAAATCAGGCGACGTCTTAGCGATGATTGGCTCACGTGATTTTTTTGATGATGAAATTGATGGTCAAGTAAATATTGCTACTGCCAACTTACAACCTGGTAGCTCATTCAAACCTTTTGTCTACGCTCAAGCTTTTACTAAAGGTTACAATCCGCAGACAGTGCTTATCGATGCTGAAACTTCTTTTTCTAATGGTGGGGCTGATTATCGTCCTCGTAACTATGATGGTAAAGAGTATGGCCCTGTTAGCATTCGACAGGCTCTAGCAGGCTCATTGAATATTCCTGCTGTCCAAGCTTTGTATTTAGCTGGGGTCAAAAACGTTATCACCTTAGCTCAGAAATTAGGTTATACAACACTCAACGATCCAGACCGCTATGGTTTATCATTAGTTTTGGGCGGTGGTGAAGTGCAGCTAATCGAACACACTAATGGTTTCGCGGCGTTAGCTCGTGACGGTGTGACGCAACCATATTTCACAGTGTTAAAGGTAGAAGACTCTAAAGGCACTGTCTTGGAAGAGAAAGAAGCACCGAGGCAAGAACGAGCTTTAGACAAAGAAGTGGTTCGCCAAATTACCAGTATCCTGACAGATAACGACGCACGTAGTTATATCTTCGGCGCTAACAACTACTTAACCCTCTCAGGTCGTCCGGTAGCGGCGAAAACTGGTACAACTAATGACTATCGTGACTCTTGGTTAATGGGCTATACACCTCAACTGGTCACAGGTGTCTGGGTTGGTAACACTGACCACTCACCGATGAACAAAGGTACCGGAGCTAATGCTGCTGGTCCTATCTGGCAAAGGTATATGAATCGTATTCTCCAGAGCTATCCTAGTGTTGGCTTCCCCGCACCACAGCCAGTTACCTGTGATAAAATCATGGTCTGTGGCCAACCTTACAAAGAGAAGGTTGTAAGGATGGACAGCCTGACCAATCAGCCAGCCACAGCTAATACACCGCCCGATCAAATTCGTGAACAAAACTTCAAAGAATTACACTCGATCTTACATTACGTTAATAAAGATAACCCATTAGACCCAAGCTACCCCGCTAATCCCAATGATGACCCACAGTATCATCTCTGGGAGGATGCTACCACACGTTGGGGCGGTGCTCATGATTTTGTTACTAGCATCCCTGGAGATGACGGACAGTTTCATGGACCAGAAAACACTCCGACTATTTCTTGGACCCAGCCAGCACAGAACCAAACTATTAGCACTCCAGAATTAACACTTAGTGTCGACGCCCAAGCTAAGCGTGGAGTTATTAAAGTCGACTACTATCTAGATAACCAATACTTAGGAACAGCTAATAGTAGTCCTTATACTATTACTGTCCCGATCCAAGCTAGTTGGAAAAATGGTCAATACACACTACGTGCTTCTGCTTATGATGATGTTGGTAATACTCAGTCAGCCAGTATTACGATTAATCTTAATGTGGCTAAGACTCAATTGAATTACAAACTCTTGTGGCTGACACCAGAGCCAAGCCAAAACTACACAGTTAGTTCTTGGCCTACACAACTCAGCGTTTCTTTGGATAAATTAGATAAAATAAAAAAACTAGACTTCTATAATCTTTACAATAATCAAAGTCAGTTTGACTCTGCTGCTGATAATTTAAAAGACAAAAAAATCATCGTGCCTTGGACACCACCGACAGCTCCGGGAGTCTATAAATTTTATATTGTCGTCACTGATATCTTCGGTGGTGTGACAGCGACAGATGAGATAGCCGTCTCGTTGCAATAAGTGATATGAAAAAAGTTCTCTTTTGAGCTTTTTTTATTATCTCTAAATATTAAAATAAATACTATTTAAGTAGCACTATCATTGACATATTTCAAATTATATGATATTAGTTACATTCTTTTGCGTTCCTTTATTTTGAAAAAGTGTAGTGATAGTCACTACCTCTACCCTCACAATCCCAACAGTGGAAGGGAAACAGAGATGATTAAGTTTATTACCGAGCCTGGAATCACGCCTATGAGCTGGGCGAATTTTTGTCGGGAAAAGCCTGGTTACTCTATTGCTATCGATGGGTATGTAGCTGAGGCGCCCCGCTTCAATCCTCGAGGACCGTGGGCAAACCTCAACCATCACGAAGGAGTGGACCGTCTGGCAACTCGAGCCACCTGCGCCCAAGCATTGCTCGTTGTAAGACAAGGTCTTTTTTTGACCTTCGCCGACGATCGAAACAACCCTGATGCCACCATCTACCGCAATGATTGCGATGAGGACGTCTGCCTGACCAGCTTCATCCTGCAAAACCAGCCATTAGCATACTCGACTATGAATCCTGCGCTTAACCGCCTGGTTTTCATGGAGGATATGCTGGACTCGACGGCCGGCAACTATCCGTTCCCTCGCGATCTCTCGACCTTACAGGAACTGATGTGGGTATTCCGTCCCTATCATGCCTTCCGGGCATCAGGACAACTAGATCGGCGCAATGCTGGAGAGTTCGATGACATCATCACCAGCGTTGGTCTCCGAATCATGGCTTACATAGTCGGGAAGGCAGAAAAAGTCGAACTCGATACCTCTTACCAGAAAATCGGTGGTGGTACAGGTTGGACACTGGTTGCGGAAACTGGAGCAAACGCCAGACTCGGGGTTGTTAACGACGGAATCGGGGCCTTCGTCTCGGTGCGTGTACGTACTGATGGTAGACATGTGTACTCCATTGGGCGCACTTCCCAATTTGTACCTTTTCCCTTGCCCAAGATTATGGGAGCGTTGAACAGAGCCGAAAACAACCCAAACGACAGCTGGGGTGGCAGCAACATCATCATGGGTAGTCCCCGTGTCGCTGGCAGCATGCTCAATCCTGATACGGTTACACGTATCATAGAACAGTGCTGTCGCTCGATCAGGGGTGCTGTCTAAAATACAAGCACAAAAAAACACCGCCTCAGATAACCGGGGCGGTGTTTCATTATTATTTTAATCTTCTAACTAACAGCTATCTGCTGTCGCCACAAGGCGGCATATAAACCGCCGTCTTTAATTAAGGATTCGTGTGTACCAGTTTCGACCACAGAACCCTTCTCTAAAACAAATATCTTTTGAGCGTGAGCAATGGTTGATAGACGGTGCGCTACCATGATTGTGATAACACTAGGACGAGCTTTTTCTATATTACGAATAGTCTCTGTGATGGCCTGCTCAGTAATAGAATCTAAGCTACTGGTGGCTTCGTCAAAGATGATTATTTCAGGCTGACGAAGCAAGGCCCTAGCTATCGCTAGACGTTGTTTTTCGCCTCCTGACAGTTTAATCCCATTCTCACCAATCTTCGTATCCAAACCTTGTCCACCACGCTCTAGAAGGGAATCTGCGGCTGCTAATTTCATTGCTTCTAAACACTCGGCGTCAGTCGCTGTCGGACGGACAAAAAGCAGGTTTTCACGAAAAGTACCAGCAAATAGTTGGGTATCCTGAGACACCAATCCAATGCGTTGGCGGAGCTGATCAAAGTCAATATTTTTACTGTCTTGGCCGTTGAATAATAAGGCGCCAGAGCTAGGTTGGTACAATCCTACTAGTAACTTTATCAAAGTTGATTTACCAGAGCCAGACGGTCCAACCAAAGCAACAGTTTGGCCCGCTTTCACAGTTAAATCTATACCTTTGATGGTTTTTTGCTCAGCCGCATAATAAGAGAATTCGACTTGCTGAAAATCAACCGACTCGATAGCACCGACTGTTACTGGGTTTGTAGGTTTTGGCGCTGCTGGTGTGGCCAAAAGTTCACTTAGTTGTTCGTTGCTAGCCCTTGTTTCTTGATATTGCTGAGCTACGGTACCAAGCTCTGATAGTGGGTTAAAAATAAAGAAGGAATAAATATATAAACTAAAGAATTGTCCTAAAGTGATGTCTCCATTGAAGATCAACCACATCATCAAAAGTAAAAGTCCGGAACGCAAAGAGTTAATAGTAGTGCCTTGGATAAAACTATACATTCGTACCATGCGAACCTTCTTTAGTTCTAGTTGGAGGATGCGCTCATTGACCATATTTAAACGATCGATTTCTTGTTGTTCTAGGCCTAAGCTCTTTACCAACTCAACATTCCTAATTGTTTCCGTTGTAGAACCAGCTAACTCTGCTGTCTGCGCGACAATGGTCCGTTGAATACCTTTAATCTTTCTAGTAATGATAAAGGCGGTGAACCCAACAATTGGAATTAACATGAAGTAAACCAGACCAACTGCCCAATGAACAAAAAAGGCGTAACCCAGAACAAAGACAATACCTACTAAGGAGAAAAAGCCGATGTTAATCATGCTAGTTATCAGTGTCTGATTGTCAGCACGAACTTTCTGCAGTTTTAATAAAATTTCTCCTGAGCGTCTGTCTTCGAATACTTGATACGGTAGTGAGAAAGAATGGCCCACGCCACGCGCATACATAGCTGTTCCAATTCTCTGGACAATAACGTTGACGTAATAGTCTTGAAAATTCTTGGCAATGCGAGAAACAAGCGCCACACCAATAGAAGCAAGTAATAATAGACCAACACCACTAATAAATTCGCTACGGGTTAGTGTGGTTGCTTTGCTAGCATAACCATCGATAATCATTCTGAAGATCTGCGGGTCCAGTAAAGAAAATATTTGGTTGATCGCAGCCAATACTAATGCGGCGGCCAATAGCTTTCGATGTAGTTTGAGATAACTAAAGATGAGTTTCATAGGTTATTACTATACTGTACTTTTAGCCGAAAGAAAAGCCCTCCTTCCTGAAGATCAAGAAGGAGGACAAATGGCGAGCCCGACTGGAGTTCCACCAGCATTTCCCCGTCCGACAGGACGGGTCGCATTAATCATTCCTTATGCGGACGAGCTCATAAATTTAGTGGCGCTGACAGGATTCGAACCTACAGCCTCTGGTTGCTTCGTGGACAACCAACGCTCTCCCAATTGAGCTACAGCGCCATTTAAGCCAAGGTACGGACAAGAATGCTATATTACTATAGGGTTTAATTTTGTCAACGTTAGGTATAAGAAAAGGGGCCGTCTTCAGCAAAAGCTGATAGACGACCCCAAAGTGGAGCGACCAGAAGGATTCGAACCTTCGACCTGCCCATTACCGTGGGCTGCTCTACCCCTGAGCTATGGAGGCTTGAGATTTGAGCATAAGAAAAAGAAGTGTTATTGTCAATATATAACAGATTATGGGTCTAAATAGAGCTAGTCAGCGTGTATCTGCCAACGTCTGTGTAAAGAAGTAACTACAATCAATTGATAGTTAATATTGCATTATTTTACTTTTTTACACAGGTGTTTTGAACACATATAGCATTTTCTGGGTTGAGAGCTTTTGAAACTGGCGCTGCGCAAGTTGCACAGACAATATCTTTGGGTTTTTCGGGACAGGTATAATTTTCATTGACCGCGATAAGATCTGGATCATCAAGTTTTAAAATATAGCACGAATGGCAAAAAGGACAGCCGGAACGAACAATGCGACAATCACTATCTTTTTGACAGGTTGTTGTATTGTTTTGATTTAAACCATCCTTATTTAGCACTGTTTTTACAACCTTATTTTGAATCTCTCCATATATTTCAATTCTCGATGGTTCTAAAACGGCGCAAAAATCGCCATGTGAACACTTTCCCCAAAAAACATATAAATCATCTACGTAACCAGTGGAGGAAATATAGTACTTTTTATTCGATTTAACATTTCCTGTTTGCCCAATATCAAAATTTATTTCTTTGATATTTTGGTCTATATAAACAATTATTTTATCAAATTCCTTAGCTAGATCATCGGCAACCGTAGGGTCATATTCAAACATAATTATTTCTACCTTAAGTCTTGAGTTGTTGTGTTCTGGTATGTACAAAGTTCCAGAAACAGCACAATTTGTGCAATTACCTGTTTGTGTGATGTTTTGCGTTGTTCTCTCGGTAGAGGGTTGCGTATTTAAAGTGCAGCTGGATAATAAAAAAACCATAAACATGGTTAGTATTACTTTTACCATAGTATTTTACAATTAATATTTATACTTAGGTCTAAAATAGATCTATGTTGTTGGGTAATGTAGTTATAACACCACCTTTATAACATAACTGGACCATACTCGTAGTGTGTTGTTACAATTCTTTCTATTGTTTGATAGGTATAATCAAATAACAACACCAACTATCTCCTTGAGCATTAATAACCGCGGGTATATTATTTGAGTTCTGTTTTATTTTAATACATCATCCTTGAAGGAAAGTTTAGGCCCGAGGAAAACAGAATTAGAAAGAAAATCAAGAAGATTAAATACCAAAGAAATTCGCCCAAGATAATCGAAATGAAAGCTTTCCAACCATGTTGGATAGATGTAATAATCGACAACCCAAAGACGGCTAAGAAATACAATAAGATAACTGTGATGAAACCAATAATCAGAAAGACTGGGTTGTTACCAAGGCTACCGAATAAACTGCTATCAGAAACAAACTGCATTAAATAAGACAGGACTAAGACCGCCATAGCTGAAAGAAAACTCATCGAAGCGTAAAGTGGGTCGAGAAGCGTCAAATTACTTCCTTTGTTGTTATTGGTGGTGTTTGGAGTAGTGGTTTTGTTGTTTTTCTTTAATCTTTTTTTTAGTAATGAGAGTAAGAAAAAAATCACAACAACAATTCCAATGGCCCAGAGTATATTCGACAGGTAAAGGCGAAACCAGTTAGTAGCATACTCACCCTTTACAACAAAAGATTCATTGTTTGCTAAATTCTTCGTCTCTTTCATTAATGGTCCATAAGAGCCAATACGACTCACTTTGCTATCGAGTTGGCTACTAGAAAGGCCAGCGAAGTTACTTGGCGCCTGAGCCATCATACTAGGCTCTTCGTTATAGTTAACACTTGATCCTTTTCCTTTCAACAACAAATCACTATCAACATCAATAGCAACTTTAATAGTTTCAATTCGAGAATTAACTTTAATAGTTTCAAAGTTTATTTTTTGCAGCCCAAAAATATTAGTGACATACCCTTTGGCAGCATAAGCTATAATAATTGCGCTTGATTTATTTGGAGCAATTGGTGCTGCTAAAGACAGGTTATAACCAGTGCTGGTTTTGGTATATTTAACTTTTTGGTACGTGCCGTTCTCTAGAGGTTGTTCGTTATAATAATACCCACTGTTATAAGAAGGGCTACTATAATCAGCATCACCCAACTCTAAACATGTTTTGGGAGCGTAGGGATCTTGAGGATTTTTATAATCATAATTCCATTTAATACATCTTTGGGGTAGTAGTTGTTGTATAACGACCATTTCCGTAGGGGTTACTTTTGGAATCTCAAAATTAAACTCCGTCATAGGAGTCTCTTGATTGTTGGTTATTACAATCCTAGCGTAAGTAATAGATTCGCCATTACCACGAAAAAAAACGCTATAAAAATGTTTCTGACCGAAAAGTAACTCTGTTTGAGCTGAAGCCCCTGTTGAAATTAAAAAAAGAGCTAACAAGGCCAGTAGTCCTGATAGCTTCAATATTTTCTTCATATTTTTATTAGTTAATTACTGCTTCTAGTATAACAAATAACTAACTTATTGTCTTTTACTACTTAATCGGCGTACTCAAGCAGCGATATGTTTTATCCCCTGAGGTATTAAGGTTTGAAATTTAAACAAATAAAATACACACCTGCCTGTCAACTATAGAGGGTTATATGATTTTGATGTCTTGTGGTAGGTCTTCCGCTGTTACCTCAACCATCTCAATTGGAACAACTACGTCCTCACTTCTACATTGTATTCCAATAGGTTCTTCAAATCCTTCTTTTTTTAAAACATAGACAAAACCCTTTCTTTTGTTTGCCGCGTCTAGAAGATTTTGTGTGCTTTTAAAATGAATCTTACCTTCTTCAATACCAAATCCGCTCTCTGAATCACCCTCCACTCCAACTGTGTTTATAAGGGCTCTAAATATTGCCACATCAGCAAAAGGCGTAGCGAAAACTGCCGGTGTTCCATCTTTTTCCATTTCCTTTGTTTTGCTATTTTCGTTCTCTGCTTGTCTTGGTTCAAGATTATTAATAACCTCTGGTGAGCCATGAAAAACAAAAATTCATTCTTGTTCTAACCTCAG
>CAZASM010000015.1:0-22681 GCA_964487895.1 uncultured Gammaproteobacteria bacterium
AACCCGCGACCTTCTCCTTGGCAAGGAGACGTTCTACCACTGAACTACTCTCGCATAACTACTAATCAAAGCCTATGATACCATTATTCTCTAAAAAATCAAGGGCGACTATTCTATTGTTGTCCGTTAAAGGTAATGCTAAAATAGCTTAATGAAAATAACATTTATCGGACTTTCCTGCTTCCTAATAGAAAACCAGCGGGGTTATAAAATTTTGATTGATCCTTTCGAAGATAATCCAGAATGGAGCCTTGGTCCAGTATTTCCGAGCACTCTTAATGATAAGGCCTTAGGCGCTAACATCACTCTTATTTCTGAGCCGGATGCTGATCACTCACGGTCTGTCGCCGGATTGTTACAGACTGCTCCTAATACTAAGCCTACTGAAGATCCGTTCCCTGGACTCAACTTGAGAGGCACTATTGTATATGAGTTTAACGGAGAAATGAATATTGCCTGGCACTATACGATCGATGGGTTTCGTTTAGCACACTTTGCTGACAACTCTCACCTACTAACAAAACAACAATTAGACGAGTTGGGCAGTCCAGATATAATTTTTGTTTCGCCGCCTAAGACTCATCCCGATAACCAGGATGCCGTTGCTATTATCAAAAATAATATTCAACTATTAAAACCAAAGGTTATTATTTGGGCACACCATATCGCTCCACAAAATTTACCAGCCAGCGACGATCCTCAAATATTACGCGATTTTTTCCGTAATTATTTTCAAAAAAATGCTCGTACCAATATAGGCTATACCGGCGGAGAAGATTTTCTACCTCTATGCTATGCCTTAGAGAACGCCATTACGATGAGTCGACAATATTTGGCTCAAAATATACAGCAACCAACCTTAGAAATCACCTCGGATATGGTAGAGAAGGGTAAAACAAAACCTATCAGCATTCTCTTCCGTGTCATGGCTGCCCGCTCTGTCACAGACTAATAGTGATAAAAAAAACGATCACCTAACCGTTTTCTTCTTACAACTTTCAACTATTCTGTATTTGTTTTAATTGCCACACTCACATGATACTCATAGCTGCACATCTGGGAGAAAATCAAGACTTTTTGCCTTGACGTGTCTAAACACTATAACCCCTGAATATTACTTATCTGCTGTTGCTGCTCTCGTTCGTAATCATTCAACTGAAAATAAACCACCACGCCAATAACGACGAAGACAAAAAGAATATTTAACATCAGAACAAAACGATTCATAAATAGTAGCTGAACTAAAAGTTTAAACCATCAGGAACTTCGACGACCTTATATCGCGACCGTTCTCCTGAAATAAGTATAACAGATGACCGTGCGATTGAGAATCTCTTAGCTAGGAAATTAATCAGAGCTTTATTAGCTGCGCCATCGACTGCTTTGGCTCGTAGTTTAATCTTAACTTGTCCATCCTTCAGAACCAGAGATTCTTGTCGAGCATTTGGTTGTACTGTAATTGATAGTTTCACTATTTATTATCTCGAAACTTCTTAAATAACCTCAGAGTCTCCGCGTACTCTACCTTCTCCGCCGGAGTCTCCAAAATCATATCTATCTTTTTAAACTTGGGGTTTTGGATCAGCAGTTTGAAAGTGTTCTCACCAAGCAAACCAAAACCAATATCATCGTGTCGATCTTTGTGTCCGTTGAATTCAATTTTGGAATCATTCGCATGAAATAGCACTAATCGTTCCAAACCAATCATCGTATCAAATTTCTTCAGCCAACTATCAATGGCGGTCTTGGTACGAAGATCGTAGCCAGAAGCAAAACCGTGCTGTGTGTCCCAGCACACTCCGAAAACGTTTTTCTTTTTCAGATTCTTCTCCACACCCTTGATAATAGCTGACAACTCTTCCATCGTATCGCCGATGACTGCTCCAGCTCCAGCAGAATTCTCTAAGAGAAATTTGGTTGTGCCTTTGTAGCCAGTAAGAACCTTAGTAATGCCTTCAATAGTTTTTTTCGTTCCTTCTTTCTCACCTACGTCTTTGGAGCTTCCCAGATGAGTCATCAAACCTTTGACTCCGAGAGTTGAACCACGTTCTAGTTCATCACGGATAACGGCGATCGAACCATAGCGGATCTTATCATTCGTGGAAGCAAAGTTAATATAATACGGCGCGTGAATATAGGTGGCCTGAATCTGATATTTTTTTAATTCTACCTGCCAGTTAGCCACGATTTCTTTCGTCAGCTTCGGCGCTGGACCACCACGAGGCGAGCGGGAGAAGAATTGAAAAACTTCTGCTCCTTCGACAGCAGCGCGTTCTGGTGCTTGATCTACTCCGCCAGCGGCGGAAGCGTGAAAACCAAAATACATAAAAGTATTGTAGCATACTGAGTCAGTAATTCTATGATATACTGTCAATTAATCACCCGTACCTAAACCAGAAAGGATGGTCATGAAGCGATCAAAAGCTCATCTTGCCCGTGGCCTGCTCCATATGGAACAGCTGGTCCGAGCACAAATGAAGGAGTTGCCCGACCCTCCTCTAGACCGAGATTTCTGCTTCTTGCCGACTATTGTATCAACTGAAAACGAGGACGATGCCCCGCTCCAGGTAGCTATCCGAAAAGTCTCTGCACCTTCAGCGCGTGGTATGTATCTGCAATTCCTTGGTGGGATAGAAGGGCAGTTAAATGAGCTTAGTGATTCTGTCTGAATGTTGTCAGACCAAATAACCCCGTTGCGGACATACCGCAACGGGGTTATAAATTTATTCTTAATTCCAAATTCTTATTTCTTCTCTTTCCCTACTTGCTCTGCGATCCAATCCATCACTTTTTGGTTAATCAACGTACTCTCCACATAGTGTCGATAGTCATGAGAAGCAAGAACTTCTTCGGCTTGTTTATTACCAGCATACTGAGTTTTCTGTTTGGCTAATTCCGCTTCCACCTCTTCAGCGCTCGCAGTCATACTATGATCTTTACCTAACTGTCGGAGAACTAAAGCAGCTTTAACCCTTTTCTCAGACTGTGGCCTGAAATCAACTAACAACTGATCTTCAGTTTTTTTCATGTTGGAGAGATAATCCTCCCACTTCATCTGTCGTTGCTCCAAACTCTGCTTCAACTCCTCCAACATTTTGTGTGACTCGTTTTTTATCAAGAGTTCTGGAATAGCTGTGAAGGTACTAACATCAATAATTTTCTCTACAGCTGCTGTTTCCCATTCTCGCTCAGCAGCAACCTCATTATCCTGCTGCATACCTGTTCGAATCTCTTCACGCCAGTCTGCTAGATTTTTCTTAGCTATACTTTGAGCCCAGTCGTCATTGATCTCCGGCAAGCTTCGTTCCAGTACTTCATGGACAGTAACTTTGAAATGAGCTTCTTTGCCTGCGAGGTTAGCTTGGAAATATTCCTTGGGGAAAGTGAGATCAAATTCTTTCGTCTCTCCAGCTTTCATACCAAGTAGCTGATCTTCCATACCAGGTATCATCGCGCCCGAGCCCAGAGTGATTGGATACTTGTCAGCCTTACCACCTTCGATAATCACCTTATCAATCATCACTTCGAAATCAACTACAACTTTATCTTTCAAGGCAGCCGGTCGTTCAACTAAAATTTCTGTTGCCCGCCAAGAAGCAAAATCATTCAAGACTTTTTGTATTTCTTCTTCTTTGATTTCAGCCACAACTTTGGCGTGTTTAATTTTAGACACATCATCTAGTGTGACAGTTGGCATCAAGGTCACAGTAGCCTGATAGATTACTGGATTACCAGCTGCTAGTTTTTCTACTTGAATCTGCGGCTGACCAACTGTAGCAATTTTTTCTTGATCAACTGCTTTCCAGAGAGTTCCAGCCACAATAGCTTGCAGAGCTTCTTGATACAAGGCGTCTTCACCGAAAGCCTGCTTCACTCGATCAAATGGTGCCTTCCCTGGACGAAATCCGGGGATGCTAATACGCTGTGATACTTTCTCAGACGCTTTGAGTAGATATGGTTGAGTTTCTTCCACCGACAATTCTATCGTCAGCTCAACTAGCCCTTGGGGTAAATCTTTTTTCGTTATATTCATGACAATAAAGGACTCGTTTCCCGGATCCGGGTTCCGAGTACCTAATGTTATTTAATTGAACCGATGAGAATTGCTACTAACAACAGTGCTACCACATTGAGAATCTTAATCATCGGATTGATAGCAGGACCTGCTGTATCTTTGTAAGGATCGCCGACAGTATCACCAGTGACAGCAGCCTTGTGAGCTTCAGAACCCTTACCACCGAAGTTACCTTTTTCGATATATTTCTTAGCGTTATCCCAAGCACCACCACCAGAAGTCATCGAGATAGCTAAGAAGAGACCGGTGATAATACTTCCAATCAATAAACCACCAAGAACTTGGATAGCAGCAGTTCCACGGAAAACAATAGCGATGATAATAGGAGCCAAGACAGGAATCAAAGCTGGCACAATCATCTGTCGCAGAGCTGCCATGGTAACAATATCAACTGTCAGTGAATAATCAGGTTTAGAGGTACCAGCCATGATGCCTGGATTATTTTTGAACTGATCGCGAACACTTTGAACCACAGCACCAGCGGTTTTACCAACAGCTTCCATCGCTAGAGCGGAGAACCAGAATGGTAGAAGTCCACCGATGAATAATCCTGCTAGTACTAATGGATTAGATAATGAGAAATTAATAGCTTCGGCAATTCCTTTCAACGCCATAGCATCACTAACTTCTTTAGTATAAGCGTAGAAGAGCACAAGAGCCGCTAGACCAGCTGAGGCAATAGCGTAACCTTTAGTCACAGCTTTGGTCGTGTTACCGACAGCATCTAATGGATCAATAATATCATCGCGAATTTTCTCATCTAGACCAGCCATCTCAGCAATACCACCTGCGTTATCAGCAATCGGACCATAAGCATCAATCGTTACAATCATACCCGCGAGAGATAACATGGCCATGGCAGCGACCGCCACACCGTAGAACCCAGCGAGATAGTAACTAGCTAAGATACCAGCAACGATAACCAATACTGGCCAGATGGTCGAACGCATAGAAAGAGCTAATCCAGCGATGACGTTAGTACCGTGTCCAGTGACAGAAGCTTTGGCCACATTCTGAACTGGTTTGTAAGCGGTTGAAGTATAGTATTCGGTAATGATTACCATCAGAGCTGTGACAGCTAAACCAATCAGAGCTGAAAGATAAATATCACGAGCACTGTAATCACCAAGGTCGTTCATCATCGACATGGTTAAAGGGTACAGAACGATAGCAGACAAGACACCAGAGACAATCAAACCTTTGTACAAAGCGCCCATGATGTTGGTACCTTTGCCGAGACGGATGAAGAAAAGACCAATAATAGAGGTAATAACAGAAACAGCGCCAATCATCAGAGGATAGAGAGCTGCCTCAGGTTTGGTTGATAAGGTCAGAGTTGCCACTAACATAGTGATGACAGAAGTCACAGCATAAGTTTCAAATAAGTCAGCGGCCATACCAGCACAGTCACCAACGTTGTCACCAACGTTGTCAGCAATAGTAGCTGGGTTACGTGGATCATCTTCTGGAATTCCTGCTTCCACTTTACCTACCAAGTCAGCACCGACATCTGCGGCTTTAGTAAATATTCCACCACCAAGTCGGGCGAAGACAGAGATCAAACTACTACCAAAAGTCAGACCGACTAATTCTTTAACACTGAACCCGAGAGCATACATCCCAGCCACACCAAGCAGAGCCAATCCAACGACCAAGAAACCAGTAACAGCTCCACCAAAGACAGCGGTCTGCAGAGCGGGGAATAAACCTTTGCTAGCAGCGGCAGCGGTACGGACATTAGCTCGGACAGAGACGTTCATACCAATAATACCGGCGGCGGCAGAGAGCACAGCACCAACCAAGAAACTGATAGCCGTGCGCCAACCTAAACTTGGAACAAAGCCGATAATTAGAAATAGCGGTGCAGCAATCATTGCTACTGTTTTGTACTGACGAGTGAGGTAAGCTTTCGCGCCTTGCTGAATAGCACTAGCGATCTCACGCATCTTATCAGTACCAGTATCTTGAGCTAAGATTTTGCGAGCCAAGTACAGGCCAGCGATGATAGCAGCAGCTGCTGCTAGAAGTGGGAGTAAAGTGTTTGAGAACATAGGAGTTAAGAATGAAGAATTAAAAATTAAAAATATATGAAGCTGATTATTCTGTTACTTCTGGTTCTTTCACAGGCTCTTCAGTTGCTTCTGGTTCTTTGGCTGACTCTTCAACTGATTCGACTGCGGCTTCTGACGGAGTTTCTGCAGCTACCGCTTCTGGTGTCAGGACTGGAGCACCATCAGGGGCCAAGATATCAATCTTCCAACCACTGAGCTTGGAAGCTAGACGAACATTCTGACCAGCCCTACCAATAGCTAAAGATAATTGATCTTCCGCTACCTTTACTAAAGCTATCTTCTCTTCTGGTTGTAAGGTGACGGAGATAACTTTAGCAGGTGACAAAGCTTGAGTAATAAACTTCTGACTGTCATCAGACCATTCGATAATATCAATTTTTTCTCCACCTAATTCTGCAATGACGGTCTGGACACGAGTACCACGTTGACCAACACAAGATCCTACTGGATCAATATTTTCATCATCAGTAGAAACAGCAATTTTGGAACGTGAACCAGCTTCACGAGCAACTTCTTTGATCACAACACTGCCAGCATTAACCTCTGGCACTTCTTGAGCAAATAATTCTTTGACTAAATCTTTGTGTGCACGTGAGACGATAATCTCAGGGCCTTTAGCTTTCATCTCTACAGCTACAATATAGAAGCGGTAGCGTGCACCAGCTTCATAGCGTTCGTTGCGAATCTGTTCTTCTGGTGGCATCACTGCGACTGCTTGTCCCAGATCAACCATGACACTGCGAGCGTCGAAGCGTTGGACAGTACCATTAACTAGTGTACCAACTTTGTCCTGATAATTAGCAAAAATATTTTCACGTTCTGCTTCACGTAATCGTTGAATGATAACCTGCTTAGCAGTCTGCGCCGCCATGCGACCGTATTCTGCTGGTACTGGTAACTCGGTGACAATCTCTTCGCCGACTTTCATTTTGGCGTGATCTTTCTTACTCTCTGAGATCATGATTTCCATTTTTGGATTGAAACGTTTGATCTCGTCTTCTTCCGCGATCACTTCACCGGCTTCACGTTTCTGACGTTGTTCTTCCCAAGCAAGATCTTGAGCTTCGACATCAACATCTTCGACGATGGTTTTCACATCATAGACTTTAGCCGTACCGGTCTTAGTATCGAAAGTCACGCGGATATTTTGGTTCTTCTCCGCGAAATCTTTACGATAGGCTGCTGCCATAGCAGCTTCAATTGTTTCCACCACAGACTCCATGGAGAGACCTTTCTCCTCACAGATGACCTTGATGGCGTTTAATATTTCGTTGGACATGATTTTAGTTAAAAATAATAGGCATAGTTATACACTAAGCCTTATGTATATAGACTAGGACAAATTTCAACTTTTGTCAAAACCCCGTTAGAAACAAAAGTTCTAACGGGGCAAAAAAAAGAGACCCCCGTTGCGATGCGTTGCAGCGTTGTAGCGCTAGGGCTACGGGGGTCTCCAAATGGTGAGAGCGCAGACAGGGGACAGATGTCTGTTGGTTGACACCGGGTCGGTGGTGTCTACCTAAGTGGCGATACACTCGATGGATCAGCTGGCGGAAAGTTCCCGCGAACTTATGACTCTTGGTTTTACCCTCAAGCCTCCATGGTTGTACTCAACCCTTCTGTCTGCGCTCCGCTTGACTTTCTGGACAGAACATTTCGTTACCGATTTTTGGCAACTGAATGATAATAACATAACTATGGGAAGTGTCAAGAGGAGAAGTATGAGGATAATCATATTTTAGCTAATATTAGCGATATTTATGAGAAAAGCTCTAAGTTCAAAATCCTAAGCACTAAACAATATCAAAGTTCAAAGACCTCAAATTCAAACCTTTCGCTCCCTTATGCCGTTACGAACTTTAACAATTAATTATTTGAACTTGTTTAGAGTTTAGGGTTTGGTGTTTGGTGTTTGGCGCCTACGGCGCCTCACCACATCGGCTCGATCGTTCTAATCTCCACCTTCTTCCCCTGATACATCACCGCGGTTATTTCAAACCGATACTCGCCATTATAATTCATTTTCTCCATCCAATGATCAGCTGCGTCAGCCAGACGTTGGAGTTTCTCGTCTGAAACAGCTTCCTCCGGCAAACCAAAATCAGTAGAGGTGCGCGTCTTTACTTCCACAAAAACTATTTCTTTATCGCGTAAGACAATCAAATCAACCTCTCCATAGTGACAATAATAATTCTCGGCGATTATAATACCACCTTGTCTACGATAGTAGCGTTTGGCCGCTTGTTCACCCAGCTTGCCTAACTTCCGACGATAATTTGAATTAAACATAAATAAAAACAAGGATTTTTGTTCCCTGTTTAGATTAGTAACTAGTAATTCGTAATCAGTAATTAGGTAGCGACTAAGCTGATCTCTAATTACTAGTTACTAATTACTTTTTTCTAGGCAAATACTTATCATACTCCTGTCGCTCTTGTCTTCGTTGTCGTGCTGCTGGCACATGACGCAGCCACCAGATACCAATATTACCAAGCCACGCTAGGGCAATAACCAACCAAGCGATCAAAAAAGCTCTCGTGCTTAAGGCGTAAATATTTTGATAACGGAAGCTAGCCAAGACCAAAACTACAATCAATGAGATGATACTCCAAAATAATAATTTCTTTCCCAACTTCTTGAGATAGCCATCATGACTACGACGAAAGAGTATGGCAAATACGCCGAGAATAATGTGAACCAAAACGATACCACCGAGTGTATACCAGAACGTTTGCTCTGGAAGTCCTGGATAGGTAGCGAAGAGGTAGGGGGTAATCTGTGAGAAGTTCATAAAGTAGTTGCTGGATTAAGTTCGAAGTTCTAAATTCTAAGTTCTAAACAATATTGAAGTTCAAAGGTTAAAATTCAATCAGGGAAACTTGATGCCTTATTTTGAATTTTGATATTTGAACTTGTTTAGGATTTCCTGCCCGCTAACGCCTGAGCGTAGCGATGGCAGGCGGGCGAGTTTCGTATTTCGGGTTTCCGAGCTTCGCTCGGTTAGACTTTCATAAATATCACACCAAAGTGATATTGTCCAGCGTTGAAGGTTTTCACCTCTTGGAAACCAATCAAGCGGGCATAAGTGCGCAAACGTTCAATATCAATCTTATCATCATCAGCTGGACCGAGTACCATCGAGCCTTTGAGCCAATCGATAATCATCAGCGAGCCCTGAGGCTTCAATAAGCGGTGTGCCTCACGCATGATTTCTTCGTGTTTGTGTGATTGAAAAAGTATGTTAACCAAAAAGGTATAGTCTAAAGTAGCAGAAGGAATCTCAGTAGCGCCGAGAACTTCGAGATTACTCCAAACTGTTTTGACATTGTAGAGTTTCTGCATGCGCGCCTTACTGGCGACACTGGAGAGAACAGTTTTCAAAATATCAACAGCGTAGACTTGGCCCTGATCACCGACTAGGCGCGCAGCTGCCAAAGTGAAATACCCAGCTCCGCCACAACCCAAATCACCAACCATCGAGGCTGGGCGTAGCGCTACTTCTTCTGTCAGAATTTTTTTGGCATCGAGCAACTCGTTGCCACCAGAAATTATTCGTTGCATTGCACTAAGTATAAAAGAAACCGAGATAAATTACTAGAAGCAATAAAAAATTGGTTTCTGCGAGCCGCTCTGGACGAAGCAGTCTAGTATATCTATCGGAATAGTTTTTTTATAAGGAATCTATTAAAGATTGCTTCGACTTGATTACAAGTCTCGCAATGACAAGGCGACAGGTTTGAACGACCCACGATGTATTTTGGTCACTCCATATTTTTTCAATCGCTCCTGATGCAACTCCGTACCGTAGCCCTTATGCAATTCGAATCCGTAGTTGGGAAATTCCTTAGCCAACTCAAACATCATTCTATCTCGCGTCACCTTTGCGATAATAGAAGCAGCGGCGATTTCTAGGAATTTACTTTCACCGAATTTGTGTAGTGTGTAGTTGTCTTTTAAAGATGTATATTTCTTGAATCCTCCAATATAATCAATTTGAATCATTCGACCGAAGGTCGGCTCCAATATTCTTAATTCTTCTTTCTTCTTTCTTAATTCTCTAATTGCTTTCTCGACAGACCGCACATTCGCCCTCTGCAAACCCATCTCATCTATTTCACTAGAGCCAACAATCCCCACACCAATCTCCACCACATCCTGTAAATATATAAAAACTTCCTCACGTTGTTTCGGAGAAAGTTTCTTGGAATCACGAAGAAGCTTGTGATCAAATTTTTTCCCTGATTTTAAATAAACCGCAGCAGCTACTAATGGCCCTGCCCAAGCGCCACGACCAGCTTCGTCTACACCGATTATTAATTTCATGGTTGTAGTATAGCAAAACTAGCCTGCACCCTACCTCCTACCTCTTCCCCCAATCAGTCCCCAGCAAAGGTCGTGCGCCTGATTTTGAAGCGAGATATTTGGCCGCTTGCAGGGCTGCTTTAGCACCTTCACCAGCTGAGATCACTGCTTGTTTATAAGCAATGTCCGTCACGTCGCCACAACTAAATATTCCTGGATCAGAGGTGTTGTTGTCTTTATCAACGGTAATTTCTTTTTTCTCATTCATTGCCACGAGATTACTGACCCATGAAGTCTTAGCAATAAAACCAATTTCAATAATCACACCTTGAACCGTCAGCTCTTTATCTGTAGTTACATCGTCAGCCAGAGCCGAAGTAGTAATAACCGAACTAACACGGCCCTCACCCTTAACCTCCTTTATCTTGGAACCAAATAAAATCTCCACATTGGCAGCTTGTGTGGCCTTATCAATAAGAATTTGCTCACCCTTATATTTCTCACCACGGACAATCCCAGTCACTTTATTAGCAATCTTGGACATATACTCGATAGCTTCCAAGGCTGAATTACCACCACCAACTACGACGACATCTTTGCCTTTGAATAATGGTCCATCACAGGTTGCACAGTGAGTGATACCTTTGTACATGAGCTCTTTCTCACCTGGTACATCCAGATCACGTGGTGTCAGCCCAAAAGATAAAATCAAAGCTTTAGCTTGATAGGTATTTTCTGTAGTGGAGACACTATACTCATCACCCACCTTCTCAATCTTTACTACTTCGCCACTGACAAATTCGGTCCCTGTTTTTTGTGCTTGCGTCATGAACTTCTGCATCAGCTCAAAGCCATTGATCAGCTCATAGCCAGGATAATTTTCTATTGTATCGGTTGCTGCCGCTTGTCCACCAATATCCTTGGAAACTACTAACGTCTTCAACGCGCGACGACTGGTATAAATTGCCGCGGACATTCCAGCTGGGCCAGCACCAACAATAATAACGTCGTATGTCATTACGATAATTGTTTTTTTATTTGCGAAGCTAACGTTTCTTTGCTTTGCAAGCCGACCATATCAGCAACAATCTCTCCGCCTTTAAAAATTTTCAAAGTTGGAATACTAAGAATAGAATATTGTTGAGAGGTTTCTGCATTCTCATCGACATTCATTTTCAATATTTTTACTCTCGGTTCAGCTGCAAACTCTTCGCCTAACTGTTCTACAATTGGTCCTTGCATTTTGCATGGTCCGCACCATGGTGCCCAAAAATCTACCAAGACAATTCCTTCACTATCTAAAACCTCTAGTTTAAAATTCTGATCTGATGCTTCTTTTACCATATTAGTATATTAATTAATAAATTTATTTGTTGGGTAATAATAGTCCATTCGAGAGAAGAGTTCAACAGCCTCCGGAAACCCGAAATACGAAACCCTAAACTCGAAATATACCCTAAACCTCAAACTCAAAGCTATGAATAATTGATTTGTGGTTGTTTTGAGATTTAAAGTTTATAATTTTGGATTTCCTTCGTGTTTCGAGTTTAGAGTTTCGATTTTAGGACACGAGCCCTTCCAACAACCTCTCTAACTCTCTAATCTCCACTTCATTAGACCCAGATCCCTTGATTTTATCCAGTAATATCTTCTTCTCAAGTGAAGCTAACGAAGAGCGGGCAGCTCGAATCTGCTGGACCACCTCTAAACAGGGAGTGTCTTCGTTGACCATTTTCTCCAAAGCAGTAACTTGACCGCAGACTTTCTTCAAATGTGAGGTGAAAACCTCTTTTGTTTCTAATTCCGTATTGAGATAAATACCTAATATTAGGTAAATTTTTATTATTTAATACTCTATACCAGTATAGTGTATATCAAAATTACTACCTTGTCAAGAATAATGTAATTAAGTATTGACAAGTATATTAAATAGTGATATAATACTATATTAAGTTAGTGTTGTTTGACAAATACAGCAGCGGAAATCCACATGTATTCCCCAACTGCTGTCATGTCTGTTAATAAGGTGGGTAAAACTACCTAGCAAGCGCTATAGGCGCACGGAGATAACGATGAGTCTTCTGGGATTTTTCTTGACGGTTTTGGCGACACTTGGTGTCGTCTGGGCGGTGTTGGCATATATTGCCCGCCGTAACGCTGTGAGACCCCGAGCTGGACGGTTTCAGAGAAACCCTGTTTTCCCTGCACCTGCTGCCCGCAATCAGGTCCCGCCTCCGCCTCCTGTGGCAGGTGGTAACAATCCTGCTCCGGCTCAGCAGAGGCCTTGGGAACTATTCCTCAACTGGATTCGTTCCTTGTGGAACAATCCTCAAGCCGCACCTGCAGCTGCTGGTGCACCGCCTCCAGCTCCGCATAGGACCCCCTGGGCGTTTATTGGCATCCTGTTCGCCGCGATCCTGGTCGTCGGTCTGTCGCTCGTCCTCGTCAAAAAGGAGGCAACAGTATCGGCTCCTTCTTCTCATGTCAAAGCCGCCAGTCCTTCTGGAATGGTTGTCAGGCCCGAGAAGGTATCCATCAACGAGATCTCCGAGGCCCTGGTAAGCTCTGTGCTGATGGTAGAATACGGGCAAGAGTCCTACCCCTGGGGTCCTCTTGTCCCCGATTTTTTCAACCTCGGGGACGACGCTTCGGATACTCCTGAAGGACACGACTCAGGCGCCGAAGCCTGGGTCAAGATCAACAACCTTCTTCCTGAGGATGTTTTGCGAAGGACCAAGTCCTTCGACATCGAAAGCCAAAAGGAGGTCATGCGCTACATTGTGGCGCTCAACCTCCAGAACGGCCGTAGCGTCGATGAAATCATCCGGTCCTGGCCCCGTCAGGTCAAGGGTTGGACTACTGAAGCCCGCATCGACGATCCTGGTGAGTGGGTTAGCTGCGCGGAATACTCTGACTCACTAGCAGCCGAGTATCTCAGAACGGCTGTCGGTAAGACCGGCATTCGTGAGGTATCAAAGCTGGAGTTAGTGGCAATCCGTAACGCCAAGGCCTACACTTGGGCCACTTTCTTCACGGGGCTTGGAATTTCAGTAGCGCTGGCATTGGTCATTTTCCTGCTACTGTATTTCAGCTGCTCGAGAAGACGCGGTTTGTGGCTCAATCTGAGTCTTTGGGCCATACCGCCAACTGTAGTTTTTTTCTATGCGGTACTGGTACCAGTTATCGCACATTTCTGGCCAAACCCCTGGCCAAACCGTACGCCCAGTATCTACATCTGGGCGATCTTCCTTGGGGCTGTTACGTATCTTGTGCTACGGCACGGATACGATCTGAAAGTCCCGAAGTTACCCAAAAGGTAGCTTCAGTAGCATACACGAACCCTTACCGCCGCGGTCCAGCATGGATCGCGGCGTATTTTTTTATTCGTAATTAATGAACCTTTATTCAGAATATTTACTTTCCACAACCCTGCATTCTTCTTTCTTAGTTCTTATTTGTGATGTTATATTTTATGACGCATAATATACTTAATAAAACCTATAAGAGATATAGGTTGCTAGCTTTAGAAATTTATTTCGCTGTCAATAATAACGCTTCGGCCCGTGTACGAAACTCTTGAACCTTTTCTTTCCAACCCTCTCCGCGTTGCGACAACTCTTCTCTAACGGCATTAAACTCTACCACCAAAGCATCAAGCTGAGCAACTGCATCAGGATTACTTTCAGACATGATCCGTTCTACTCTGTCAGGGTATTTTGTAGTTAAATATTCTTCATAACTCGGCATCTGCTCTGCTAATCCACGTTTCACTGCCTTTTCAGCAATTCTACCAGTAAAGGACTCATCAACTTGGCTAATCATACCGAGATTATTCCAAGCGTTAATAGCATCAGGAGATAGACCAATAGATGGTTCGACTTCTCGACCACCGGGGTTGTGTTCTAGGGTTGGGATTTGTTCTGATTCCATGTCTGTATCATACTAAATTTATAACGGTTGTACCACCTGAAGTTCTTACTTTATTGAATATTAAAAAATCAATTCAAGTCTTTAACATTTAAGCTATATATTTAACTAGGGCAGCAAATTTTGTCTAGTCATGGTGGGTTGTGTCCCTGAACTATGGTGCGCTATACTATGATTAATATATAATCTAAAGCGTTATGAATCACGAAAATTTCAATCCTCTAGATGAACGATACGAGCAAGTTGAAGATCTACCTGAAGCAGAGCGTACGAAGTACACTGACACCCCTGAAGGTGGTTTTGTTCTCAGTTCCGCGATGGAAAACTATGACAAATGGGCTAAAAGGGCCAAAGAAGCCAACGACGGGCGAAGTCTCTGGAAAAAGGTATTAATGATGAATCGCTCTTCGGCTTTGGGTTTTGCTCAGGCAGAGGCCAATCAAATCTCTCAGCGTGGAGAAGTAACGGAGCAATTTATCGAGGATACATTTATACATATATTACATGAGAATAAAAATGAATTGCAGGAATTAATTGACGGACACCTGATTGATTCAATCATTTCTGAGGACTACAGTGGGAGATTTCCTGCAGAGATACTTCAAAAAACCATAAACACTATTTATCTTCAACGTAATCAATCAGAAGTCCCTCTTGTACCGCTTCACTCGTCAAGAGGTATGAAACAGAAAGAAGTTGATGAGACCGCTCAAAAAATAATTGCATCTGAGTCGCTTGGCAGAGGAGCTCTCTACGTTACCGATTTCGTAGCTTCAGGTAGGAGCTCTGAACGAGCTTTTAAAGCCTTGGGAAAAGCTATATATGACCGTAAGGAGCAAGGATTAGAGTCTCCTGAGTTTGTGGCCTTTATCACACTAGGAAGTTGGGATGATTATAATTTTCCTGGATCTTCCGATCAATTCACACTGAGAAAGTTTGATAGAATACAATCAGAACTAGAAAAATTGCGTTCAAAAACCCACAAAGACGATATTGACGAAGCACATATCGCTGAATACGAACGCATGTTGTCTGAATTAGCTCAGGAGTCAGAAGAAATATTAAAACATGGTTTATGGCCCAGAGTAGTATTTAGAGGCGGAGAAGAAGATAATCATGGCGCTATGGAGCTGTTTTCTGCTACTCATAATCCTTCTGGTTTGAAAGAAAACAAAGAGTTATCCCAAGGATTGCGTGAATATCTTATTGCAAAACTAGGCAGAAAATTTGCTGATCTTTACTTAAAAGAGACCACATAATATATCTTGTCTGTTAAGTACCCAGATTTCAACATCTTTTCCGATTAAACAAAAAACACTCTTTTTTAAGTGTTGGCTGAGTCACCTGACTTAAATTACTAATATTGCATGTCACCTTTTGCCAAGGCCGCAGGTGACCACCCTTCTTGCCCTTCCACCTTCGCCAAGGCTACGGCGGACAGGTCGTGCATTCGTGTGGCCGAGAGGCCACCCGAAGCTCGCTCCGCGAGTGAAGGGTGGTGCCCTCGAGAGGAATTGAACCTCTATCTAGGGCTTCGGAAGCCCGCATTCTATCCGTTGAACTACGAGGACGGATTTTAAATAAAAAAGGTGAGAGAAAAAATCTAAATCAAAATTCAAAAATTCTAACCAATTTTTTTCTTTTTGCTTTTTGCTCTTTACTTTACTAACTGGTGCCCCCGCCAGGAATACTTCGACGTCGCTCAGTACAGGTCGAACTTGGATTTGTCCCTTACCCGCTCGCCTCGCTTGCGCTCGCATAGCGGGCGAGGGAGAGGATCGTTCTACCCGCCCTGCCCTCACTGGTGTCCCTGCCAGGAATCGAACTTGGATTTGTCCCTTAGGAGAGGACCGTTCTATCCATTGAACTACAGGGACACGAGTCAAGGCGAGGCAGGTCCACTGTCAGCCAGAGGCTGATCCGCCTTTGGCGGAAACTACAAAAGCAAGTTAAAGTTATCGACCTAACCCCTTTCAACTTATAACTTACATCTTGAAACTATTTCAGCCAACTGCTGGTGATGCTACTCAAGATATTCGTCTGTTGATCGTAATAATAGAGAGCTATCATGGCTACGATACAGAGTCCTGTGAGAATTAGAGTAGTAGCTAAGTCTCGCCTCGTTTGTTTATGGTCCATAGAATTATTAATTTAGCTTTTAAGTCAATATAACAGGGCTTACTATACCCCAAATGCCAGAAGCTGTCCATAATTGACAACCGAGCGAAAAGCCCCTACTCTAAAGGCAGTTAAGCATTAATAAATGCCTATGTTTGCAGCAAAAAATAGTACGGAAATTAGCAAGAAAAACGTCGAAACTTTCATCGGACCATCAGTCAAAGTTGAGGGTGATTTCACTGGTGAGGGCGACCTTATTATCGAAGGTATTGTTATCGGTAACCTCAGTACCAACAATAATCTGCGGATTGGACCTGATGCGATAGTGGAGGCAGAAATCAAAGCAAAAAATGCTTACATTGCCGGTCGCGTTAAAGGTAATGTTAGTATTAAAGGCAAGTTAGAACTAACAGGTACTGGTATTATCCTCGGTAACGTCAAAGCTTTGGAATTATCTGTCGAAAGCGGCGGTGTCATCAACGGCCAACTAACAATGCATGTAGCTCAAGAAAAAGAAGCCGCAGCTAAAGAAACATCCAAGGGCGATATTTTGAAAGAAAATCAGACTCAAGTCTAATGTATTTATACATTTACGATTCTTACCTCAATCAACCAAAATACGCGCCTGTCCTAAGTAAAATTGAACAACGAGTAACTGACTTAGACATCAAAGGTCGTATCGCTCGTCTTTCTATTCTCAAAAATTTGAAAGAGTTAATCACCGACGCTGTCAAAGACGGTGTGAAAACTGTTGTTGCTATTGGTGATGATCAAACATTTGCCAAAGTTATCAACGTTATCGCTGATCTTGATGTGGTCTTAGGCTTGATCCCTGTTGATGATAAAAGTAAGATTGCCAAAATTCTAGGCATTGCTCCGCGTGAGCTAGCTTGTGATGTGGTCTCTGGTCGAATTATCAAAAAATTAGATTTGGGTAAAATAAATAATCAATATTTTATTTATTCGGCAGAAATAATTGACGCGCCAGTGACGATCACTTGCGACTCTTTCCAAATCAGTCCAACGACCGAACGTCACACTATTCAGGTTTGTAATTTTGGTCAGTTAATTGCCGCCTCGGATCCGACTGATGGTAAAATGGAAGCTATCATTACCCCGATGCGTTCCGCTTGGTTAGGTGGTTCTAAGCCCATTAAATCAACTATTTTACCGTTTACCAAAATTGATATTAATAGTGCTGGTGATGAACCGGTAACCATCCTCACTGACGAACAAATGATTATGAAAACACCCGCAAGGATTGAAATTGTTCCTGGTAGATTGAAGGTGATTGTCGGCAGCCAAAGAAGCTTTTAGTTTCTCGTACTCATTCTCAACCCCCACGCCCTCCCCCTTAGTAAGGGGGAGAAAAGAGGGGGTAAAAAAACCGCTCAGATATGAACGGATTTTTTATTTCAGAAGATTGTTGGGAAACGGTCGAGCAGACTTTCAACTTACAACTTTCAACTTCTAACTGCTCTTACTTTGGCCCCTCAATAGTCGTCTGATTAGTTTCTCCTGACCCTGTCCCTACTACCTGACCCTGTTCCTCTTTCTTCTTCATTTGTCGAAATAAAATCATCTGTTGTAACCCTGAGAATATTGTCGTGGCTAACCAATACATCGCAATGCCAGCTGGCAAACTAGCGCCGATAAACACAGTCACCACAGGCATGATATAAATCATCTGCTTGTTCATCATCGCTGTCATATCGTTAGTTTTCGTTGGTTGTGGTTGTCCTTTACGCTGACCCATCAACATTTTTGTTTGCCAGAACTGAGCAATGCCAGCTGCAACTGCTAAAGGAATACTTTTTGTCGTTAGATCAAAGAAACCAAAAGCAATTGGATTAAGCACTCCTGGATTCAAGACAAAAGGATAAAGCAGATCAAAACTTTCAGACTTCAGACCGCTTTGGAAAACAGTATATAGGGCAATCAAAAAAGGAAATTGGATCAACAGTGGTAAACATGAAGACAGAGGATTAATTCCTTCATCTTTGTACAACTGCATCATAGCCTTGCCTAAACCCTCTTTGTCTTTGCCATACTGTTCTTTTAAAGCATCAATCTTTGGCTGGATAGTTTGCAAAGCTTTTTGCGACTTAATGGACTTCTGGCCCATTGGGTAGAGCACAATACGAATCAGCAAAGTCAGGATAATAATAGCCCAACCAAGATCATGGGTTGGTAAAACGTTATATATCCAAACTAGGAGGTTAAAGAGGGGTTGGTAGAAAATTATGACAAGAATATTCATTTTAACAATTGTATTATGTATTAGGTATTAGGTATGAAGCATTATACCTCATACTTGATACATTCTACCTACTTGACTGGATCAAACCCACCCTTAGACCAAGGATGGCAGCGGAGCACTCTCCAACCACCCAGCCACAGACCTTTGAAAACCCCATATTTTTCCACTGCTTGGTAGCAATATTCCGAACAATGGGGGTGAAATTGGCAATAACCGTTAGGAAAAAAGCCTCTAAACCAGCCATCATCTAACGATAAGGTCTTCTGATACAGCCTTATTAACCATAAAATAGCTAATTTTAGCCAATTTTTATCCATCAGTATCAACTATATCACAATCTCGCCTGTCCAAATAGCCCACCCAGCTCATTATCAAGTTGCTCATAGTTCAAATCTAGGGCTGCTTTCTTCGGCACCAGCATTATATCATACCCTTGTGGTATTTTGGCTAATTTTAGCCTTATTATCTCTCTAATTTGCCTTTTTAACCTATTACGGACCGTTGCTCGCTTGTCAATCTTAGTAGAAATAACAAAACCGAAGCGGCTGTGCTCCAGTTTGTTAGGTTTATATTTGAGAGTGAAATAACCAGAATAAGTGTACTTCCCGCCTAAGGCTAACTTTTGGAAATCTTCGTCTTTCTTCAGTCTATAAGCAACTGGCAACATTTTTGTGCTTAAACTGAGACTTTCTTTCGTCCTTTTGCTCGGCGTCTCTTAATAACATTGCGTCCGGTAGCAGAAGCCATCCGTTTGCGGAAACCGTGGGTTCTGGCTCTTTTACGTTTCTTCGGTTGGTATGTTCGTTTGGGCATAGTATTTTAGATTGGTAGTTTTGTAGATTAGTAGCACAGTAGATAGTTTGGTGAAGGAGAAGGACCAAACAGATTGAATCTAAAATAACACGTTTTATCCTTGGTGTAAAGGTAGGGACGTGGGGTAGTGGACAGAATAATTTTTAAGGATTACATTATAAAAACTTCCTCTCTACGCCTCTACCAAGCTACAAATCTACTTATCAACCTTCTGTCCCCAGATTTTGCACTTTTAGTCGATTCTTGCTAGTATCGCATCTGTGCTATAGTACTAAATATTAACAGTGATCTTATCTTACCCCATGGATAATTCACAATTATGGCAAGCTGTTCTAGGTGAGTTGGAGCTTTTGATTAGTAAAGCAAACTTCACTACTTGGTTCAAAAATACTTTTGTTTTCGAGAACAATGAGAATACTTTAATCGTGGGCGTGCCCAATGCTTTCACCAAAGCTTGGTTAGAAAATAAGTATCACCAACAAATTATTACCGCACTAACAAATTTGCTAGGTGCTGATCGTAAAATTACTATTACCTATAAAGTTGCGGCTCAACCAGCGCCGGTAGAAAAAGCGATAAATAAAAACACCGAAGAAAAATTAGGACCAACCACTAATGATACGACTAATTTCTCTCATAATAAGTTTGGTTTAAATAAAAAATATACTTTCCAAGCTTTTATAGTTGGCAAAGGTAACGAATTAGCTCATGCAGCTTCCAAAGCTGTCGCTGGTAAACCTGGATTAATCTATAATCCTTTGTTTCTCTATGGTGGAGTAGGGTTGGGCAAGACTCACCTAATCCAAGCAGTGGGCAATCATATTATTGATCAGAATCCCAACAAAAAAGTTCTTTATATTAATAGCGAGAAGTTTACTAATGACTTTGTTAGTTCTATTAAGAACGGGGAAACAGAAAAGTTTAAGAAAGTTTATCGTAATGTTGATGTTTTGTTGATTGATGATATCCAATTCATCGCCGGTAAGGAGCAAACACAAGAAGAATTCTTCCACACTTTCAACGCCCTACACCAAGCTAATAAACAAATTATTATTAGCTCTGATCGTCCGCCCAAAGCTATCCAATCTATCGAAAATAGGCTGGTTTCACGTTTTGAATGGGGTATGATCGCTGATATTTCAGCGCCAGATTTTGAAACAAGGGTAGCTATTCTAGAGGCTAAATGCCAAGAGAAAAACTTCAAACTACATGGTGATATTATTCAGTCTATAGCTGAAAATATTAAAGATAATATACGCGAATTAGAAGGAGCTCTCAATAGAATTATCGCTTTCCACCAGTTAAATAACTCTTTACCGACAGTTGAGTCCACTAGAGGTATTCTTTCAACTCTTAGTATCAATCCAAAAAAGGGTGGCCTAACTGCCAAACGTTTACTTCACGCTGTGGCTGAGTTTTTTGATATTACCATCGATGATCTGATAGGAAATTCTCGTAAACGTGAGTTAGTAGTACCCCGTCAGATTACTATGTGGTTAATGCGTGAAGAAATGAGCGCTTCCTATCCAAACATTGGACAAGAATTAGGCGGACGTGATCATACTACAGCTATGCATGCTTGTAATAAAATTAATGATTGTATCGTCAACAACGATAAGATTAAAAATGATATCGCTTCGTTACGTCAAAGACTCTATCAATCATAGTTGTTCGTTGTAAATAATTATTCACATTATCTGTGGACATCTTGGGAACTCTTGTGGACTAACATCTGCACAACTAACAAGAAGATATCAACAAGTTAAAGTTATACACTAATACAACCTATTCATCCCCAGATAAAAAGTTGTTTGTGAACATCAAATGTGAACAACTTAGAAATAATAATTATTATAAACATACAGTAGTTACTAACTAAAAAATCTTTTACTAAAAGTTATCAACTTTTCCCCAAGCCTTATTACTGCCCCTACTAAATTTATTCTCTATAATTAATTAATAATATATGCGAGCCATTTGTACACAAGAGAATTTATCAAAAGCTCTCGAACTAGTTTCGGGCATCGCAGGTAAACATGTAAATTTACCAATTCTTAATAATGTTTTAATCCAAGCAGACAAAGAAGGTATTACTCTGACAACAACAAATTTAGAAATAGGAATCAAAACAAAGTTACGTGGTAAGGTTGAGGAACCCGGAGCCTTCACAGTACAAGCTAAATTACTAGGAGATTTTATTCGTTCATTACCAAGGGAAAATATCACTATTAGTTTAAAAGATACGACCTTAATTTTAGAAGGGGAGAATCATCAAACTAAGATTAAAGGTGAGATGGCGGCTGATTTTCCTTTGATTCCTGATATTAATCCTGAAATTTCCGTTTCTTTAGCAGTAGAAGATTTGAGACAAGGTTTAACACAGGTGCTTTTTGCTGCAAGTAGTGATGAATCCCGACCAGAGCTGAACGGAATTTATATTCATCTAGAGGGATCGTCGATGATCTTAGCTGCAACAGATAGTTATCGTTTAGCAGAGAAGAAACTAACCCTGAAAGACCCAGTAGCTCAACCACACACACTAATAGTTCCTGTCCGCACATTCGTTCAAGTGGTGAAAATGCTAACAACTGAGGACAGCACAGAGATGGTTCACTTGGCAATTACTGAAAACCAGATAAAATGTTCACTTGGTTCCACGGAGATCGTCTCAAGGACAGTGGTAGGTCAATATCCTGACTATAATCAAATAATTCCAGCTGAATTTGCTACTACTATCACCGTTGGGGTGAATGATATTATGCAAACTATCAGAACTACAGCGCTTTTTTGCCAACCTGGTATTAACGACGTAAAGATTCTCTACGTACCAGACACAGGAGAGTTGCAATTAAGAGCCCAAAACAGTACTTCGGGTGATAATATGTCTCGTTTGAAAGCTACTATCACAGGCCAACCTGGAGACCTAGTATTCAACCACCGCTATGTAACAGAGGGCTTGAATGTCTTGAGCGCTGAAATAGTTGAGATGAAATTAAATTCTAATAATGTACCAGCGGTTTTGAATGCTCAGGGTGATAATACGTATCGATACTTGATCATGCCTATTAAGCAGTAAGCTATGTCTTTTGAGTTGGGAGCTAATATAGAACAAAA
>CAZASM010000016.1:0-22488 GCA_964487895.1 uncultured Gammaproteobacteria bacterium
GGGGATATAGTGGAAGGTCTAAAGGAGTATCACAATAAGATAGATGAACAATAATATTAAACTCGGTATCTACCAACATTACAAAGGCGGTCGTTACCGAGTTTTATTTTTAGCTAAGCACAGTGAGGCACTGGAGGACATGGTGGTCTATGAAGCTTTGTATGAGAATGAACTAGGCAAATACTGGGTTCGTCCACTGGCAATGTTTATTGAGGACGTCGAGGTTGATGGTACAATGGTACCGAGGTTTAAATATTTAGGATAATATGCAATATAACAAGCTTATTCGCGACAAGATTCCAGAGATCATCGAGGCCAAAGGTGGTAAGGCTGTTTTTCATGCTGCTACCGAAGAGGAGTACTGGTTGAAGTTAAAAGAAAAAATGCTGGAAGAATTTGCCGAATTTACCAAAGACGAGAGTATTGAAGAAATGGCTGACGTCTTTGAAATTATCACTGCTATCCTAGCGTACAAACAATTTGATCTGGAGGAAGTCGTAGCTATTCAGAAGAAAAAACGTGAAGAGCGAGGTGGGTTTGGTAAACGATTAATCCTTGATGAATCATAAAATTCTATGATTCATACTGCCAAAAAAGTATCCAGTGAGACTATGCACAAGACCTTCAAAATTGCTGAACAATTTTACGGTTCTGAGTCCCATCCTGATCACATTCCTATCAAAGCAGAATCAGCGGCCAAATTAGACAGTATCTCTGACAACTGGTTTAACTGTGCTTTCGATGACAATAATGAACCAATTTCTTGGATTGTAGTTATACCGACATCAATAGCGCTTATGAAAGACTTTATCACGGCTAAAATAACAGAAAAACAATTATTTGATTCTACTAGCATTGCCACGCCTCAGGAAGCCTTATATTTATGCTCGGCCTTTACCATTCCTGAATATCGCAGACAAGGATTAGCAATGAGACTGATACTTGAGACGATCGGTCAGTTTGAACAATCTGGCACCAAAGAATTATTCGCTTGGATTTACAGTCCAGAAGGTGAACAAATGGTCACAACAATGCAACAAAGATACGGACGAAAAATTTATATCAGAAAAGGCTCAGCCGAATAATCTGCTATGGTAGAGATTGAACAACCATCTAAGCATCAACAGCTAAGCATCGAACTTTCCGATAATATTTTTGAAATTCATGATCTTATAGCTCTCGGCGAGTCCGAACATGGCAGACATTATGATGAAATAATTGCTTGTCTTCAAAAGTATGAAGCCGAGATAAAAGCTATACTCTTGGAGTTACCGCTGAATTATCAGAATTCAGTTGAGCATTTCATGACCACTGGTGAACTGCGCGAGGATCTCAAACGTCTCTTGGATGGAGCCAAAGCAGAAGGTAAAGATATTAGCGGAATATTAACACTATTTAACAAAGCTCAAGAATTAAGAAAGAAGATCATTTGCTACGATCCACCAAAAATTCAAATGGGAGAATACGCTCATCGCGATGAGAATAGTTATTACCTACGGGGTAATAGTCGTGACGAAGATATGGCTGCTATCATAGAACAGCAGATTGTGAGTAATCCGGGGAAATATCTAATTATCGGAGGAGCAGGGCATTTTGAAGGGAGCGATGATAATTCCGAAAAGAATTTGGGTGATCGACTAACTGATAAATTACACAATAAATTCAAAGCCATAATTCTTCCCACCGATGCTACCAGTTGAGGCTCTTCTCAATCAATTAAACATTAAGTATAACCTAATCCATCTGGGTGAGGCGGCATTTACCGTTGGTGACGTGCAGCGCTTGGGCGGGGACAAGTTAGGCAGAAGTGTGACAGTTAAAACGCTGATACTCAAAGGCAAACAAACCCGCAACTACTATCCAGTCGTGGTTCGAGGTACCGACCGACTGGATATGGCGAAAGTCAAAGCGGCATTTGGCGAAGGAGTATCGATGGCCAATGCCGATGAAGTTTTGCAGATTGCTCAAGTAGAACCCGGCGCTGTCTGTCCTTTTCTGATTCGACAAAAAATATATATTGATGCTGAAGTTATTAAACTCAACAAAATCAATCTTGGCTCCGGTGATCATCTGTACGGCTTGGCTACTACAGCGTCTGAACTATCCAAGTTGCCACATCAAATTGTGTCAGTTGTATAACCGTAGTTAGAGCTACCTAAAACCTGGTCATTGCGAGCCGCTCTGGGCGCGCAATCCCTAATAGATTCCTTATAGAAACTGCTCAATATACAAACTAGACTGCTTCGCCCTGAGTACAGGTCTCGCAGAAACCAGGTAGTAAACAACGCCTTGTTTTTTTTCTCACCACCTGCTAACATTCTCCCAGTTATGTCTAAGTACTATCACCAAGCATCTAACAGAGGTCCTAAAGGCACTACCAGAACCCAAATCTGGTCAATTTTCGCCGGCATTATTGTGCTGACGCTTTTCTTTTTGGCTATTAGTATCAAGATTCCTAGCAATTGGCCGGGTAGTAGCTGGGTTAATCAATTCTATCCACACCTAGGTCTTGATCTTCAAGGTGGAACACATCTGGTCTATGAAGCTGATACTAGTAATCTGACAGACAGCGAGAAAGCTAGCGCTGTTGATGGCGTGCGAGAGGTTATCGAAAGACGCGTCAACGCCTACGGTGTGAGTGAACCGTTGGTTCAGACTACCCGCCAAGGCTCTAGCTACCGTGTCATTGTAGAATTAGCTGGCGTGACCGATGTCAATGAAGCAATTAAATTAATCGGTCAGACTCCGTTATTAGAATTCAAGGAAATTGACCCTACCGCCGCACCAGTGGATAACGCTAGCACAACTAAAGCTATTGAAGCTTATAATGCTGGACAAAAGAAAAAGGCCGAAGATACTTTGAAAAAAGTAAAAGCTGGTGAGGATTTCGCGACCTTAGCCAAGACTTTGTCTGAGGATTCCAGTAAAGACAGTGGTGGGGACTTGGGCTTTATGACCAAGGGAAAATTTGTTCCTGAATTTGATACAGTTATTTTTGATAAATTGAAAGACGGACAGCTAAATCCAGAGGTAGTTACTACACCATTTGGCTACCATATTATTAAACGTGTAGCTAGTAGAACGAATGATAAAGGTGAACTGGAAGTTCAATCTAGCCATATTTTGTTCCAAATTAAGACTATCGATAAGAATAATGAAGTTAACTGGAAACTGACGGCATTAACAGGTAAGCAATTAAAAAAAGCGCAGGTTACTTTCGCTGGCCAAACTAATGAACCTCAAGTTAATCTTATTTTCAATTCTGACGGAGCTACACTCTTTGGTGAGATTACCAAAAGAAATGTTGGTAAACAGGTTGCAATATTTTTAGATGGTCAGATTATCAGCGCTCCTACTGTCCAGACTGAGATCACTGGTGGTACCGCTGTTATTACTGGCAATTTTAGTTTAAGTGAATCAAAACTTTTAGCCCAACGATTAAACGCTGGAGCTTTGCCAGTGGCTATCAACTTACTAAGTCAACAAACCATTGGACCAACTCTGGGTAAAGTTTCACTGGAACGCAGCTTATTAGCTGGTTTGATTGGTTTGATCTTGGTCGCGCTTTTTATGCTGATTTACTATCGTATCTTAGGTTTAATCGCTGTAATTGCTTTAGGCTTCTATACAGTTATTAACTACGGACTCTTCATGATGATTCCTGTAACTTTGACTACTGCAGGTATTGCCGGCTTCATCTTATCAATCGGTATGGCTGTAGATGCTAATGTCCTTATTTTCGAACGTACCAAAGAAGAATTGCGAGCTGGAGAACATCTAGACAGTGCTATTGAAAAAGGTTTCAGCCGAGCTTGGTTATCAATCAGAGACTCAAATATCTCTAGTTTAATTACTACTGCTATTCTCTTCTGGTTTGGTTCGTCTATTATCAAAGGTTTCGCATTAACTCTAGGTCTTGGTATTTTGGTCAGTATGTTCACATCAATCTTTGTCAGTCGTAATCTGATCCAGCTGATCGCCCCTGGCAAATGGCTAGGAAATAAGCTGGAATTATTCGGTGTTAAACAAGATAAACAATAGTATGTTTGATATCATTGGAAAATATAAAATTTGGTTTGGACTATCAATCTTGTCTATTTTCATCGGTCTGGTTGCTATCAGCTTCTGGGGCTTAAAGTTCAGTTTAGACTTCACGGGAGGCAGTTTGATGGAGCTACGTTTCAATGATGGTCGTCCAACATCAGAGGAAATTGCAACTATTCTGACGAAAAATGATTTAGATAAAGCACAGATTCAGCCAAGCGGTGAGCAAGATTATTTGATTCGGAGTCAAACAATAGATGAAACGAAACATCAAACTATCATCACTGCTCTGAGAACAGAAACTAAAAAAGATATTACCGAATTAAGCTTTCAGTCCATCGGACCATCTATTGGTAAAGAGCTACAAACCAAATCTATCTGGGCTATTATTATCGTTATTCTCGCTATTATTAGTTATATTGCTTTTGCCTTCCGCAAAGTTTCTAAACCAGTAGCTTCTTGGAAGTATGGCGCGGCTGCCGTTATCGCTCTGGTCCACGATTTATTAACTGCTATCGGTATCTACGCCATTGCTGCTCATTTCATGCACTGGGAAGTTGATGGTTTATTCATTACTGCTTTACTAACAATTCTTGGTTTCTCTGTCCACGATACTATCGTCACCTTTGACCGTACACGAGAGTTATTGCGTCGTACCAGTAGCACTGACTTTGCTCAGACAGTCAACGAAGCTATCAATCAAACTATAGTTCGCTCACTTAATACTTCAATCACAGCATTATTGACCCTAACGGCTATTTTCCTCTTCGGCGGGGAGAGTACGAGACACTTTATTTTCACCTTAATAGTCGGAATTGTAGTTGGAACATATTCTTCAATCTTTGTCGCGTCACCAATTGTGGTACTTTGGAATAAATTGAGCAAAAAGGCCTAAAAGCCTGTAAATTCAAGCTTTTATGAGAATCGTCAAGAATATGCTTGACGTTTTTTATATATTATGCTATATTCATAGCAATAAAAACTATGTCTGATTCAATCCTCGACCAAGTTATCAATTCCAAGCAAAAGGCGGCAATCTTTGATTTCGACCCAAGTGAGATTGTTGTTAAGCTTTTTTCGGCTTTAAGCGAACGGGAAAAGGAGATCATTTGTCGTCGCCATGGTTTATGCGAACAACCTAAAGCCACTTTAGAAGAAATTGGCAAGCAACATAAGGTAACCCGCGAGCGTGTTCGTCAAGTCGAAAATAGCTCTTTGAAGAAAATCAAAGAGAGTTTTGATAAAGAGATTTTACATGCCGTCGAAAACCTTACTAACGCTGTACTGTCCGAATACGGTGGGGTCATGACAGAAGATCGTCTAGTCACACAGCTACTACAAGCACCTGGAGACACAGAGCCAAATCGAGCAGCTGTGCGTTTTTTGTTAAATCAATTACTCAATGAGAAATTCCAAGGCATCAAAGAAACCGACGAACACAATAAGGTTTGGGCCTCAATGGAAGCATCTTGGGATCAATTCTTAGCTAATGTGCGTAAGATTAATGATTTAGTTGCCAGTCATAAAGAACCATTACCACTGTCTGAGCTAATTGAGAAGGTTAATGCTGCAACTGAGATTTTTTGGACCGACCTCAATGAAGAGTTGATGACCAATATTCTTGACGTTAGTAAGAAGGTTAATAGCAATATTTACAACGAGTGGGGTGTCAGCGATTGGTCTACCATCAAACCTAAACGCATGAACGATAAGATTTATCTGGTTTTGAAAAAAGCCGAGAAACCCATGCACTTCTCTGACATTGCCAAAGCCATTAACGAAGCCAAGTTTGATAACCGCATCGCTTATCCTGCCACCATTCACAACGAATTAATTTTGGATAATAAGTTTGTTCTAGTTGGACGCGGTATCTATGCTTTGACAGAGTGGGGTTACAAACCAGGAGTTGTCACTGAAGTCATTGAGGAAGTCATGCGTGAAGCTGGTAAAGCTATGACAAAAGATCAGATTATTACTAATGTTCTGAAGAAACGTATTGTCAAGAAAAGTACGATTGTTTTAGCCTTGATGAACAAAGAAAAGTTCATCAAGAACCCAGACAAAACCTATAAACTAAAAGAAGCCTAAAGATATTGTGGCGAAGAGCCCGTATTCTTGATATACTATAAGCAGCGTAAGCTGTTTTATTTAATTTTCACAGATGCAAATTTCGATTCATCCGGAGGCAATTAGTCTGTTCATAAATCAAATCATTCTAGACACTGTGGGCAGAAACCCATTGTATGTTTCTTGGTATTTTTTCACTCACGGTATTTGGATCCTATTTATTCTACCATTCCTCTGGCTACTAAAGACCGCCTGGCTAGATTGGAGACAGAATAAATATCTCAGTACCATCAGCTACAACTACTTGTCGGTCGATATTCCTGCCGATAACGAACAAATGCCTAAGGCCGTAGAGCAAATTTTCGCTACCATAGCCGGTGCTCACGGTGCATTAACTCAAGGCGAAATCTGGTGGGAAGGTAAAGTCCAGTTGACTTTTTCTTTTGAGTTAGTCAGCATCGATGGCTATCTGCAATATATTATTCGTACGCCAACGGCTTTCAAAGAATTAGTTAGGTCTGCAATTTTTGCTCAGTATCCACAAGCAGAGATTTCCGAAGTCGAAGATTATACCAAAGGTACACCGCGCAAATGGCCTGATGAAAAGCTTAAAGTCTGGGGCGCTGAATTAACACTTTCCAGACCAGAATTCTATCCAATTAAAACTTACGTTGAATTCGAGGAAAAATTGATGGGCGAATTCAAAGATCCTATGGCCGCTGTTTTAGAAACTATGAGTAATATTAATCGCGGAGAGCAAGTCTGGCTACAGTTTATTATCAAACCAATTGGCTTTGATTGGGTCGCAGATGCCAAGAAATTTGTCGATAAATTAGCAGGAAAAAAAGCACCACCAGCAAAAGCGGGGCCTTTAAGCGGTTTAGGAGCTTTCTTTAGTGATTGGATTCAATACAATAATACTATTACCACAGTGGTCAAGCCAGAAGAAAAGCGTAAAGATGAGCCTGTCAGCAAAATGCTCTACCTAACTCCAGGGGAACGCGAAGCTTTGGAAGCTGTTGAACGTAAAGCCAGTAAAATTGCTTTTAATTGTAAAATACGATTAGTCTATATAGCAGAGAAGGAAGTGTATTCCGGCTCTAGAGTCTCTGCTGTTTTCGGCTCGTTGAAGCAATTTAATAGTAATCATCTCAACGGTCTCAGACCTCATAAAAAGATTAATACGAATGCTTATTATGGCTGGGGTTTAGCAGATAGAAAAAAACAGCAGAAAGTTACCAGCATTATCAACAATTACATTAGTCGCACTAGCTGGCGCGGAGGCAAAGAGTTTCTTTTAAACATTGAAGAGTTAGCGACACTTTACCATTTCCCAATTATTACGGTCAAAGCACCGCAGATGCCGAAGTTGGACATGAAAAAGTCCGAACCACCTTCCTATTTACCACTGTCAGAAGGTTTTGAAGAAGGAGGTACTAGTAGCTTCCGCGAAGAGCTCGACCAACTCAATATCTCTAATGATTATTATGCTCAAAAATATAACCGAACCTCTGAGCCCACTACAGAAGCAGAGTCAAAAACAGACAAAACCAATAATTCACAGCCTCATAATTTACCTTTAGGTTAATATGTCCACAACTAATAACAGCGTCAACGTTTTCGCTAAAACTAACTTCCGCAACGCGGATCATCGTTTTGGTATCAAAATGGATGATCGTCGACGCCACATGTATGTGATTGGTAAAACCGGTATGGGCAAATCTATTGTCTTGGAAAATATGGCAATTCAAGACATCCAAGCGGGTCGCGGAGTTGCTGTCGTAGATCCTCACGGAGATATGGTTGAACGTTTACTTTATTTTGTTCCGCCGCATCGCATCAATGACGTAGTTTATTTTAACCCGTCTGATATGGAGTACCCGATTGCTTTCAATGTTTTAGAAAAAGTTTCAGAGGAGCAAAGACACCTAATGGTATCGGGTTTGATTGGAGTTTTCAAGAAAATCTGGGCCGACTCCTGGGGGCCTCGTTTAGAATACGTCTTACACCATACTATTCAAGCACTGGTGGAGTATCCTAACTCCACATTACTTGGCATTATGCGCATGTTAGTAGATAAGACGTATCGTAATAAAGTCGTTGATAAACTGACTGATCCGGTAGTCAAGTCATTCTGGGTGGATGAATATGCTAAATATCCTGACACTTTGAAGGCTGAAGCTATAGCTCCAATTCAAAATAAAGTTGGACGATTCTTAAGTTCAGCTCTGATGCGTAATATTGTGGGCCAAGTAGAGTCGGCTATCAATATGCGTGAAATCATGGACAGCGGTAAAATTTTATTAATTAACTTATCCAAAGGTCGGGTAGGTGAAGATAACTCAGCCTTACTAGGAGCCTTACTAATTACCAAGATACAATTAGCAGCCATGAGTCGCGTCGATATACCCGAGGAAGAGCGCCGTGACTTCTATCTCTACGTTGACGAGTTTCAAAACTTTGCCACTGAAAGTTTCGCGAATATTCTATCTGAAGCCCGCAAATACCGTTTGAATTTGATTGTCGCCCATCAATACATCGCTCAGCTATCTGACGGAGTGAACACCACAGTTCGTGATGCTGTCTTCGGTAACGTCGGAACCATTGTCTCCTTTCGTGTCGGCGCTGCAGATGCGGAATTTTTAGAGCAGGAATTCTCACCTGAATTCATGCTAGCTGATCTTGTCAGTTTGCCAAAATGGCGCATCTACCTCAAATTGATGATTGATGGTGTTACTTCTAATGCTTTTTCTGCTAGCACGTTACCACCTTTTGACATTCCATCTGACGGTCCAGTCAACCGAATAAAAATAATTGCCAGCTCCCGTGAACGTTATGCTGGTAATAGAGCCGAAATTGAGGAAAAAATTAGTCGTTGGAGTGATAATAATCTTTTGGCTTCTAAGATTGAGCACCAATTAGCCTCTGAAGGTCCAGCCCGCCCAGCAGAGAATTCCTATCGCCGCAGTCCAAATATCGATACGACGATTAGACGTAGAGACGATCGACCACCGCTGCCTGCTTTCCCACGACCACTGGATCCACCAAAACCAGCACGGCCCGATCAGGGACAGTTCATCGCTCACTGCGACAACTGTGGCAAAGATGTTCGCCTAAATTTTCAACCAAAATCAGACAAACCGATCTATTGTCGAGAATGTTTGAACTTACCGAAAGAGCAAAGAAAGAAGTTTATACCCGTAGCAGAACACAACAACATTCCTCAAGCAATCAGCTTACAACAAGCTATTAAGAAACCCGAGCCAAAACCTGAGACTACAATCGCTCCGCAAGAAGAGTCGAAACTAAATACTGACAATCTTCTGCAACCAGGAAAAACAATCACTTTTAAATAATATTCATGCTGTACTTTCTCAAAACAAAAAAATTAGATATCGAAACAGGACAGTCTAATATAGCTCTATTAAACGAAAAGGAAGCTTGGCACTATGGTATCCATGCTGGTGATAAATTAAAGCTGAGCTGGAAAGGTAAATCATTGACCGTCGAAGCTAACACCACTAAAACCAAGGTTAAACCTGGTCACATCGGTCTCTATAAAGATATCTGGAGCAAAAAAACTATTCCCACAGCTGCGATTGTGCAGGTGGAATTCCAAGAACGACCGAAATCAATTCAAGCAATTCAGAAGCGCTTACAGGGCAAACACCTGACCTACCCTGAAATACATCAGATCATGTGCGACATCGTTTCGGATAAACTGTCACATACCCAGCTGACATATTTCGTTGCGTCCGGCTATCTCAATGAATACACCAATGAGGAATTAGTTTTCTTGACGAAAGCCATGGCCGAAACGGGGGATACCTTGAAGTTCAAGGGGATTGTGGCTGACAAACATTCTATTGGTGGCCTAGCCGGTAATCGAACCTCGATGATTGTGATTCCAATTATTGCTGCCAACGGCATTTTGATACCAAAAACTTCCTCCCGAGCAATTACCTCGCCTTCAGGAACAGCTGATACTATGGAAGTATTGGCGCCAGTAACTTTCTCAGTAGAAAAAATACGTCAGCTCGTGCACCAGCACAAATCCTGCATGGTTTGGGGTGGCGGGCTTAATCTAGCACCAGCCGATGATAAAATCCTCCGTGTTGCCTATCCTATCGCTTTAGAGCCTTTGAATAAGGCTATTGTTAGTATTATGGCTAAAAAGATTGCTTGCGGTGTCACTCATCTGATCATCGATATGCCTGTCGGCGCAACGACCAAGGTAGCAAATATGAAGATTGCCAAAGGTTTGGAAACTAAATTCAAACTTGTAGCTCACAAATTTGGCATCAAAATTAAAGTGATTATGACCCAATCAGAAGATCCTATTGGACGTGGTGTCGGTCCAGCCTTGGAAGCTCGCGATGTCTTACGTGTCCTCCAACAGAAAACAGACCGACCAGGTGATTTAGAAAACAAAAGCCTACACTTGGCTGGAGAATTATTAGAGTTAGTCGGCAAAGCTAAGCCAGGACACGGAGCTAAACTAGCTTGGAAGACATTAGAATCGGGCGCAGCCTGGAAGAAGATGCAGGAGATTATCAAGGCACAGGGCGGAAACCCAAACATTGAACCGAATCAAATAGTGCTGGGCGCTCATAAGTATTATATTAACGCTACTCATGGAGGTAAAATTACCTTTGTCGATAATAAGGGTATCAACACTATCTGTCGTATTCTCGGAGCTCCCGCAAATAAGTTAGCTGGCATTTATCTCAACAAAGAGTACGGTGAACATGTCAAAGCAGGAGAGAGACTGTTTACCCTTTATGCAGATAATAGTGAACGTATTGCTCTAGCCCGCGAGGCACTAAAAAAAATCATGATCTTTAGGGTTAAACAGAGATAGTTAACTGCTATTTGTCAAAACCTTGATAATCTGGCAGTATCACTCCCATGAAGAAGCCTGAAACCATTATCGTGGGCTTATCCGGCGGAGTAGACTCCGCTGTTTCTGCCTATCTGCTTAAAAAATCCGGCTACGATGTCCGAGCTGTTTTCATGAAAAACTTCTCAGATCGCGTCGGAAAATTACTGGATTGTCCGTGGAAAGAGGATCGACGAGCTGCCTATGAAGTTGCTTCATTTTTAAACATTCCTATTGAGACCTGGGATTTAGAAAAAGACTATCGTGCCAAAGTATTAGACTACCTCTACAAAGAATACCGCCTCAGCCGTACACCTAACCCAGATATTCAGTGCAACTCAGAAATTAAGTTTAAAATTTTTCTTGATCTAGCTTTGAAGCGAGGGGCTGACAAAATAGCTACTGGTCACTATGCCAGAGTACGTGAAGATAGAGAGGGTGGGTTTCATTTGTTAAAGGGTAAAGATTCAAATAAGGATCAATCGTATTTCCTCGCAGGTTTGAATCAAAAGCAATTAGCCAAATCACTATTTCCTATTGGTCATCTGACCAAACCGCAGGTCAGAGCTTTAGCCAAACGTATTAAACTACCAAATTATGCTCGTCCTGATAGCCAAGGCATTTGCTTCGTTGGCGAAGTGAAAATGGCTGATTTTCTGAAAGCCAAGATTAAACCCAAGGTAGGTAATATTATAGATATTAACGGCAAAGTTCTTGGTCAGCATCAGGGAGTCTATTATTACACTATCGGCCAGCGCAAAGGTTTGGATCTCGGTGGCGGACCAGCGCGTTATGTTATTCGCAAAGATATCAAAAAAAATCTGCTAATAGTCGGAGAGGATGACGCCGCTGGTTTGTATCAGAAGGAATTAATTGCTCAGCATTGGCACTGGGTTGGCAAAGAATCAAAGTTACCATTGAAAGCTCAAGCGAAGATACGCTATCGCCAAGATGATCAAATTTGTACTGTTAGACGCGTAACCACAAAGACGATAAAAGTAACCTTTATGAAACCACAACGTGCTATTGCTTCCGGTCAGATTGTTGCTATTTATCAAGGCGGAGAATTGCTTGCCAGCGGTACAATACAATAACCCCGCCGATATATTTCAATCAGCGGGGCTTGGAGACCTGTGGCACTCAGAAAGTTAACGTCGGACGTGACCATCAACTTTCACATGACAGGAGAACTCATCAAACTTCGGCGGGAAATAATCCAGCGGCTTCTTCAACCCGGTAATCTCCACCTGAATTATCCACAAGCAGTGAATTTTTCTCAACTTGACTGTCATGGAGGTTGCATAATCAGCAAACCAAGCTTCTGCTTTCATTTTGGCAACTACCGCACCAGCGTGAGTCTTATCGGTTGGTTGCATCAGTCGAACCTCCTTTCCAGCCAAAAGGTACAAGAACTAACTCTCTACAGAGTTTAGATTGAAATAAGACTATACCTTTTATCCTACTTCGACAAGTGGACAATTAATCCAAATTAAAAGCCCCCATAATCTATCTGACGTGGGAGCTTTTAGGTTGAGGGGACCAGGTTGGTGGACACTCAGTGCCTCCTTAATTGATAACGTGGAGACGTACAGGAACTTGATTGAAGCGTTTCGGCACACCTTCGAGACTACGTGTCAGTTTGCGGATAGTTACCAGCACGTAGAGCCAGCCAGCTTCTTCTTTGACCATCGCGGTCACTTCTTCACCGAAGTTCTTGAACCATTCTGCTGCTTCATCTCGAGCAGCATTAGCCAATATTCGCAGCTTATCCCGATCCATGATCACACCTCCTTTCTGATATGAAGAGAACTAGTAACCCCTCCGTCTGAGAGGATATTTCTATATTAAACGTATACCTTTGAATACGTTATTGTCAATTAACCGTTGGAAAAATAATTCAGCCCCGATCCACGAATGGACCGGGGCTGTATTCACTTTGACCCTCGGCGATTATGCGTCGGGATCCTTCGGCGTGTCGCCGGACTCCTGGTGCTCCTTGAGCGCCTGCTCGATGCTGTTGAGACCGTCATCGACGCCCTTGACCACGGCTTCAGCACCCCGGCTGACGAAGCGCTTGGTAAGAGTGCCCATGGCCTTGATGGCATCCAGCATCAGCTCCCCATCCGAGGGTTCCTTCGGCGTTCCATCCGGGACTTCCATCGTTCTTGTCCTCCAGTTCTGGTTGAGAAAATATCTGTCGCAACAGCCCAATTCTTTTAACATAATTAATAATATTTGTCAATAACAACTATTAATACAAAAACCAACCAGCTTTAATTCATTGACTAAACGATCTAAAATCCCTATAGTACAGACTATGCAACTACGCCAACTAAAACAACTTTACTTTACATTTTTCCAGGAGCGGGGACATACCATCATCCCTTCTGCTTCTATTATTCCTGTTAATGATCCGACGATCCTTTTCACGCCAGCCGGAATGCAGCCATTAACACCGAATCTCATGGGTGAGCCTCATCAAGGTGGTAAACGTCTGGTCGATTCACAGAAATGTATCCGCACTGGAGATATTGAAGACGTGGGCGATGATTCTCATCTGACGTTTTTTGAAATGTTGGGCAATTGGTCTTTGGGTGATTATTTCAAAACCGAATCTATTCAATGGAGTTATGAATTCCTGACCTCACCGAAATATTTAAATATTCCCGCAGATAAACTTTCTGTCACCTGTTTCGCCGGAGAGGGTAATATTCCTAAAGACAAAGAATCAGCAGAACTCTGGAAGAGTGTCGGCATTCCGGAAGAGCGAATCTATTTCCTCGGCAAAGAAGACAACTTCTGGGGTCCTGTCGGCTCCACTGGTCCTTGTGGTCCTGATACCGAGATTTTCTACGATACTGGAAAAGAAAAATGTATCCCATCCTGTCAACCAGGATGTAAATGTGGCAAGTTCTTGGAAATCTGGAATAATGTTTTCATGGAGTTTAATAAAACTGCCGAAGGCACCTACGAACCATTGAAGCAGAAAAATGTTGATACAGGTATGGGAGTAGAGCGTACGGTAGCTGTGTTAAACGGCTACGGTTCAGTTTTCCAAATAGAGTACCTAGCCGAGATGCTAGAGCTGATCCGTCAGAAGTCCAAAAATCCAGAGGTAAAATCCTTACGAATTATCGCTGATCACATCAAAGCAGCGACCTTTATGCTAGCTGATGATGCTGGTCTGGAGCCATCAAACACTGACCAAGGCTACGTCCTGCGCCGTTTGATCCGCCGTGCTATTCGTCATGCCCGTATGATTGGCTATGATCCGAAGGAATTTAGTAGTTTAGTGCAGTTGATTAACCGCCAATATCACACCGACTATCCGGAGCTCAGCCGCAATTCCGCTCGAGTGTTGGAACAACTGACTAAAGAAACAGAGAAATTTTTGAAAACATTAGATAATGGCTTGAAAGAGTTTGAGCGCATCAGCGCCAGTGGTCAGCCTATTTCCGGTAAAGATGCTTTTGATTTATATCAAAGTTATGGTTTCCCAATAGAAGTCACAGAAGAGTTAGCTGCTTCCAAAGGTCTAACAGTTGACCGCACAACCTTCGATACAGAGTTAGCAGCCCACCAAGATCTATCTAGAACGGCTTCTGCCGGCAAGTTCAAAGGCGGCCTCGCTGACCACAGCGAACAATCCACCAAATACCACACCGCCAATCACATCATGCTAGAAGCCATGCGCCGTGTCCTTGGACCACATATTGAGCAGCGAGGGAGCAACATCACCCAAGAGCGCCTGCGCTTTGATTTCTCGCATCCTGATAAGCTCACTCCCGAGCAGATCAAACAGATTGAAGATATGGCCAATGAGCAGATCGCCAAAGATTTACCAGTACACTTTGAGGAAATGACAGTACCAGAGGCCAAAGCTTTGGGTGCAACCGGCGTCTTTGAGCATAAATACGGCGATAAAGTAAAGGTTTACTTTGTTGGAGGTTTCAGTAAGGAAATCTGTGGCGGACCACATGTGGAGAATACGAATGGTATGGGTAAGTTGAAGATTACGAAGGAAGAGGCAAGTTCGGCTGGTATTCGAAGGGTTAAGGCTATATTAGAATAATATATTTCTTTATTGTCAATATATACAGTTTTCTTAAGCTATCTTTCTTGACAACTCCCACCAAAACTGTATAATTATCCTGCTTTGAAAATTTATCAACAAATAGGAAAAATACAGTGTTTCTAACAGGTAAGAGTTCCAGTTAAAACCGTGGCGATACTGGTTAGAAAGTATTTTTTTAGTATCTCGAAACGCTCAGCGTTCTCAGCGTTTTCGGAAAAATAATGGGAGACAACCAACAAAAACAGAATAAGGGCTTCATTGAAATGGAAGGGGTAGTAGACGAACTACTGCCGAATGCTACTTTCAAGGTCACCTTAGACAACGGACAAATCATCATGGCACACCTATCTGGCAAGATGCGCATGAACCGTATCAACTGTATCCCAGGAGACAAAGTCACTTTAGAGATTAGTCCTTACGATTTAACCAAGGGACGCATTACCTATCGAAGAACCTAACTGCTACCAAACTACCACTCTACCAAACTAAAATGAAAGTTCGCCCTTCAGTAAAAAAAATGTGTAAGAAATGTAAACTGGTCCGTAGAAGCGGACGAGTGCATTGTCTGTGTGAGAACCCTAAGCATAAACAACGACAAGGTTAGAAAGTAGTAAAGTAGATTAGTAGCTGAGTAGAACGAGATATCCACTACAGTCTACAAACTACCAATCTACAAAACTACCAAACTACTAAACTAAAATGGCAAGAATCGCATCAGTAAATTTACCAAACAACAAGCGCGTGGAAGCTGCTTTACCATATCTTTTCGGCATTGGGCCAACATTATCAAAAAAGATTTTAGCAATTACCAAGGTTAACCCAGATACACGAGTAAAAGATCTGACTGATGAGGAAGTAAATAAGCTCCGTCGCTTTATCGAGGAAACCTATAAAGTTGAAGGCGACTTAAAACGTGAAATACTAGGTAATATCAAACGTCTGAAAGAAATTGGCGCTTACCGCGGAAACCGTCATGCCAAAGGCTTACCAGTACGCGGTCAACGCACCAAGACCAATTCTCGCACTGTTCGTGGTAATAAACGAAATACTGCCAGCTCAGGTAAGAAACCATCGGCACAGAAAACATAATATCTTAATTCTTATTTCTTCTCTCTTAATTTGAAACAATGGCAATGAACCCCCCAACAACTGAGAAAGTCGCACGCAAAAAGAAAAAGCGCCAAGTCCTCAAAGGCCGCGCTTATATTCAAGCTACGTACAATAATACTATTGTGACTTTGACAGATCAAAACGGGGGAGTAATAGCTTGGTCTACTGCTGGTCATAATGCTTTTAAAGGACCAAAGAAACCAACACCATATGCTGCAGGTATTGTCGTCAAAAGAGCTGTAGAAATGTCTAAAGATTACGGTTTACGCGAAGTTGACGTTTTCGTCAAAGGCGTCGGCTCTGGTCGTGAAGCTGCTGTCCGAGCGCTCCATGCTCAAGGTTTGGAAGTTTTATCCATCAAAGATCAAACCCCAATCCCGCATAACGGTTGTCGCCCCAAGAAAGTCCGCCGAGTATAACTTCCTTATTTTTGACTTTTTAATTTTAAATTTTGACTTACTAACATGGCTCGCTACACTGGTCCAAAAGTAAAAATCTCTCGACGTGAAGGCACGGATGTTTTTGATACACCGAAATGGAACAAAAGACCTTTTCCACCTGGACAACACGGTCCAACTAAAGGTACTGGTGGTAGACGTACAGACTATGGTAAGCAATTACGCGAAAAGCAAAAGGCTAAGTTAATGTATGGTTTACTAGAGCGTCAGTTCAAAAATCTGTTTGAAAAAGCCAAGAAAATGGAAGGTGATGCTGGTCAGAACCTGTTGAAATTATTGGAAATGCGTCTAGACAATATGGTTTACCGTGCTGGCTTTGCCAAGACTCGTCGTCTAGCTCGTCAATTGGTTAATCATGGACACTTCGGCGTTGATAAAAGACGCACAGATATTCCATCTTATGGAGTTTCTATCGGAGAAGTAATCAATGTCAAAACTTCGAAACTAAAAACTGCCTACTGGAAAAATCTTTTGGAGTCAAAAGAAAAACCTCAGATGACTGCTAGTTGGCTGAAAACTGACTGGAACGCTACAACGGTCACAGTAACTTCCGAACCGTTGCTTAGCGATTTACCACAAAATATTGAAACTAAGTTAATCGTAGAGTTCTACTCACGATAATTATTAATCAAAAAACGCTCATGGGACTCATTGAATTACCAAAAAGCATCTCCTTCAAGGAGAAGAAGCACAATGTCTACGAAGTAGTCATTGAGCCTTGTTTTCCGGGTTACGGTGTAACGTTGGGCAATTCCCTGCGCCGAGTTTTGCTTTCTTCCTTACCGGGAGCAGCAGTGACTAGCGTGAAAATCAAAGGTGTTCAACACGAGTTTGAAACCTTAGAATTCGTCAAAGAGGATATGGTAGATATTATCCTCAATTTAAAAAAACTGAACCTCAAATTGCACTCTGACGAACCAGTAAAGATTGAGTTGATTGCTAAAGGTGAAAAAGAAGCAACTGGTGCCGATATCAAAGCTAACGCTCAAGTAGAAATTACTAATCCGGAATTAGTCATTGCAACCCTGACAGATAAGAAGGCCGTATTAGAAATGGAACTTACTGTGTCTAATGGCCGTGGTTATGTCGCAGTTGATACGCAGAATAAGGCTAAAGGCGAAATCGGCGCTATTGATATTGATTCTATCTTTTCTCCAGTTACCAACGTCGGCTTTGACATCGAGTACGTTCGTGTCGGTCAGCAGACTAACTATGAGAAGATTGTGATGAACATTACTACTGACGGATCCATTACCGGCCAAGAGGCTGTTAATATGGCATCTGGCGTTCTAATTGAACACTTTGCCTTCTTGAAAGCTGAAACTGAGCAAGCTGAAGCCAAACCCAAGAAAGCTAAAGCTAAGAAAGCTGAAGCTGAAGAGGAAGTTAAAGAAGACGCTGAATAATTTTTTCTACCAATCTACAAAACTACTAAACTACTATGCGCCATCGCTCAACCAAATCAATCCTCGATCGTAAACAAGCACCCCGCAAAGCCATGCTGGAGAATTTGGCTGCTAGTTTAGTGTTATACGAAAAAGTTCAGACCACTGCAGGCAAAGCTCGCGCGGTCAGACCCTTGGTAGAAAAGCTAATTACAAAAGGTAAAGTTAAATCTCTGATTACCAAACGCGCTTTAGCAGCTGTTCTGCCTGAGAAAACTGCTGTGAAGAAAGTTTTAGAAGTTCTTGGACCTCGTTATGCAACTCGTCCAGGTGGCTACACACGTACTATCAAGCTCGGAGCTCGTAAGGGTGACGGTGCTATGATGGTGCAGATTGAATTAGTGAAATAATGACTATGATCAAACGAGAATTAATCACATTAGATGCTTCAGGAAAAGTTGGCGGACGTATCGCTAGCCAGGTTGCTGCTGCCTTAATCGGAAAAACTAAAGTTGGTTATCAGCAAAATGTTGATGGTGGCGACAAAGTTCACCTGTTAAACGTTGGTGAAATCAAATTTACCGGCAAAAAAATGGAGCAAAAGCAATACATGCGCTACACTGGCTACCCAGGTGGTATTATCAAAACTGGGTTGAAAGAGATGTATATCAAAAACCCGAAGAAACTATTCTGGTCGATGGTCTATGATATGTTACCGAAAAATAAGCTGCGCCGTGCCAGAATTAAGCGTCTAACTTTTGGAAAATAATATGACAGCGAAAAGTACTCACATTGTTACCGTCGGACGTCGTAAAACCGCTATTGCTCGTGTCAGAGTAAATCTGAATGAACCTGCTTTTGGGATTACCGTAAATAACAAACCTTACAAGGAATATTTCCCATATTTTGAGTGGCAGAATGCTGTCATGGAACCAATAGTGCTTTTAGGTAAATCAGAAATCAACCTTTCAATCAAAGTCACTGGTGGTGGACCAAGCTCACAGGCAGGCGCTGTCAGACACGCAATCTCTCGTGCTTTGCTAGAGATGAACGAAGAATTCCGTTCTACTTTACGTAAAAATGGTTTACTTACTCGGGACTCTAGACAAAAAGAACGTAAAAAACCAGGTTTGAAAAGAGCTCGACGTGCTCCACAGTGGTCTAAACGTTAATTCCAAACAATCAAACAAAACAGGGTATCATACGATGCTCTGTTTTTTATTTCAATCTGTTGTTTTCACTTCAGCTTGTCGTTTCGAGCGAACCTCTCGCGTAGCGAGAGGTGAGCCGAGAAACCTTTATTACAGTCTATTTAACCACCATGCACAATAGAACCTACACCACCTACATCATCGCCAACAAATACAACACCTGTATCTACGTCGGCGTCACCAACAATATTGAACGTCGTCTGAACGAACACAAAACCAAGTACAACCCTAAAAGTTTTAGCGCTCATTATAATTTATACAAACTTCTGTACTTCGAACACTTCGACTACGTACTGGACGCAATTGACCGTGAGAAGCAAATCAAACGCTGGAACCGCAAAAAGAAACTTTGGTTGATCAAACGCTATAATCCTAAGTTTATTGATCTAACAGAACTAGCGCTATCTGGTGAGGAGATTGTAATTGATGATGATTAATAGGTTGTCGTTTCGACCGAACCTCTCGCGTAGCGAGAGGTGAGTGGAGAAACCTTTATTACACACTATCGTGCCTCCCAAACTGTAATAAAGACTTCTCCATTCGCCCTATGGGCTCAGTCGAAGTGACATTCTAAGATACTTCCGCCCCTTGCCAAAACACTGGAAAAACTGGTCTAGTCTGCTATACTGCTTACATGCAAATAACCCCTAGACACATTGCCTCAAATACTGTCTGGTATATGACTGCGCTGACCTTACAAAAGGTCATTTCTTTTGTTTACTTCACTATCTTAGCCCGCTACCTCAAACCTGAAGGAATAGGGGACTATGCCTTTGCTACTTCTTTTGTCCTGATCTTCGCGGTCTTTGCTGATCTCGGTATGTCGGCCATTGTCACCAGAGAGATAGCCAAGCAGGATGATAACGGTGAGAAACTTTTTAACCAAGTTATTTCTTTCAAACTCCTGACGTCATTACTCACTGTCCTAGCATTGATTATTATTTCTCCGTTACTTGTACACGACTCGACCACGCTGATACTGATAGCGGTAGCTGGCGTCGCTATGGTGCTTGATGGCTTTACATTACTTTTCTACTCTGGCATTCGTGGTAAGCAAAATCTCGGTTATGAAAGTCTAGCCACCATGATACATCAGGCTATCATCCTAATCATGGGCTTTATTTTGATCAAACTTCAGTACCCAATTGAAATTCTTATTCTGGCTTTAGTTGGTGGTAGTACTTTCAATTTTATCTACTCTTTTTGGGTGGCGCGACGTAAGATGGGCTTTACTTTGCACTGGCAATGGGACCAGAAATTACTGCGACATCTCTGGACCTTGATAGTTCCTTTTGCTCTGACAGCTATCTTTACCAGACTTTATGCTTATACTGATTCAGTTTTACTGAAGCTGATCAAAGGCAGTACCGAGCTGGGATATTATTCCGTGGCGTACAAAATAACTTTTGCTTTCCAGTTCATTCCGTTAGCTATCATTGCTTCGCTTTATCCAGCCTTTGCTTACTATTGGAATCATAGTAAAACTGATTTAGCTTCAACCTTCACGAGATCAGTGCAATATTTATTATTAATTTCTTTGCCACTGAGTTTCGGTTTGATAGCTATGGCACCATATTTAATACCAAAGCTTTATACTGCCTCATTTAGTCCAGCAATAGTTCCACTGCAGATTCTAATCTTTACTCTACCGTTTTTATTTTTGAACTTTCCTTTCGGTTCTTTACTTAATGCTATCAATCAGCAAAAATCTCAAACTTTTATCGTAGCTAGTGGCTTAGTCTGGAACGTTATCGTCAACTTACTATTAATCCCTAAATACGGCGCCAGTGGTGCAGCTGTGGCTTCTACCTCTAGCACTATTTTGGTCTTTATTTTGAGCCTCTGGGTGATAAATAGCCACTTAGCCTATGAACAGCTCAAAACCCTAATAATAGCCGTTAAAGCCCTAATAATGGCTCTTGGAATGGCCTTCTTGGTCTATTGGTTAGCAGGGGTTGTTAATATGTATCTAGCTATCCTCATGGCAGGTCTAGCCTATGTCCTAGCTATCTGGTTAGTTGGTTTATTAAAAATTTCTGATATTCGACAGCTACTGACCAGTGTTCGACAACAATCAGAATGAAAAAAACTTTGGTCTTAACCCATGAGTACTATCCGTTCCACGGTGGCGTAGCTAACTACTGCTACGGTTTGTTTTCGCATTTACCAGAGCAGAATTATCTGGTATCTACAGACATGAAAAAGCAGGAGATTGATTCAAAGAAAACGTTCCCTTCCGCTTTACCAATCTACCGCTTTACCAATCTACTGACTCCCTACATTCGTCCTCGCTGGCTGCTCGGCCTCTGGAACGTTAGTCGGTTAGTCAAACGTGAAAAAATAGAAATTATTTTTACTCCTAATATTTTCCCCTTGGGTCAAATCTGCTACTTACTGTATAAATGGTTACACATTCCCTATATTATTTCCTTACACGGTTTAGATATTCGTTTAGCTTTGAAAAAAAATAAAAAATTAGCTATCAAAATTTTAGCTTCGGCTCAGCACGTTATCGTCAACAGCCAAGCTACTGCTAATAATATTCATCAGCTTGTTGGGCCGGAGAAAATTAGTGTTATCACCCCATATCTGCATACGAGTCTGAATACCACTCATGTCGAAAAAGACCCAACCGATACCACTATTAGCTTAATCAGTGTCGGTCGCTTGACGAAACGCAAAGGCCACGACATGGTCATACAAGCAATCAATCTTTTGAACAATCCTAATCTGCACTATACTATCATTGGTAGTGGGGCAGAGGAGCAGAATCTGCGAAATTTAATACGTGAGTGGAAACTAACAAATCACGTAACGATTAAAACGAAAATTAGCGACGAGGAATTACAGGAGTTATATCAAAACGCCGACATCTTCATCCAAACAACGAGAAATATTGGTGACGATGTCGAAGGCTACGGTATTGTTTACTTGGAAGCTGCTAGTTACCGACTGCCAATTATCGCTAGTCTGAACACGTCTGTGGAAGAAATATTTGACCAGTCATCTGCTCTGTTAATAGACGGTACGAAACCAGAGAGCATCGCCAACGCTATTACTCAGTTAATCAATGAACCAGAGACCAGACTCCGTCTTGGACAGGCTGCTCAGAATCGCTTACAACAATTACCAACTAGGACCGACAAAGCCCAACAATTAGCCAAACTACTATCATAAGATGAAAAAACGCGACTTAGTACTTATCAATATGTCCAACTATTCTGAATGGGCTAACGGTATCAGCAACCGTAATTTTCAT
>CAZASM010000017.1:0-22448 GCA_964487895.1 uncultured Gammaproteobacteria bacterium
GTAGACGACTATAAATTATTGCTTCAGCTATATATTTTTTTAGGAAAGTTTGTCGATATGCAGGCACACCATGCCACCAGTCTGTCAATTTTTTGGTTGGAGTAGTTTTGTTTGATAGGGAGTCTACAAAAGTCGAGTCATCAAACAGCTCAAGGGAATTACCTTGGAGACCACGGGGTGCTTCAATCTTATATGAAGATAGTTCAATCAACTGTAGACTATTATTTAATAATTCAGATAGTTGAACAGGTTGATTTTTTAACACATTTGTGACTTTTTTTGTAGCTAAACCTGTAAGTAAATTAATCTCGAAAATTAATTCATAGTCACTGAGAAAGCGAGCGCTAATAGACTTGATATCAGCAGTAGTTGGCTCAGACTGGATTTTGGTTTTCAACTCTTTAAACAGTCGATCAAATTTCTTAGTAGATATTCTATTTAAATTATACGAGTTTTTTATTGTTGAGACTAAGTGTCGGTCAAAAGATATTTTTGGTTGAAAACGCGCATTTTTGAGATAACTAAACGAGGGTAGTATTCCTTGAATTTCTTTTTCTTTATCAACGTATAATTCATTGCCTACAATCTTGAGAAATTGCGTGTCTTGATACTTGATTCCATATCTTTTATAGACAGAACTAACGGGACCATCGGAGGCATAAATTTTATTTAATAGAGAGAGGGTAATCGGAGTTGGTCTGGGAGCAATTTCAGAAAGTTCGGTCTTGTCTAAATAGTAAGCGGAATCTGCAGGCATAACGGTATCTAACCACTTGGCTTGATCATATTGATCTTTAGAGAGCGTGGTGATAGGCCTAGTTTGTAGAATATAGAAACGCTCATTTTTAATGCACCATTCAATGTCTTGAGGAAAGCCCATCTTGTCTTCCATTTTTTTGAAGTTGTCTATAATGCTATTTTGTCTAAAAGATCTGGGGAAGCCAGATACTTCTGGGTTATTCCAATAAAAGGATTTTTTAGTCGGTTGAATTTGGCCGCTGACTAATTTCTCACCCTGACAAAACCCATACTCTACTATCATCTCTCGTCCACCATTTGGATTTCTAGTGAAGGCTATGCCTGAAAAATCAGCTACGATATATTCTTGGATAATAATAGAAAATTGATCAAGTTTGCCGTCGAGAAATACTTTGGCCTGACTCAGAACCTCAAAAATTGCTTCACTTACTTCTTGAGCAGATAGATTGGTTTTGGTCAGAAATTGTCCAGCGAATGACTCATTAGCACTGTCTTCGATTAACGCGCTTGATCTGACGACGTAGGTATGTTGGCCTAAGGTAGCAGTAGACTGATTTGCTACGGTATCTCGTAGGGCTGTATCTACTAGGAGTTTTTCGGATAGGTATGATGGTAGAGCGATAAAATTTGGGACCACGAAACCCCAATCCAAACATTTTTTCAGATTCAAAGTTTTGGCACCAAGATGAGTGGCATGTTTACTTATCTCGGAAGCGATGATGATATTGGTGGATGTCGACATAACGCAGATTAAAACCAGTTAGACAACAATATGCACAATTTAACCAAGAAGAAATTAGTTCAATTGTTTACTTTACGTATTCCCAGGGCTTATTATACCTACCTAAAAATTCGTGCCCACGAAGTTCCAATTCAACCCCGGTAATTTTAGCATCAAAGCAGTTAACATAATCATCACATACAGTGATAATTTTACTCCCTTTAGGAACTTGATCAAAAGCCGCTTCCATTTCAATGGAAGGAGTATACATGGTAGGGATGTTGACGCTACCGCTAATATGAAATTGACGATATTTATAGGGTTCTCTGGTATCTACTAGTAGTACGCCTTCGTCAACTTTTCTTTTAGTTTCACTGGTACTAAATACTACCTGATACCTTGAGTCGCTATACTGCTCTCCAAATTTTATATTTCCAATCCATTTCCCACCAAAATCAACCCAACCATTAGCCCCATTTTCTAGGTATGAAGCTACAATTTTTTTTGTTCGCAAAAATTCGGCTACTTCTTTCCCCCGTATGCCAGACCAGCAGATAACGTAAATGAATTTGTCTTTCGGTAGTTCAAGCCAGCGACCGGCTTTCAGATCAGCAAAACGAATATGTAAACTATCAGGAAAGTGACCATTGGTATATTCAATATTCTCTCTAGCATCTAAGACGATATAATTTTTTGCCGTGTTGTTAGTGACATTTTTGAAATCTTGATTTGTAATAATGACAGAACGTTGGGCGTTGCTACCAAAAAACTCATATTCATCTGTCAGTTTGGTCTCATCTAGTTGTACTTGGTTGTTTTCAATTTGCCCTTGAGCCAGAATTTTTACCTCAGATGTGGCTACCTTAGTAGGTATTGCTGTTTTTAGCTCTAGGGTCATTAATACTCCATATCTGGTGAAGCTATCGCCCTCATACAATGTAAGCTCAATAGACGATTTCTGATCATCGATGCGGACTAATTTATCCAAGGTTATTTTAGTAGTTTTGACGTACCAGCCCTTAAATGTAGCCAGACTGACTGTTTTTTTTGACAGGGCATAGGCTTCATCCAAGCGCCCATTCGCGATACTACTGTAGTAGTTTTCAATAAACTTAGCCGAGATGTTAGTAGATATGACGTTAGAAACAAACTTACTGGAGGAAGTATTAATATCTGTATTTGCTTGGTTGCCGATGTTCAGTTGGTCATTAGCATCAGATCGAGCTAGCTCCTCTCCTAATTTTCCTGGACCATTTGGATTGTAGCCGTTGGCTATCTCCTCTCCATCATTATAAGAGTCGCCATCTGTATCCGGATTATCTGGGTTAGTTTTAAGCGTAATCTCTTCCTCGTCTGTCAGCCCATCATTATCAGAGTCTAAGGTGGTAGGTTGAGGTAGGGAGTTCATTTTACTTTCTTCTAACCACTTTTGGTATTCAGTATTTTGTCGATACTGAGCATAAAAAAAAGCTACTAGCAGAGAGCTGCCAATTACAATGATAATAAGTAGAGGTAGTATGATTTTTTTGTGCGGAATAGCATAAAAGCGATTTTTAAAGAATTGAAAGAAGGCGCTAACGGCAGCAGTAAAAAAAAGAATAGTGATTGAAAAAACCTGAACTACCTGTGTGCCAACATTAAAAATAAAATCAGGTGGGATTACGGCCTTTGCTCCGTGAAAAGGAAAAAAGATAATAGCCGCTAGTAATAGTGATAATATTTTTGTTTTTTTCCTTGGCATGATGAATATCAAATTTTCAATTTATTCTGTATCGCCGTTTGGAAAGACCAAGCGGAGTTTGAAATTACCTCAGTAAGGTAAGTATCTAAAACAGGTTTTTGTATTTAAGAAAAAATCTGCCAAATATAAGTCCGACAATCATAGCATATAGGCCATAGAGAATTGATAAAAACGGAGGAATTAGAAAAGTCAATTCATTAGCAAAGATGATAAGGGCAGCTCCGGCAATGATATTAATAATATTCATAGTAAGACCAAAATTGAAGCTCTTTGGAGAGTATTTCATCACAGGCTTGCTGAAAAAACCTAAATTTGTTTTAGCTTCATTAAAACATTGGATATGATATGGACTTGGGGTGGTTGTAAAGTGTGTTCCGAGTACGAAATCTTCTTTAGAAGTAATTGGTTTATGACAATAATCGCAAGTTATATTTTTCATATTTTGCTACTTAGATTTTTAATTTTATTTTCAATCGCCGCGCGTGCCACCTCGCGATCATCCCAAGGGATTTTCTTACCATCAGCTACGGCCATAGTACCCTCTGAGCCTTTGCCGGTAATTAATATTATGTCGCCAGCTTGTGCTAGGTCGATAGCTTTGGTAATGCCGTCGAGCCGGGATACCTTCACAAATAAATTTTTGTCTACTTCTTTGCCATGATTCTGAGCACCAGTGACGACACGTTGGATTAATGTCAGCGGTTGGTCATCATACGGATCTTCGTCAGTAGCGACAACATAATCGGCAAAGTCAGCAGCCATATTGCCGAGAATCTCACCGCGCTTGGCATCACGGCCACCACCAGCAGTACCTAGTAGGTGAATTATTTTATTATGAGGCAGATCTTTGATCACTGTGTAAAGTTTCTTCATCGCAACTGGTTCGAAAGCGTAGTCGACAATGACGGTGAAGTCTTGGCCTGCTTCGATTTTTTCTAATCGGCCAGGAATACCTTGTACTTGATTTAAACTGACGGCACAATCTGCTAATGGAATTTCTAAAGCTACACCAATAGTAATAGCTGCTAGAGAATTATATAAATTATGTTCACCGAGAAGATGAGTGTGAAAGGCTTGATGACTAACGGTGAAGTCACTGCCCTGAGTGGTGACGGCGATATTTTCAGCTGTAATAATATCATCACCAGTCTGATGTAAACTAAAAGCTAATTTACGATCAGCTGGCAGAGCAGAGAAGAAGGGATAGTTTGCGTCGTCCATATTGGTGACAGCAATACGCTCGCGAGGAGCTCCGGGGATGATTTTCACTGGCTGTCGCATCAGATGACGGAAAAGATTAGCCTTGGCTTGTTTGTAGTTTTCTAAGCCACCGTGAGCAGTATCATGCTCGGACCAGAAGTTAGTAATCAAGACAAGATCAAAATGAATTCCCAAGTGTCGATATTGGCTGATGCCGAGGGAAGTGACTTCCACGACAACATAACGGCAGCCTTTGTCTACCATGGAACGTAATAATTTTTGTAATTGAAAACGTCCGACCATGGTCATCTTGGTATTATTTGGGACTGAGGTTTTACCATCATCGAAACGAATGCCAGAGGCTAGGCCAACTGTCTGACCAGTTGATTTTAAAATATGATAGACCAACTCACAGGTAGTGGATTTACCTGAGGTACCGGTGATGCCGATCACGACCAGTTTTTCACTTGGATTCTGATAATAACGAACAGCAATTGTAGCTAACAACCAATGATAGGTTTGTAACACTAGGCTAGGGGTAAAAGATTTAATAAAAGATTTAATAGTCATATTAGAGGTGAAGCTTTTTCTTGAGAGTTAGGGCTAAACGATTTACCTGTCTTAGCTTAAGATAAACAGAGTACCACATAGGAATATAAATAAAATCAAAAGTACCAGGGCTAGTCATTTCTTCGCCGTTGAAACTACGTTTAAATCGGCTAAAGCCTTCCCACGATGGTTTGGAGCCATCAGCTGGCGCTAATCCGCCGAAATCAAAATATCGAAAACCTAAGTCTCGAGCTTTTTTTATTGCTTCCCATTGCAACAGATACGGTGCCATCAAAGCTCGCTCATTATAGTCTGAGGCTCCGTGTAAGTAGGTAACGGTACTACCGTAAAAAATATAGACGTGAGCAGCAACCACTTGTTTGCCGCGATGAGCCCAAGCAATCTGGACGATACCTTCATTATCATTTGCCTGTATCAAAGCCTCATAGTGTTTGCGTTGATGTGAACGAATACGATGACGCAGACTGGTCTTCGGTAGGAGAGAGAGGAATTTTTCTAAACCAACAGCACCGTCGTCCCATTTGACAGCTAATTCTTTTTTTTCTGCGAGACGGATATTATAACGAGTTTTTTCTTTGAAAGAGCTAAATAAATTTTCTTCTGACTGGTTCAAATTAAGAACCGTTGTCAGCTCAGGCTGAATTGATTCAGTCCGAACAAAAGGAATATCTAATTGCGGTGGTGCAATATTTGGTTCTAAACGGCAGAAAATTTCTTGGCGTTGTTGGGTGCCGATAGTGATATCGCGGATCTGAGTTAATACTAGAGCAAAGACTTCTTTGGCTTGAACAGGATTTGTGACGCTGATGAATGGTCCTTTGGGTGCGTAGAGATAACTTTTGCCAAAAAATAGTTTACGACTATAGAGTAGACACTGACCAACCACTTGATGATTGTCATAAACACTGAGTTGCCAGTTTTTCACGCCTTGAGCTGTCAGCACACGCGACCAAAAACGAGATTGCAAAAATGAACCAACCGGAAATTGATCGAGGAATTCTCGATGATCACGAATGTTAAGTGAAACTTCCATTAGTTATGTTTGCCTAGAATTTTTAAAGCTTCTTTGATGCGTTGACCTAGATCAGTAACTTCTGGAGAGATGTGGGGCAGTGTCTGGCGGATTTCTCGTTCTTTATATCCTAGCGAGGTCAATGCTTCTACTACTTGGGCATCTCCTAGATTGCCAACGGTGTTGATATCAAAGTCTGTCGTGATACGAATTTTTTCTTTCAACTCGACAATGATACGTTCTGCCGTTTTTTTCCCAATGCCAGTGACTTGTTGCAAGATAGCAGGATCACCATGAACCACAGCTTTTTTAATATCTTCCAACGGTGCAACTGATAAGACACCGAGTGCGCTGCGTGGACCGACACCAGAGATGGAAATTAACTTTTGGAAAAATTCTAACTCCTCCCAGACTAAGAAGCCATAGAGTTCCAGAGCATCTTCACGCACGTGTGTATGAGTGAAAAGTGATACTTCCGTGAAGTCTTGGATTTTTTCTAAAGTCTGCTGGGAGATATTGACCTGATAGCCCAGAGCGCCAATATCAATGACGATGAATTTGTCTTGGCGGACGATGATAGTGCCTTTAATATAGCTAATCATAGAGCTTACTTTAGTCTATTTTGGCTTAAAAATCAACCCATTTAAGGAAATTAAGAGTTAAGAATGAAGAATGAAGAATATAGGAAGAGATGGTAGATTTTAGTGCTTTTCAAATGTCGCAATCTCTGGCATAGTGTGAGTAACCTCCCCTTAATCCCCTCCTTGTAAAGGAGGGGTAACTCTATGACAAAGAAATTTGAGCTCAAATCAAAATTCAAGCCAGCAGGCGATCAACCACAAGCTATTACTAAATTGGTGGCTGGTTTGAAGCGTGGCGATCATTTTCAGACTTTACTCGGTGTTACTGGCTCAGGTAAAACTTTCACTATGGCGAATGTCATAGCTCAGCTTAATCGCCCAACCTTAGTGATTTCTCATAACAAAACTTTGGCGGCGCAACTAGCTTCTGAATTTCAAGATTTTTTCCCTAATAACGCCGTGCACTACTTTGTCTCGTACTACGATTACTATCAGCCAGAAGCTTATATCCCTTCTTCTGATACACACATTGATAAGGAAACAGTTATCAATGAAGAGATTGATCGTTTGCGTCATGCTTCGACACAAGCTTTACTAACTCGACGCGACAGTTTGATTGTAGCTTCTGTTTCTTGTATCTACGGTTTAGGTTCGCCAGAAGATTATAGTCAGGTACGGATTGATCTTGAAGTGGGGAAAAACTTTGCTCGCTATAAATTATTAAATCATTTCAACTTTCTACAGTATCAGCGCAATGATGTAGTGCTGGCTCGTGGTAACTATACGGTCAAAGGTGAAGTGATCGAAATCTTCCCCAGTGCTGAGGATGAATTTTTCTATCGCTTACGATTTGATGGAGACTTGCTAGAAAAAATCGAAAAGATTCATTATCTATCTCACGAGATTAGTGAAACTTTGAAAGAATTATTAATCTTTCCAGCTAAGCATTTCATGGCTCCAGAGTCGCGGGTGAAAGAAGCTTTGCCAGCGATTGAGCAAGAGTTGAAAGAACGCATTAAATTTTTTCAAAAGAACAATAAGTTGATTGAAGCTCAGAGAATTGAAGAACGAACACGTTATGATCTAGAGATGATCCAGACGGTTGGCTACTGTAGTGGCATAGAGAACTATTCGCGTCATCTAGCTGGTCGGGTTGCTGGTTCACCAGGTGAGACCTTGATTGATTATTTCCCTGATGATTTTTTGTTGATTGTTGATGAGTCTCACATTACCATCCCGCAGATCCGCGGTATGTATAACGGTGATCAAGCGCGGAAGAAAATGTTGATTGACTATGGCTGGCGCTTACCGAGTGCTCTAGATAATCGTCCGTTGAACTTCTCAGAGTTTCAAGCGCGGACGAATCAGACGATCTATATGACCGCTACGCCGACAGTCTATGAGCTAGAAACTTCCCAACAAGTAGTAGAACAACTTGTTCGTCCAACAGGATTATTAGACCCAAAGATTGAGATTCGTCCAACAGAAGGACAGGTGGCGGACGTTATCACTGAGATACAGCAACGCGTCAGCAAGGGGCAGAGAGTGTTGCTGACAACCTTAACGAAGGTTCTAGCTGAAGACATCACAGAAGTTCTATTAGAAAAGAATATCAAAGCTCAGTATCTACACTCCGAAGTGGATACCTTGGATCGTTTGGATATTCTCCGTGACTTACGACAAGGGAAATATGATGTCTTAGTTGGTATCAACTTACTACGCGAAGGTTTAGATTTACCAGAGGTTTCTCTAGTTATTATCCTAGACGCTGATAAAGAAGGCTTCCTGCGTAGTGATACTGCATTGATCCAGACGATGGGACGAGCAGCTCGTCATGAGCAAGGTCTAGTCTTGATGTATGCCGATAAGATTACCGGGTCGATGCAAAGAGCTATTGATGAGACTCAGCGTCGTCGCAAGAAGCAGGAGAAGTACAATAAAGAGCAAGGCATAACCCCAGTCAGTATTCAGAAAGAAATCAAAGGAGCTGTACTCAAAGGTATGGATGTGAAAAAAGAGTTTGCTGATGAAATCAAAGGTCTATCAACGGGAGAGAAAGATTTCTTGTTGCACTCATTAGAGCAACAGATGGAGTTAGCTGCCAGTAATTTGGAGTTTGAACAAGCCGCCCGCCTGCGAGATCAAATTGAGGTTCTAAAAAGCACCAAAAGTACAACCAAGGGAGCGAAGCCCAAAGGTCCTCATATGTTTGGCAAGACAAATCGTTTCAAAAAGAAGAGATGAAGAAAGTTTTAATCTTTGGTAGTTTCGATATCATCCATCCGGGACACATGTTTGTTATCGAACAAGCAAAAAAATTTGGGCAACCATTTGTTGTCTTAGCATTGGATGAAACTATTAGTAAGATCAAAGGTCAAGCACCATTGTACTCTCTAGCTGAACGACAAAAGCAGTTAGAGTCTCTGGGGCTGACAGTATATCCTGGCTCTGCAATTGATAAGTATGAAGGATTTAGAAAAATCAATCCCGATATTATTCTCCTTGGGCATGATCAAGATACATTTGTGCCAGGATTAGAAGAAGTTATCAGATTAGAGAAACATCAGACAGAGATTATTCGTTTACCAGAGTTTAAACGTGCCCAGTTTCAGAGCAATAAACTACGTAAACTATTTGCCTCGTCGGATGCAGGTTTTTTACTGATCAACAAACCAGTAGGAGAAGCCTCGTTTCGGACTATCAGTCAGCTGAGGAAAATAACGGGGCAGAAGCAGATTGGCTTCGCTGGTACACTCGACCCAGCCGCTTCAGGGTTACTTGTCATTGGAATCAATGGTGCTACTAAAGTGCTGGATATCTGGCATGAGTTTACCAAAGAATACGTGGCGGAGATTACACTGGGGGAGGTTTCGACGACGTATGATAGGGAGGGGGTTATTAGTCAGGGTCAGGGGTCAGGGTCAGGGGTTGAGCAAGGGCAGATTGAAGAAGCTCTGCAGAAATTTATTGGCACAATTCAACAAGTACCGCCGATGTATTCGGCTAAGAGTATTGACGGCAAACGGTTGTATGAGTTAGCTCGTGAGGGTAAAGAGGTAGAACGGAAACCGGCGACAGTGACGATTCATAGTTTGGATATTTTAGACTATACCTATCCGATATTGAAATTAAAAATCGTTTGCTCGACCGGTACCTATATTCGCTCATTGGCACATGACTTGGGTCAGGCGCTGGGTGGAGGAGCCTATCTGTCAGCGTTGGAACGTACGGCTATTGGCCAGTATCATCTGGAGCAAGCTGTAGCGATTAGTCAGATTACGGCTGATAATTGGCAACAGAAGTTTATCGATAAGCAGGCTTGGCTGGATAGTTTGAATAGCCAAGGACTAACTCCGGCAACGGTGAAGTAGACTTCAAGGCCTTACACTTGATTTTATCTAGCGATTATGGTAGTTTAGCATAGTCAAAATCCTAACTTTTGCCGTTACGATTTTACCTCATTAGTTTTGACTTTTGAGTTTTGACTTTTAAATTTGAAACATGCCACAGAAAAAAGCCTCCATGAAGGATGTGCGTCAGATCAAGAAGAAGACCGAAAAAAATCGTCTGATCATCCGCAACATCAAAGAATTGATCAAAGACGCTGGTCGCGCCGCTGAAGCTGGTGATATGACCAAAGCTCAGGACTACGCTCGTAAGCTCCAACAAGCAGTAGATAAAGCTGCTAAGGTTGGAATCTTGAAAGCTAATACTGCCGCTCGCAAGAAGTCTAGACTCAGTGCTCGGTTGAAAAAGACAACTGTTAGCAAGAAATAACATCACAACATAAAACTACTCGCTAACGCGAGTAGTTTTTTTATAGTTAATAGATTAATAGACAAATTGATTCATCGGACATACCACGGAAGTAAGCAATTATTCAATTAATCTATTACTCTATTAATTTCTAGATCTTTTCGATCAGCGCGGTGAGGGCCGCGGCGGGAGCGTCGGAGAATTTTACTTGGCGGTCGGTGATTTCTAGCTGACGATAAAGATTTTGTAAATGTGTAGGAGTGAAGCTTTTCGCCTGCGATGATATTTTCTGGGCGATGAACGGCGGTAGTCCGAGATTCATGCCGAGACTATAATTATTTCCGCTAATTTGTAACTGTTCTTGAGCTTGGATTAACAAACGAAACTGGCGGATAATCATACTGAGGATATATAGTGGCTCGGTGCCTTGTTGTAAAGCTCGTTCTAATAGCTGATGTGCTTTACTCTTTTGCTTCTGGCCACAGGCGTCAACGAAGGCAAAGATATCTATCGGTATATCACCGGAGACAATATTGTAAACTTGTTGATCAGTGATTTCTGGCACACCACTATGCTTCAGTTTGTTCATCTCTTGATACAGTGACCAGGTATCAGTGCCAACTAAAGTTATAAGTGTTTCAACAGCAGGTTTGCTTATAATAAAACCAAGATGTTGGGCAGTAGCCTGTAACCAGTTTCGTAATTCTGAGCCAGAAAACTCGGCGAACTCCTGAGAGTATTTTATTTTCTGCAGACGTTTTGAAAAGGTATCTTTTGTTAACTTGCCAGGACGCCAGAAGACGAGATAATTTTCTTCTTGAGTATCTTTCAGATTATCGATTAAGTTCAACAGTTGATCTTCATGATCTTCCAGTGTGTCTGAGGCCCACGGGTCGCGGACGATTAATAATTTCTTGCTGCTAAACATGCCTTGACCACCAGCGTACTGGAAAAACTCCGTCCAATCCAAATCAGTGCCATCGAGATAATGGATATTATTGCCGCTGGGATCGACAGAGGAGCGGAACTTATCCCGCAAAGCGTTAATTTTTTGTTTGGTCCGGAATTCGTCAGGACCGTGGAAGAAGAAGAGCATTTAAGTAGAAGAAAGTAGTAAGTAGGAAGTAGGAGGGGGGCAGGCGACGGTGCTATTTGTAAGTTTTAAATTGATTGGAAGTAAATCGGTGTCTTTCGCGAGAGACGCTGAGCGTCTCGAGTCTGGGTGTAATCGCTCAGCGAAGCGATCTAGCCTATTATTTCAGCGCAGCTTCTAGTACCTCAGGAAATTGTTCAGTACCCATATCGCCGAGAGTATAATGTCCGTGTTTTGGTAGTGAGATAATAGTGCCTCCCGTGACGCGGTGTATGATGTCTAAGCTTTCGATACCATCAGGGTCCTCGTCGTTAGAGGTGAAGAATATAATCTCCCCAACTCGTTCTTTGATACTGGGATCAATAGGTTGTTCGTAAAATGCTCGCCGAGCCTCATTATCTTTATCAGTAATGGCCCATGGAGCAACAAGTATAAGCTTGGCTATGTTTTGTTTAGTTTCCCCGAGCCAGCGAAGTAAAAAGGTGGTACCGCAGCTATGTCCTATCAAAATTGAATTTTCATCAACTGATTGTTTTTCAAATTCAGCTTTAAATTTTTCATAATTTGGTTCCCAAGGCTCAGGCATCAGCGGTAAAGCTGTAGTTATTCCCTTCGCTTCTAATTCTTGCTTAAGCCAAGGCATCCAATGTTTGTCATGGTCCCGCGTGCTAGGATCCATAGCCTTTTTAATGTTTGATGGGCAGCCATGGATGATGATACAATTTTTGCCAGTCATAATATTATTCCAGTTAATAACTACAAACTACCAACTACTCACTACCAACTTCCTCCATCTCGCTCCAATTACTACCAGCCTTCACATCAACCACCAGCGGTACTTTTAGCTTCGTGACATTTTCCATCACCTGTTTCGCCAGCTTAGCGACCTTTGCTACATCTTTATCAGGCACCTCAAAGACCAATTCGTCATGCACTTGCAAAAGCATCCTACTCTTGGCTGATACCTTTGACAATTCTACTGCCAGCTGGATCATGGCTAGCTTGATAATATCAGCGGCCGATCCTTGTAACGGTGTGTTGACTGCCATGCGCTCGGCTTGAGCTACTAACTGTGGCATTGATGAATTGATTTCTGGTAAGAAGCGTCGTCGACCAAAGAGTGTCTCGACATAACCGGTGTCGCGGACTTCTAGTTTGGTCTCGTCAATATATTTCTTCACGCCTTTGTAGAGGTCAAAATATTTAAGAATAAATTCTTTAGCTTCGTCGCGAGTTATACCGGTTCGCTGAGCTAAGCCGAGCGAGCCAAGACCGTAGATAACTCCGAAGTTAACTTCTTTGGCTTTGCGGCGTTCATCTTTAGTGACTTTGTCTAAAGGAATTTTATTTATCTTGGCAGCTGTGGCAGCGTGGATATCTTCACCGGCTTGGAAACTTTTGATCATAACAGGATCTTCAGAAATATGAGCTGCTAAGCGTAATTCAATTTGAGAATAGTCAGCTGATACTAGAGTGTAACCTTTGTCAGCGATGAAGGCTTGGCGGATAGCACGGCCAATCTCGGTACGAATGGGGATATTTTGCAAATTTGGATTAATCGAAGACAAGCGTCCCGTAGCAGCGATAGTTTGATTGAAGCTAGTATGAATACGATGGTCAACTTTGGACACCATCCGAGGCAAAGCAGTGATATAAGTTGATTGCAGTTTGGTCAGCTCGCGGTACTCGGAGATGAATGGGATGATCGGATGACGACCTTCCAGCTTGTCTAGCTCGGAAGCAGCGGTAGAGATACCGGTCTTAGTTTTCTTCAGGCCCTTGATGTCAATCTTTAAATCATCAAACAGTATTTCCTTCAGTTGTAATGGAGAAGAGATATTAAATTCACGTCCTGCTAGCTTGTGAATCTTTTTCGTCACACTGGCAATATTTTTATCAAAAACTTTGGCCATCTTTTTCAGGAAGGCGACGTCAACATTGATACCAGCCAGCTCCATATCTCCGAGAACCGGGAGGAGAGGAGCTTCAATAGTCGAATTTAATTTCTGCAGATTAGCTTCAGTTAATTCTTTCTTCAGGGCTAGATAGAGTCGCCAGGAAAAGTCAGCATCTTCACTAGCGTACCAGCTGAGTTGATCCTCTGGGACAGCTTCAATATCTAGACTCTTTTTGTCACCGAAGGCAATCTCTGATAACGGTTGCATCCGTAGACCAAAATAGTTAAAGGCTAATTCTTCCAGCTTCAGACCGCGGTCAGGCTTTAATAAAAAAGCAGCAATCATCGTGTCGAAGCTGATACCACGAACTTCAACGCCAGAGGTTTTCAAAATCTCATAGTCGAATTTAATATTATGGCCAACCTTCTCAATCTTTGGGTCAGTTAAAACTGGCGTAAATAGTTTGACGAATAAAGTGCGGTCTTTATCATTTCGTAAGCTAACGAAATACCCTTCCGCTTCTTTCCAGCTGAAGCTGGCACCAAGTAGTTTATCAGTCTGGGGATCAAGACCGGTGGTTTCTGTATCCAAAGCAAAGATTTTTTGCTCGGCGAGCTTGGCAACAAATTGCTTCATCGCTGTTTCGCCTTTGATCAGCGTGTAGGTTTCTTTGTGTGTGCCAGTTTTGGATATTGGTTTTGCTTCTTCAGCTTCTACCTCTGTTTTCATGTAACCTGAAGAGAGCGGCTTTTTAGTTTGAGCATTTTTCAACGGTTCAGCTTTCGGCGTGACGGTAACTGGTGGCTGAATAGCCAATGACGGTTGAGGAATTTTATCGATCAAACTGTGGAACTCTAATTTTCTGAAAATGTTGTAGACTTGCTGACGGTCAAATTCATGAATAGCTGCTTGGGCTAGATCGATGTTAACCGGTACGTCAGTGATAATAGTTACTAGCATACGACTTTGAAGAGCCTGTTCTTTTTGATCCAGTAATAATTGACGTAAACGTTCTTTGATTTTACCGTCGTCGATGTGTTTATAGACTCCGTCGAGAGATTTATATTCTTGGATGAGATTTTGCGCGCCTTTCTCACCGATGCCTTTGACACCTGGAATATTATCAGAGGTGTCGCCCATGATAGCCTTCATTTCAATTAACTGTCGTGGTTCCAAACCATAACGTTCTTTGACAGCGGTGATATCATAAATCATCGTGTCGCTGATACCACGTTTCATGGTATAGACATTTGTTCTCTCAGTGACCAACTGTAAACTATCAAGATCTCCAGTGACAATTATATTTTTTAGTTCTGGATGTTTTTTTTCTGATTTACGTACCACACTACCGATAATATCATCAGCCTCAAAGCCCTCCTGAGATAATCGGGGGATTTGGAAAGCATCAAGGATTTCTTCTATCAGCGCTACCTGCGTGTAAAGAGCGTCTGGCTGTTTTTCACGTTGTGCTTTGTACTCAGTGAACTCAATATGACGGAATGTAGGTGCAGCTAGATCAAAGGCGGCTAGAAGATAGTCGGGCTTCAAATCCTTAATTAGTTTCAATAAAATTGAAGTAAAACCATAGGCAGCATTGACCACCGTACCATCCTTAGTAGTCAAAGGTGGTATAGCATGCCACGCCCGATGCAAGAGGGAGTAGGTGTCGATGATAACGAGTTTTTGTTCTTTGGCCATGATGGGCTAATAATAGCAGGTTTAAGGTATATTTCCAGCTTGAAAATATCTAAGTATTCTGTTACTTTAGATGGGCTCTACTAGTGATATCTGGCCTGATAGCCAAGTGGTAAGGCAGGGGTCTGCAAAACCCCTATTCGGCGGTTCGAATCCGCCTCAGGCCTCCATCCCGCTCAGCGGGATTAAAATATGAAAACTGAAATCGAAGCCAAGTTTCTCGAAATTGATAGCTCCCACTTGCGTGAACAATTACAGCAGATTGGAGCTGTTTTAATTTATCCAGAACGTTTAATGGTTCGCGAGAATTTTGATTATCCTGATAAGAGGTTAGAAAAGATTGGTGGCTGGATTCGTTTACGCAATGAAGGTGACAAGATTACCTTAGCCTACAAACAGCTGAACGATCGCTCACTTCATGGCACTAAAGAAGTTGAAGTAGTTGTCAACGATTATAATCAAGCGAAAGATTTTCTCTTAAGTATTGGTTTGGTTGTTTGTAACGTTCAAGAAACAAAACGGGAGCTCTGGAAGCTTGGTGATGTTGAAGTATCATTAGATACTTGGCCCTGGATACCAACGTTCTGTGAGGTAGAAGGGTCTGATGAATTAGTTGTGAAGCAGGTAGCAGAACAATTACAGTTAGATTGGTCACGAGCCTTACACGGTAGCGTAGAAGTTGCCTACCAACATTATTATAATGTAACAGAAGAAGAGATTTGGGCTTGGCCGGAGATTCGGTTTAGCCCTGTGCCTGAGAATTTAAAAAGTAAGAGAAAATAATGATGAGCACATCAGTGACACCTAAGGAATTTTTTAAATTTTGCCCGCGGTGTGGAGTAGCATATACTAATGCCTCGTTTTTTGAGGAATTTCAGTTGCAGTGTCAGAACTGTGGTTTTGTTTTTTATCAGAATCCTAAAGCAGCTACAGGAGCATTGATCCTCAATGAACAACAGGAGTTGTTATTAGTTGAACGGGCGATTGATCCAGGTAAGGGTACATGGGATATTCCAGGCGGGTTTATCAGCTGGGGAGAAGATTCACTAACCGCTATTTGTCGTGAGTTAAATGAAGAATTGCATATTACCTTTCAACCGAGAAAGATCCTATCTGTTGTTCACTCTTGGTATGATTACGGCGGAATACATAACTCCGCTTTAAATATTTGCTATTTAGGCAGCTTCAGCGGGGAGTTAAAAGTTGACTCTGATGTTTCCGGGTTCCGTTGGTTTCCTTTGGATCAATTGCCAGAGAATATATCCTTTCCGGAAATGAAAGAATTATTTAGGCAGTTGAAAATAGAATTGGGAGTAAAATAAAAAACCGCCCTTCGACAAGCTCAGGACGGTTTTTTTAATTTAGAGACTTGGTTCTACTGACTCAGCGTTGAGTATGACTTAATCTGACGTATATTCCGAATCTTTCGCCCACAGGGCGACCGCCCGGTAGGCGGTATTTTTTAAATTACTTTTATTTGTTCTCTGCTAAGGTTGTAACCTTCGGCAAAACCTCCATAGTCAGTCTGCGGGCACCGAACTTGATAGCAGCCTTTTTATCAGTCATCCAAATATCACATCTACCTGTACCAGTGTATCGCTTGTTCATACGATCTTCGACCGTGAAAACTTTACTACCATAGATATCCGGGAAGCGGACACGAGTACCACGAGGTAGATCGTTAGTAGCGATAATACCATCACGGACATGCGTACCCCAAGCAGTGATGAAAGGGGAGTCGTCAGTTTGAGCTACTTCACTGGTATAAGCAGTGACAGTGACCACTTTTGTACGTACTGCTTTGTCAGTAGCGAACATTTGGTCATAATCAGGCCAGATTTCGCTGGAGATTATCGGGATAGTAGACTGATGTGTTAACGTTGACTCAGCTACCTGTGCAGCTACTGTATGTGGCATTAAAACAGGTATAAAAGTGGCTAAAATTAGCCAATATTTACTTTTAGCCTTGATATAGCGACTTATTACTGAAATAAGGTTTGTCATAAGGGTTTAGTAAATAAATACAATTCCATATAATTGGAATTGATCGAATACAATATCATATTTTAGATATTATGTCAATGCCTGATGTCAAGGGGTAAAGTAAAATATAAAAAGCACAAATTTATCGTTCTGCTTTACTTTTCGGCGAAAATTCTCTATTTTAAGCAGTAGTTATGAACAAAGTAGAGTTACGCAACAAACTAAATAGAGAGCAGGCTATGAAACTGCTCAAACAAGAAACCTTTCAGCGGGTAACCTTGTCTTTTTATCGTTACGTCCCAATCAAAAACCCTCAAGAGCTTAGAGATGCTTTGTTTGCCTTATGGTCCAGCTTGGGTGTCTTGGGCCGTGTCTATTTAGCTCATGAGGGCATCAATGCGCAGATCAACGTACCTGAACCGAAGCTAGAGGAATTTAAACAATATCTGGATGGGTATACTGAGTTTCGTGATATGCCTTTCAAAGTAGGTTTGGAGCAAGGTTTTTCTTTTTATAAATTAACTATCAAGGTCAAGCGACAGATTGTGGCTGATGGTCTATCAGCTGGCAGCTATAACGTCAGTGATGTGGGTAATCATTTGACTGCATCTGAAGTCAACGCGGCCTTAGAGCAACCTGAGACTGTAGTCGTAGATATGCGGAATCATTATGAAAGTGAGGTAGGTCATTTCCAAGGCGCTATCCAACCTGATGTCGATACTTTTAAAGAAGCACTACCAGAAGCTGCTAAATTATTACAGGGTAAAGAAGATAAAAAAATTATTCTTTATTGCACTGGCGGTATTCGCTGTGAGAAGGCTAGTAGTTATCTCAAAGCACAAGGATTCCAGGATGTGAATCAGATTTATGGCGGAATTATTTATTACGCCGAACAAGCGAAAAAATTAGGTTTAGAATCTAAGTTCAAAGGTAAAAACTTTGTTTTTGATGAACGTTTAGGAGAGAGGGTTACTGAGGATATTGTCAGTCATTGCCATCAGTGTGGAGCATCTTCTGATCACCAGACAAATTGTCTGAATGAGATGTGTAACTTGTTATTTATCCAGTGCCCAGACTGTGCTGTTAAATGGGAAGGTACCTGTAGTGCTAAGTGTCAAGAATATTTACATTTGTCAGAAGAACAAAAAAAGAGTCTGCGTAAGGCACAGACTCCAACTAATAAAGCTATTTTTCGGCAACGTGTACGACCGCGACTAACGTTCGTAGGCTAGACTTGTAATACTGCCATCAGTTTTCACTAAATAAATTATTTTTTGCTCGGGGTGATTTACTCCGAGTGTTTGATTTTTTGTCACTCGTACCAAGAAACCGTCTTCCATCGTTATCACCTCAGCTACTGGCACATCTTGACTATTAACTTTCAACCCTGGTGTGATAGCTGAGACAAAGGATATGGCTTCAGCTGGATTAGCGACTGGAGCAAAAGAAGTTTTGAGTTTTTCGTCGCTATCAATTTTTTGACTAGATTTTTTACCATCTGCTTGGAGGAAATAGCCAGTGGCGCATAACGCCTCACCCTCGAAGCGGAGGTAGCCAGAGACACTACGGCTATTGAGACAGGCAGCACTTGCTTGTTGTTTTACTGTCACCGGAGCTCCTAATTTAGTCAGGAGCGTATCAGTCATAGAGAAGCCATCTAGACGATTAGCGAGTGTTGCTGGAGACCAGGTGCCGGTCTGGACTAATGATTGGTATTTAATTTGGTCAGCGACGGAGTCCCAAGCGTAGACTTGGTCGTTCAGTTGAGCTTCTTGGAGATCAGTTGTGCCATTACCATCAGTATCAGCTTTTTGATCCGATGTACCATAGATGGATTCTAATAAACTATTCAAACCATCTTTATCAGTGTCGGTTGTCAGTAGCTGACTACCAGCAGCAATCTGCGAGTTACTAAAAGTAGAGCAATCATTGTCAGTATCGCTCAGTGCTGTCAGATAATCATCACGCAAGATGCCAACCGGGAAGTAGTCACTGGCAGTAGGATTATTTTTTCCATAACAAATAGCTAAAGCGTAGTTGAGATAGGCGTCGCCAATAGGTTGTGGCTTGGCAGCGACAAGCGCTGGGCCCATTGGTATTTTATTCAAATCAATATTTGTAATACCGAGACTGAGGTAGCGCATGATTTGATAAGCCGCATCGCCATTTTTTAGATAGTAACGTTTATTATTAGCTGGATTAACATACCATGCTTCACCGTGACCCTCTGTCTGCAATAAAATTTTACCACTCTGTTGTTTAGCAAAGTTAGTATCATAGCTTAATTTACTTGGTCCGAGCGGACTGTAGCTATTTAGAATTTCCTCACCGTCTTTATATCCGTCACCATCGGTATCAGGATTATCACGTTTGGTGCCGATGGCATCTTCTAGTTGATCTGCTAGGCCATCAGCGTCAGTATCTATATCTTTGAAGCGTGATTCGATGCCAATAGGAATTTTTGCCAAGTTATTATTGGTAATACCAAGGCCAAAGGTACGTAATCCAGTGTAAGCAGTATCACCATCCGGTAAGTAATAGCGCTTCTTGTCTGACGGACGGACATACCACGCCTCACCATGAGATTCTACTTGGAGTAAAATTTTACCAGTCAGCTGATCAGCCAAGGAAGCGGTATGAATAGTGCCTGTCCCCACTAGAGGAATTAATAAAGCCGCTGAAGCTATTTTTTGGTAACTAAAAGGTAATTTCATATGCATTAAGTATAGCAGAAATACGACTAAGACGGTATTTGTCGAAAGAGAATAGCATTTGGCACATCACGCCCTGGGCCCATTCGGTATCGGCCATCATAGTAGACAGCAGTTGAACCGCCAGCATCTAAGTTTAAAGCGTTTTCTAGTCCTAAGGCTAATAAGATGTCGACTAACTGAGGCACAGTAGCAGAGTAAGCGATAACTAGATAGATTTCGTTGCCTTTGACACCGATCGCTGCCCGACTATAGCGTTTCAACTGTTTGGCATCAAGTGTGGCAATGCTACCGAGAGCTGAGGTGCCTTCTTGTATGAGGACTGGATCATTAGCAATAGCAGCTTTAATTTTTGTTTGATAAGTTGCTTCAAAGTCAGCGATGCTGCGAAATTGGGCTGTGCTGGTGAAAAAGTAAGGATGATTATCAGCGCCGAAAACTAACATGGCACCAGTGGTCGGATAGTTAATCTGGTCACTATTAATCATCACGCCATCGGTTGAACGATAAACTGGATAGTAGTAATAATTTTTTTCTTTTTGACAATTAGTGTAATCAGCAGGACAAAAATAACTACCATTGATAGCAGCGAAGGCATCATTGGTCAGAGCGAAATCACCGACACTTTGGATTGGGCAGTTACCATCACAGTCTGTGGTATTGGCTGTGACTGTCATGATGTCTAATTTTGGATCTTGCCAATTTACTTTCAAGACAGCGACGTTGAAAGTTCCTTGGGGAGTGGCTACAGTCTGTATTTTATAGCTAGAGTCATTGTTTAGAGGTGCAGGAAAATCTTGAAATTTTCCCATAGGAATTTTCGCCAAATCTTTATTGGAAATTCCCAGACTGATATAGCGCATGATTTGATAGGCTGCTTCGCCATCAGCTAGATAGTAGCGTTTGCCAGAAGGATGTAGATACCAAGCTTCACCGTTTTTTTCTACTTGCAACAGAATCCGACCATTTAATTTCTGTACCAACTCCTGATCAATTTCGCGGTCACCAGCGCCATAAGGATTGGTGTTAGCAAGTATTTCAGTTTTATCATCAGCGCCGTCAATGTCAGTATCCTTTTTTTTATAATTTGTCCCAAGACCAGTTTCTAACTGATCAGACAAGCCATCGCCATCAGTATCAGTGCCACTTTTGAAGCGTTCTTCCAAACCAACAGGAATTTTCGCTAGATCAGCGTTTTTAATTCCTAACCCAAATTCACGGAGCATCTGATAGGCCGTGTCACCATCTTTGAGATAATAGCGCTGGCCAGTGACAGGGCCGACATACCAAGCTTCGCCATGCTTAGCAACCTGCAAGAGAATCTGCCCACTGAGGTCAGCAGCACTGACATTGAGTGGAAAAGCTATAGTTAAAGTTAAAATAAAAAGTATGAAACGTTTCATACCTTATTTGTAACACATATTTACTAATCAGTGAATGAAAATGTACAGGGGTCGCCGATGTTGGGCGACCCCTTGGGTGGAGTTGAGCGGCGTATGCGCCGGAAGGAGAGATTGTGTTGCTGTTAGCCAGTGTGCGCCGAATTCCATGAACCCGCCGTTCCGAACCTCCTCCCGAGCGCTGGGAGGAAACTGGTGTACAAATTACCTTATAATTATAAAACTATTATTTTTTTGTGCAAGTGGATAATCTTTAACATGGCTGCTGTGTGTAGGAACGCTGAGAACGCTGAGCGTTCCTGAGCGTCGTGGAGCGGGATACGGGAATCGGACCCGCGTCCCTGGCTTGGGAAGCCAGTGTACTACCATTGTACTAATCCCGCTTGTTTTGGGCGATCCCGCCTCTGGCGGGACGACATTTTGCTTGGGAAGCAAACATTCTACCACTGAATTACGCCCGCTTAGATTATAGTGCTGCTAGCAACTTCGGTCGCAACTCTTCAACAGTTTGATATTCAATAATTATAAAATTTTTATTACCAGTCAGCATAGCGGATAGTCTACGACTTGGATCTGGACGGTAGAGGCAGATTATTTTTTTATCGAGAGCTTCGGCTAGACCAAGCTCGTAGCCCACGCCCAAACTTGTTTGTGTTACTTCAGCCACTATGATGTCAGATTCTCTGATCCAGCCACAATCTCGTTCATAGATGGCTTGAGGACTGAGATTTGTCTCACCATAAGAGCTTAGCGTCGAAGAGCCTATATGTTCAGTTAAGATAGTAGCTCTGTCTTTCAGGAGTGTGATGATCTCCTGATAAAGACCAGAGTCGGCACGACCGCCAGTAATAGATCCGGCAAAATAGATTTTCATATAGGCCTAGTATAGCAATATTTTTAAATAAAAAAAGCCTCCGGGGCTAAAATTTAAACAAAGAGAAAACACGCGAACGGTTTTCTTTGGAAAGATGGAGGAGGAAGGGAGTGGGTGGTGGTTGGGGTGTTCTTTGACAAAGGTTGTCGGCGTGTTTGGTTTCCAGCTAGGCTGGAGATGTTTGGTCGAGCTGAGCTCGATTGGTGACTGATTACAGTCTTGAGAAAGGACGAAGCGCATTGCTTTCATATCTATAATAGCATAGCTAATGATTAATGCAAGTGGCTTAGGTTAGCACTTAAATAGTAGAAAGTAGAAAGAAGCGAGGAGTAAGGGAGTAGGACTTGAGAGGAGAGAGTAAGTTTATCCACAGACTGATTTAATGATAACTATTTTATTGAGATAAATCTTGAAAAGAGGTTGTAAATATTCTATAATTTCTTTATTTTTCCAA
>CAZASM010000018.1:0-20168 GCA_964487895.1 uncultured Gammaproteobacteria bacterium
GACCAACCCCTCGGGGGCGGGTTGGGCTGAAAGTAGTGCTGCTCCGCTCTTTGGTGAAATTGCTAGTTTTTTGATGAAGTACTATCAAATAGCACCTTCCCGCTAAATCAGCTAATTGACCCATAGATTAATTGATTAATTGTTTATTGCCGAGTATTGATTTGACCAGAGTTGCATTTCAATGAATCTATTATTCAATTAATCAATTATATAGAATTAGTGTAGAATATAACCATGAATATTGGAGTCCAAACATTAGGCTGGCTAGCTCATGCGGTGATTAGAAAATATCGACCGTTGGTAATCGCTATTACTGGCAGTGTGGGTAAAACCTCCACCAAAGACGCGATTTATACTGTCCTAGCCTCCAACGGTAGTGTGCGTAAGACTGCCAAAAATTATAATAATGAACTTGGAGTGCCATTGACCGTTTTGGGTCTGGAGGCACCGGGAAGAAACCCCATTAGTTGGCTGCAAGCTATTGGCAGGGGGTTGAGTTTATTGAGTTCAGAAAAACCATATCCCAAAATACTTATTTTAGAAATGGGAGCTGATAGAGTTGGTGATATTGCTTATCTCACAAATATGACCGAGCCTCATATTGGCATCTTGACAGGTATTGGCGCCTCGCATTTAGAGAAATTTGGTTCTTTGGAAAATATTGTGAAGGAAAAAACTACTATTATTTCTTCTTTGCGAGCAGATGGTTTAGCACTAGTTTCCACTGACGATCCAGTAGCAGCGACGGTAATGGGTAAGACTCCAGCTCGTCTAATGACCTACGGTTGTAATGAGCATGCTGATGTTAGTGCTCAAGATGTTCATCTGGCAGAGCGAGACGGAGTTTACGGTTTAACTTTCAAGATTCAGTATAAAGGTTCAACTGTACCAATGTTCATCCCGGAATTAATTGGTCGCCATCAATTAACTGCTATTTTGGCCGCCGTGGCAGTAGCAGTAAACCGTAACGTTAATTTATTGACTATTAGCGAAAGACTACAGAAATGGCAACCAACAATCGGTCGGATGCGTTTGATAACAGGTAGAAATCAGACACTCATTATTGATGACACCTATAATGCTGCTCCACAGTCAATGAAGGCGGCTCTGGTGACCTTAGCTGAGTTGGGAGCATTGAGACAGAATAAGACTTACGCTATTCTGGGAGATATGTTAGAGCTGGGAGATTATATGCAAGCTGGACATGAAGAGGTGGGTTATGCAGCTGAGCAGTCAAAGATTGATTATCTTATTACTACAGGCGCTTTAGCTCAGAATATTTCCACTGCTGCAGTCAAAGCAGGTATGGAAGCTTCACGTGTTTTTACCTTCAAAACTACTGCTGAAATTATCCAGTGGCTCGAGACTCACTTACAGCAAGGGAGTACAATTTTAGTCAAAGGATCTCGTGGAGCGCACATGGAAGTTGTTGTGAGAGCTCTGATGGCTGATCAGAGTCGTGCAGGAGAACTATTATTAGGCTAAGGTTTGATTATACTCTGACAACACATGGTTGATTTCATTCGTATAATCGGGTTCTATGTCTTGACAGGAGGTATCGTTTTGGCTTGGGTTGGTTTTCTTTCGTCTCAAACTAAGTTACTTGTGCGGGAGCAGTGGTTAGCAGCGTTGTTGTTGACTATTGTTGGCACCATTGTTGGAGTACAACTTTTGGGCAATCTGCAAGTTCTCTATATATCTTGGCTGGTACCGTGGCAACTGCTGATAATCAGCAGTTTATTTATTTTTGGCAAAATACGCTGGAGGACATACCAGCAGTGGTTTCGCTGGAGAACTTTTTTTATTTTTTTGCCATTTTTTATTATCTTCAGCTCATGGTTGTGGTTAATTGATCGGTCAGATGAAATTTCTTTTGACGCTTTGAACTATCATTTACCGTGGTCTGCTTTAGCCCTGCAAGAACATGGTATTTATTTTTTTTCCAGCTCAATACCCTGGATCACTGTCTATCCCAAGTTAATTGAGAGTTGGCAGTTGTGGCATTTGGCTGGTCTTGGCTCTAGCCGTTTTGTTGATGCGAGTAATATTTGGTTTGTAACTCTAGCTGGACTTGCTCTCTGGAATATTAGTCGACATTTGAAATTATCTAGATTAGCTTCCTGGTTTGCTGTCGTTAGTTACATTATTGTACCGCTAAATCTCTGGCAGGCACGTACGAATTACATTGATCTGAGCTTAGCAGCACTGGTCCTAACCTTGCTCTATTGGTCTCTGACAGCGCGTAGACGACAGACAATGATAATTTGGGGCCTAACGGCTGTGTTATTAGCAGGAAGTAAAATCACCGGCATACCGTGGGTTGTTTTAGCTCTTGGCATTTTGCTGGCACGAAGAAAAGAATTAACACTACCAAAGCAGGATTATTACATTGGTGCATTTGTTATGGTTTTATTCACTTTACCGTGGTACATCCGACAATGGGTTGTCTTTGGTTCGCCGCTGTATCCTCTGGGTTTACGCTGGGGACAATGGCAGATTTTCACTGGTTTGGAGTTATCTGAATTACTCAACAAATCACAAGCAGTAATCCTCCAATCTCAATCGTATTGGCAAAGAATAATTACCAATCTTGGAGCTTGGAATGAAGTTAATTCCTATCAGATGAATCCAGGAGGTTGGGGAGTGGTCGGATTATTTTTATTAATCCCAGTTTTGCTATTTATGTTAGTCTTGTGGCGAAGAAAAAAACCAAGTCAGACTTGGATTCTCTCTGTGATATTTCTGCTCGGATTATTCTTTTTGACTCCCGCTAATTGGTGGTTACGCTATGTCCTAGCGACCATGGCAGTCGGTAGTTTAGCTTTGGGTTGGCTGATTGATTACAGTCAGGGCAGATGGAAAAAACTTTTAGTCGCTTTTTCTGTTGTTATTATCATATTATCAGTCTGGCAGAGTAGGAATGCTTTTGCTGTGTATCAGCAAGAACAACTGTTCCCTGAGCTGATAGATATATCTTTAGTCACAGCTGCTAAGACAACAGTCAGTTATGATCAGCGTTGGCAACTACTATTTCCTTTGTGGAATGGTGAGTTAACCAACAGAGTGGTATTTGTTCCTCTGAAAGCTAGTGCTAGCTGGTGGCTGGATTTGAAAGAGGATAAAGTAGATTATTTAGTAACAAAATATCCGTCTCCAGAGTTAGACTATATCTTTCAGCATCCAGATCAGTTCAAGTTGTTACGACAGAATGAGCAGGTGGGGTTTTGGGAGGTGTTATAAATAAACAAATCCTAAATTCTAAACTCGAAATCCGAAGGAAACAATAAATTATAAACTCAAAATTACAAACAAACAACCGAGCTTGATGCTGGTTGTTTTTTTGAGTTTGAAATTTAGAATTTATTTTGAGTTTCGAATTTCGTGTTTCGGATTTTCCCTAGGTTCTAATCGAAGACAGGCCGAATTAATACAGTATCGTTGCCCACCTTTATCCTGTGACCCATCGTCAAAAACATGACCGAGGTGGGAGCCGCAGTTTTTGCAGGTCACTTCTGTCCGTTCCATTCCCATAGAACTATCAGTATGTAATTCAACGTGCTCAAGGTTTGCTGGTTCGGTGAAGCTCGGCCAGCCAGTGCCTGAGTCAAACTTTGTTTCCGAAGAGAAGAGTTCAGTACCGCAAGCAGCACAGTGATACATCCCAGCTTCATGATTATCCCAATATTTATTGGCAAAAGGAGCTTCGGTGCCTTTGCTGCGCATGATTTCGTATTGTTCGGGAGTCAGCTCAGCTCGCCACTCGGCGTCGGTTTTTGGGGTTGGTTCGGGCATGGTTATTATAAAGCTTGATGGCTACTAGAGCGATTAATAAGAAAATCTTTTAATTTATCAGCATTCTCTTTATTTAAGCCAATGATTGCTAGTATACTTTTTTTTGTACCTTCAGAGGCCGTCTCGATTGTTACTCGATATAATTTAAAGAAACGATCCAGCACACTCTGGGTAACGTTAATATTTTGAATGCGATTATAGTAGATATATTTCTGGTTGGAGGAAATAACTTTTTCTTCGATTAGACCCTGCTTTTGGTCAAAAGAAAAATTATAATTTTTATACCATATTTTTGCATAGATATAGTTACCAATTATTGACAGTAAAGGGACACCTACTGCGAAAAGGAAAGTTAAACTTTCAGACATGACAGGCTCACCGTCTTCATTAAAAAGTACGGCAAAAGTCAAATAGAGTAGCGCAACAATCATTCCTGTACTCCTAGTCCATATCATCACTGGCACAATGCGCTTCTCCAACGGCATGGCGCTTCGGTTTATCATAGCTAGACCATTTTCTAGTGGTAAAGCCGTTGTTTTTTCAGCGTCAGTTGATGTTGTGCTAGTAGGTACAGCTGGAGGTTGAGTTTCTTTTTGTAGCACACGCTCCTTCAAGAAAGCGACAAGTTTATCAGAATTATCCTTATTTAAACCGTCAACATGAGAGTAAAATCCTGAGTGTTCACCTGCTGTTTCATAATGGACATCATAGAGGCCGAATATTCTATCAAGTAAATCTTGGTCGACAAAAATATTTTGAATTTTGCTATAGCGAACATGTCCTGTAGCCATTGAGATGACCCCCTTTTTTATCTCTGCTGTGTCTACCTGAAAGTCGTAATAATAGAATTTAAAATAGAGGTATTGATATAAGACAGTAAGTCCAATAAAAATTAGATCGAATATTAATAGCGCTAACAGACCATTGAGAAAAGCGCTCAGGTTGTTTCCAGTATCAGCTAAACTTACGAGAACAACTCCGCCACCGATAAACAAAGAGATAAAAAAATATCCAATCGAGGATGGTAGTGATTTTTTTATAATCTTTTTTTTACTTAAAGGTAGACTTTTTGAGTCATACATATGAGTTTGGATAAAAGATGCTTATTTATAAATTTAGTTAGCTTAATGGCTGTGCCACTCGAAGCTCGTCCTTCGAACGAAGGGTGGTGGGACGCTGAGCGTCCTTTTGCACCACACTGAGCGTGGTGGCCCCACCGGGAATCGAACCCGGATTACAACGTTGAGAACGTCGTGTCCTAACCGTTAGACGATGAGGCCATGAATTCGAGAATACAATATTTAGAGCTATTTATCAAGGGTAGAGGGTTTATTTCTCCATAAATTAGCACTTTACCTATTTTTTTATTTGGACTAGAGTTAAAGTAAGATTAGTAACCTTCTAAATATATGCAACGTTTACTCATCGTCGCCTGTGGTGCTGCTTTTTTGTTGGCTGGTTGCACCCCTGTGGGCGAGAATCACACCAGTAGTTTTTCTCAGCCAAAAATTAAGGATGAATTCTGCGGAGTTCAGATCAACTATCAGTATTGCAAGTGTGCCTTTCATGGACAATTTTGCAAAGATATTGGCATGTCACGTTCTGAGGCCGATGCCTATGTCAAACAACAGTACGAGAAATGGCTTGATGAAGGGTTGAGAAAGCAGTTTATTGCTGATTGTGAAGATGGAAACGGCTACTATAATGATAATAAGTGCCATTATTGTGACGAAAACTACACAGCAGTCGCCGAGGAGAAAGCTTGCAAGCCATCGGATGAAGTACCTAAATTGCTGAAGGATTTACCGGAGGGTTTATTCAACTCTGATTGCACTTTAGTTCAAGAAACTTACGATAATGATTGGAAAAAATATTCTGATATTGATAATGCTATTGCTGTAACCGATAGGAGTTATGAAGCACAACAAGCAACGGCTGCTTATGATAGTATGATTGCGAAAATGGTTGAGCAATATGAAACTCAGCGAGATTTCCAGATTGAAGAGCAATTACAAACTGATTTGCTGGAATACAAGCAAGCCTTGGTCAAAAATATTCAAGCTAATTTACTGAAAGCTTTTTGGCGTTTGTCCTACGTCACCTATTCTACTATCAAGAGCGGTACTAGTGCTGGCAAATCATATAGCAATCTCATTGCTGGTTCAGGCAGTGCAGTCCAAAGTTTAGCTTCAGCTGGTAAAACTTTCCAAGCAACTATTCCAAATAGCTCTGATTTAGCTTTTGATAAATCCACCTATCTCGGTAAAGCGGAGTCGGCTGGCGCTAAGACAGCCTTAGAAGCAGTTGAAAGCTTAGGAGAACCTAGTAAAGTGGCTCAACGTTTGGCCAAAAGCGCCTTTGACGCTGTGATGCCATCAGCTAGTCTAACCAAAGAAGAGATTGATATTTTGAAACAGCAACAGATAAGCAAGGGTCTAGTGGACCAAGTCTTGGCCCAAAGCAAGGCAGAAAACGCTACTCGTCAAGCCAGAATTACTCAGTTAGAAACAGAAATAGCCGAACAAGAAGCGAAAATTGCCGAATGGGAAGGTAAAGAAAAAGAGCGAGTGGCTGGATTGATTATCGAAGACTGCCAACGGCAGATGAAGAAAAAATAAATTTAAAAAAAACGGGTCGGAGCAACACACTGGTGTGTGTGCTCCGACCCGAGGGTAGGCTAGGCTGACTTCTTCAGCTTGCCGGTTGTGGCGTTCAACCGCTTGCGCCAGTCAGACAGTCTCCGACTGCTGCGATCGAGGAGCTGTTCCAGATGATCGAAGATCTCGCTCACCTGGCGTTCCGTCACGTCGCCGTCTTCGAGCTTGTCCATCAGACTCCGTACCATCACGGAGTCTTTGGTGCTCGTGGAGCGGTGGCGCATGGAGATGATGCGTCGCAGGTCGCCGATCCCAGTCTTCTGCTTGCGACGGGTGCCGGACAGCGTCTGCTTCAGCTTTTCCAGATCGACGCCGTACTGCTCGGCCGATTTGGCCACGGTCAGACCGCCGTCAGTGACAGCCGCGGCCGCCTTCAGTAGCTTGGCGCGGGCAGTCTTGGACTGAACCTCGGCGATATACTTGCGTGCCATGCCAGCGGGGAGCGCCAGCAATTCCCCGATGCTCTTCTTGGTGGCGCCACGATCCAACAAAAGCATGATCGTGTGTTCTGTGTCCTCACGGCTCGGGGGCAGTGGGCCTCCGAGATTGGCTCGGTAGCCGGCCGCGATCAGATCGGTTTCGTTCTCGAGATCGACGTAGATGACGTCGATTTCCTTGATGCCGTTCAGCTCGTAGGCCTCAATCCTGTGTCGACCATCGACGACTGCCAGATCGGCAGTGACCTCAATCGGCGGCAGGGTGATTCCACCTTCGATCAGCTCAGCCAGATAGATGGCATGATCCTGATCCAGAGCTCTGCGAACGAACAGGTTGACCACCAGGTCCTTGATCAGAACCTTTCCCGTTTTCTTTCTCATTGCTCATTACTCCTTGCTGATTTCTGGTTGCTGAATACCGCTACTGTCAGACGGTATTTCGAATCTGGCCGACGACGCTCGCCAACCAGCTTTTTTCTTCATCAGACCTGAGAGCATGACGTACGTTCCGTGTTCAGGCCAAATCTGTTCATTCCAGACTGATTCGGTCAGCTGGAAGGTGATAGGACCGATGTCCGTGGAACGCGCGACACAATACGGACCGTGTTTACCGTTGACAATGATCTTCTCGACCAGTGCTCGGTATCTCGTCGTGTCCGTCATGGCTGATCCTTTTCTCCTGCTGGAGATTGAACAGGGATTAGCTGCAGAGAAAGAATCATCAGTTTGGTTGAGAGACGCTGCAATAAGTTGGCAGATTGCCGTAGTTCAGCAATCTCCTCAGGTGACAGACCTTCTACTAAGTCGTCGCTAAGGAGTGCGAGTAAGGCTTCTGCCACCAACATCGTCGCTCTGACATCTCTTCCGGCAGGTGTACGCTCGCGTAGAACCCTGGTCTTCTTTGTTCTGACACTATCCAGCGTCAGTGGAAATTTGATCGCAAACTTGATGCGGAATTTTGCTTTATTCTCCTCGAGTTCCTCCCTTCTGGTTTTCCAGATGTCCCACATGGCTTGTTCTTTTTCTGGGCCCATGCCGTGAGCGCCACGTAGTACTTCCCACATGGTGCTGACTTTCGAGTAATTGAGTAGCTGAGCAGCTTGCTCGTTCGTGAGGACTTTGAAACCGATGAGCTCGGCAAAACTTTTCCGAACTCCTTTCATCCTCTCGAGTTCAATCACTCGATAGCCGATCATGTCCAGATAGCACATGAACCTGAGTCCAATTTCACCCACAGGGGAAACAACTAGATCAAGCCAACGCTTCACCGATCTTGGGGTTGTTTCACAGAAGAGTGCAATCGGTATCCGAGCGTTCGCGGATCTCTTGCTGTGCATAGGTGTGTGTGCTTTTAAGCACATCCCTAGGTGTTCAGCGCATTCCCTCAGATGTCCCCGAAATACTTCGGGTGTTACTGTGTGAGGCACATGATTCCTCCTTTCCTGACAAATTGTCAAAGATCTGTAACCTCAAAAAGAGCTTCCTTTTGAGGTCTTTTTATTACCACATAATCATTATTATGTCAATATTTGTCTTACTACGGAATATCATGTTTATTGGTCGCTTTTGTTAATTGGCATAAAATATTGATTTTTAGCCCTATACTTGCTAATATCAACTAACTATGTCCGAATTAATTACTGTCCCACAACATATAGGAATTATCCCAGACGGCAATCGTCGTTGGGCCAAAGCCAAGGGTTTGCCGAGTCTCAAAGGACACGAACAAGGGTTCAAAGCTTTCCAGCCTATTGCCGAGGCTGCTTTTGACGCTGGGGTGAAAGTTTTCTCCGCTTGGGGCTTCTCGACAGAGAATTGGAACAGAGCAGCGGAGGAAGTTTCTTATCTCATGGATCTTTTTGTGCATTATTTAGGGCAAGAAGCCAAAGGTTTGCACGAGAAAAATATCAAATTAATTATTAGCGGTTCACGAGCTGAGTTGAGCGACAAACTTCGAGAAGCTATTGAGCAGGCAGAAACCCTGACAGCAGGTAATAGTAGGGGAGTGATTAATATTTGTTTGAACTATGGTGGCCGCAAAGAATTAGTTGACGCTGTGAATAACTTGATTAAGGAAGGCAAGACTACCGTTTCAGCAGAAGATTTATCAAGTCATTTATATCATCAGTTGCCTGATGTTGATTTAATTATTCGCACAGCAGGGGAGCGGAGATTGTCTGGCTTCATGCCATGGCAAGGTGTTTATAGTGAGTTATATTTCAGCGACAAGTACTGGCCGGATTTTACACCCGAAGATTTAAGATTAGCATTAGAAGATTTTTCTAGACGCAAGAGAACTTTTGGCGCTGGCTAAAAAACTACTAAGCTACCAATCTACATACTAAATATTTTATGACGCATGACCGCTGGCAGGAAATAAAAAAGTTAATTGCAAGCCAATATACTATCTCAGATAGCTATACTGAAGCGCTCGACCCTGGTCAGGCTGAATGTTTAGAATTTCAATCGGCGCAAGGTTTATTACGTGCTTGTTTTGTTACTCAGCCTAAAGTTTTAGACAAAAAGACTTTGTACTCACATCGTGCTGGTGGCGAAACAACCACCGACTATAAATATTCAGATACGGAGGTTGCCTCACATTTAGAAGTTTGGCTCTGGGTTGAATCTCTTCAAGACTGGCAAGAATTGCAGGCCGATCAGTTACTTAAGGGTTAGGTTTGTGGTATAATATTATTAATCAGTAAATAGTAACTAGTAATTAGTAATTTATATTAATCTCTAGTTACTGATTTCTAATTACTAATTACTACTTCAATGAACCACTCAGCGCAACTTCGTTTGATTCAGATCAGTTTGGTGCTTGGCATCATGTTGTATCTCTCGAACGTGATTTTGGGATTGAATAGTTCTCCTTTGACGGCTAACCTCTCTACCCAAGATTTTTTTAATATTCCGCCGTTTTGGAAACTTTGTAGCTATTTGGTCACTACGCTGATATTTGTCTTCGGTTACGCTACTTTTTATCCGGCTATTCCTGGTCGCGGAGCCCAAAAAGGCCTGCAATATGGCTTCTGGATTTGGGTTATTGGTTGGTTACCATCTATGTTGATGGTAATAGCGAATTTGGCCTTACCGATGGATTTGATCCTTTCATGGCTGACTACTAGTTTGGTCACTAGTTTGGCTTTTGGTCTCTTAACTGGTTGGATGTATCATCCTGCTAAACAGAAGTAGTATGAATCGTCAGACAAAGATTATCATTTATTTGATCGTAGTAATCGGTGCTATTGCTCTTGTTAGTTGGCTAGTTTGGCCGAGACCATTATCACCGAAGAATACGGCTGTCCAAGATCAACCGACTTTTTTAGCTGATGAAGACTATCAACGGCAAGTTTCTAGCCTCTTAACCAGCCTAGAGACGGCCTCACAGGACTCTTGGAACCAGCAATTAGCTACTTCATTAGCTTCGTTGCAGGACCTGAAGGTTAGTTCTAAGGTTAAATACGATCATTTGTTACTGTTTACAGCTTTGGATCTGTGGCAGGCCGATAATCTGACAACAGCTACCAAAACCAGCGTCAAAAATAAACTGCAGATCTTTGCTAGTCACCAACCATGGTCTCAAGCTACAATTGATAGTCTCATTACCAAAGGTAATCTAGCTAGTTAACTTTATGTTTCGTTGGATCGCTTATTATAGCTCTGCGGTTCTCTTGGTAGCAGGTATGATCCTGCTGTTTTTTCAGCCTTTTTGGTTACCATGGATTTTGATGATTCTTACTCTAGTGGCTCTGGGCGGTTTTCGTCTAATGAGTCGCAAACACTTTAAGTCTCTGTTGCCGACTTGGATTGCTTTTATTTTATATTTGAATAGTTCTGTTTGGCAGTTTACTATCATCGAGAATAATGTCGCTCGGTCATGGTTTATTGTTATTGCTGGTCTGCTCTGGCTCGGTATTCTCTACGCCATAGCTTATTATTTTACTAATGATCGTGAGTTTGTCGGTAAGCAATTTCTAGAGATTACGCAAGCAGTTCATTTAATTACCCTGTGGCAGATTCTCAATGTTTTGAACTTTACCCTCATCGCCATTCATATCCCTTATTGGCAAGCTGTACTATTAGTTATTGTTGTCATTGGCCTTTTGGCTTACCAGCTGTTTTCTTTTCACGGTTTACGTAAGGGCTCGATTATACTAACAGTTTTTACCTTAACACTGACATCTTTAGAGTTGTTTATGGTTATTACCTTACTGCCACTGCATATTTATGTTCAATCGGCTTTAGTGACTTTATGGTTTTTATTTTTGAAACGTCTGACGCAACTCGGTCAAGATATGACCAGTCGTAAAAAACTGTTCTTCACTAACTTGATTTTTATCCTGATTATTGGTACAGTCCTCATCTTACTGAGCTAACTATGACCCCACAAATACAACACTTTATTCGTCCTACTAGTTCGCGACCACCATCAATGGTTAGTGTGACTATTGTTAGTGCTTTGGTTGGTTTAGCCACTGGAGCTGCTGGATTTAGTCTATTGAAAGCTTGGTATCCAGTAGATACTTATATTAATGGATCGGTCAGTGGTAATAACACGGTTACTATCAAAACGGAGCAATCATTAGCCGCTGCTGTGGCTGCTATTAGCACACAGGTTTTCGCTGTTTACCAAGGAAGCGCTACTGATAATGGCGCCTTATCTCAGTGGCGCTCAGATAAAGAATACCTCGGTTCAGCTGTGCCGGTGACTTCTGATGGTTGGCTGATGGTAGCACCTGGAGTTGTGATTAGTTCTCCTGCTGAGGTAATAATGAATCAAAAGGCTTACTCTGTGATTGATCGCTATACTGATACTTTCACTGGGTTGGTTTTTATTAAAATTCAAGCGACAAATCTCCACCCTATCCAATTCGTAAAAGCAGATCAGGTAGGGACGGGCTCTACTTTGGTCTATCAACGGATGAATGTCGGGGGTATTTCGCTGTTTAATCGTACCCTTGTGACGAGTAGCAATCAGATTGATAGTAGTACTAAAAATAGCCAAGTTCACAGCACAGACGCAATGGATAGTTGGGTTACCGTGAGTGATAATTCTTTGACCTCTGATGTTGTTTTTACTCCAGATGGTTCTGTAGCCGGCGTAGGCTATGCCCCAGGCAAGGTAATGAAGTCTAGATTTGTACAAACAGCTGTGGATAAACTCCTTACTCGTGCCACTTATGTCTCTTTAGGATTTAACTACCTAGACCTCTATCGTTTACCAGAAGCTCAGAGTAATGATAAACCATCTATCGGTGTCTTAGTCTACAGCGCACAACGCTCAGCTGTGACCCCAGGATCGATAGCACAAAAAAGTGGCTTACGTTCAGGTGATATTATCTTAGCTATCGGCGGAGAACCTATTAATATGGAAGCTAGTTTGATGGAGTTGTTGGTGGCAAAAAAAACCGGTGAAGTAGTGACTATGAAAATAGAGCGTCAAGGTCAGGAGCAAGAGTTATCCTTCCAACTTTAAGTTAGTCAGTAATATCTGACTCGTCAGTTATTAGATCTTCTTGAGGAAGGTCTTTTGTCATTTCAGGAGGGATGATTGGGCTGTATTTGACATTAGTAATCTTCCAAGAGTTTACGAACTGACCAATACCACCGGTAGTTAGCTGGTTGCGACGTCTAGTACTTCGTTGGCTCCAAGCTAGGACGCTTTTGAAGTTCAGCTTATAACGTCCGCGGACAGTAATATAACGAATTTCGTCATTATAAATAGCTTGACGAATGGTTTTGGTCGAAACGCCGAATAAACGGGCAGCCTCGGAGATGGAGATGCGAATATCCATTTAGTTGGTAGATTTAAGTCGAAAGTTGTAAGTAGCGCAACAGGTGGTGTAGATGCTGCTTACAACTATAATCTTACAACTTTTAACTAATAAAGTATACACTATTCTATACTTTATTTAAAATTAAGAATTAAGAATTATTGATCCGCAAAGCGCTTCCTTTATTCTTAAATCTTCATTCTTCATTCTTATTTAAATTGACGGATGTAAATCCATCGCTCAGAAGTTGAATTAGTGATCGTAACTCCAATCACTCAAAAATCATCATCTTGTCAATAGTTTACAAATAACTAAATATTCGTTATAGTATTGCCACTTAAACAGTTAATAACCTCTGGTTGTTTTTAGTATCACTAGGTTATTGCTGGCAAATACGGTGATAGTCATATCGGGTGTAATATTATTAGCTATTTAACGACATATTAAGTGAAGCCTATATCTAAGAGTATCAAGAAGCGTATCGCCTATCTTCGTTTGATGGCAGGAGATACAGACGCCTTTGGCTTCTTTTATGACGAATACGCCAAGAAGATCTATACTTATGTGATGTTTCGGACCTCAGATACTGAGCTGTCCCAGGACATTACTCATGATGTTTTCCTTCAAGCTTGGCAGTATATTCAAGAGAAAAAAAGCATCCATAACTTTCAAGCGTTTATCTATCGGATGGCTCATAATAAGATAGTGGACTTCTACCGGATGAAGGATCGGACGCCGGTGATGTTGCCTGAAGATCATCCTTCTAAGGTGGACCATCAAGCAGAATCGGAGATTAAAGGCGATATTCAGCTACTGCGTCAGAGAATACTGTTATTGAAAGAAGAGTATCAAAATATCTTAACACTGAGACACATCGAGGGGTTATCTATAGATGAGATCAGTGAAGTACTAGGAAAAGATAAGAATAATGTGCGTGTCTTGCTCCATCGAGCCTTTATCAAACTACAAGACTTATATCAACCAATAGATTCACATGATACACAAGATAGCCAAAATTAAAAATCTACCAGAGCTGCAACCAGATAACAATTGGTTGCGTTTGAATAAAGCTCGTTTGCTATCTGAGTTAGCTAGTCAGCAAAAGTCCTCTGAAGTATTGACTATGACTCAACGTCTGGAGCTGGTTTCGTTGAAAATTACCAGACGTCTGATTCCTTCTACCTTTAAAGTAGTAACTCTTAGTTTACTACTAGTTTTTGTTTTCTCGACGACTTATGTTGCGCAGGCTGCTGTTCCGGGCGATGTGCTTTGGCCGGTGAAGATTTCTTTAGAAAAAGCTGAGTTAGCCTTGGCATCTGATCCTGTCTCTGAAGCTGAGATTTTATTGAAACATGCTGATCATCGACTAGCAGAGCTGGATGTTTTATCCGAGCGACAGGGTGGAGACGTGCAGACTCGAGATGCGGCTATCTCTGATTTGGTACGTCGTTTGGAGAAAAATATCGTCGCTGCTGATAGTAGTTTGAAATTAGCTAAATCTGATAATAGTGATGTTAATCATCGGGCCAAAACAGCTGCTTTGGCGGGAAATTTATCTCGTAAAGCTGACAGCACAGCTAAAGTATTAGAGAAACGAGCTAAAGAATTTGCCGGCGTTATTATCGTTGATGGACGGATTATTTCTAGCAATCAGATTATTTATAAAAATGTCACCGTCGTTCGTGGTTCTGGTGTGGCTACTACTTCGGAGAGTCAAAGAGGTATCAAAGATCAAGCAGGTGATGATGTCGTGACTGCGCTGACAGAAGCAATCAAAACACACGAAGGAGTTTCTGCTAATGCTCTTGATGCTATTGTAGCAATCCATGACCAAAATAGTGAAGTGGTTGATCCGGCAGATATCAAAAAATTAGTCGCTGATAAATTAGAGAATCAAAGTAGTAAACTACAGCAAGTGACCGATGCTTGGGCCACTCTGAATATCAATGAGGTGCGTAAGGGTATCTTTGCTCAAGGTAAAGAAAATGCCGATCTGACAACTGTAGAAGTCAATGCTCTAGAAGGGCAGATTAAGAAAATTACTGAGAGTTTAGCAGAGGCCAATAATGCTCTAACAGCTGATAAGCCAGATGAGGCTCTGACTATGTCCAATGAAGCGAAGGTTATATTGGATCAGGTAGCTGAGACTTTATCGAAGATTGTAGTTCTAGGTGATCAGACTAAAGAAGGTCAAACAACCACTACACCTATCAAGCTTGAGCCAAAAGGATCACCGGTTAAAATAGAAACGATAGATCTTGGGACGAGTACTGCTAGAGAGTAAAGAGGACATACTGTAATTGATGGTTTGGAACGGCCGGAGCTGGCATCAGCACATAGAAGGTATCGTTAAACTCTTCATCGTATAGGATGGAGAGATAGCGAATTAACAAAGTAGAAAATCAGCAAACGTATCTCAACTGACGCGCAAATCGTCATTCGTGGTGCGCCTTAGGGACAACCCTAGGGTTGTCCCTAAAATGACGTGGTTGGTTAAGGCTTTAGCTTCCAAATGACGCTTGTCATGCTTGGAGGCTAGGCCCCTTAACTAACTGGCCTATATAAACGTGTAGGTTAGTGGCTCCGCTCACATTCGTTAAGGGTTTGGGCGGAGAGACGCTTATTGCGCGCGCATTAAGGGAACGTTTGCTTGTCCCGCTTAGCGGGACTCGAGTCCTCATCACATCGTGTTTTACACGATTGATCAGGCAATCTAATCAATCGTTCTGCAATAATTCCGTTTTCGTCAAATTATCTAGTAATTCCGCTCTGCATGTTGACCCGCAAGGTCGGTCTCGCCGTGAGGTGAGAGGTGACAGCAGTTGCGATCAAGAATTCGTAGATAATGAAAGCGCGATATTGTCAGAACGTAAAGGAGAATAATTTTAATGAATAGTTTTTTGAAGAAGTTCTTCGTCCTCTCCTTGATCTCTGCGACAGTAGCAATGAATTTTGCTTCTTTTGCAGTAGCTCCAGCTAAAGCTTTAGCTGCTGGTGACTTGGTCAAGGGCCCTAACTCTGATGCAGTTTACTACATCGGATCTAACGGTAAGAAGTTTGTTTTTCCTGATTCCAAGACATACTTCACATGGTACAAGAATTTCAATGGAATTAAGTTAGTAACTGTCAGCGAATTGGATATGTATCCAAGTGGTGGCGTTGTTACTTATCGTGCAGGTACCAAAATGGTAAAAACTGTAGACTCTAATAAAGTTTACGCTGTTGAACCAAACGGTGTCTTACGATGGATCACAAGTGAATCTGCTGCAATCACTCTCTGGGGCGCTAATTGGGCTAAAATGGTCAATGACGTCATCCCAGGTTACTTTGCTAGTACTTACACTGTAGGTTCTGACTTGGGTACTATGTATCCAACTGGTCAGTTGATCCAAAAGACTGGTGACGCTACTATCTACTATGTAGATGGTACTTCTATCCGTCCATTCGCTACTGGTGATGCCTTCACAGCTAATGCTTTTGACTTCGCAAATGTTGTCAAGACTGCTAGCTTGAGTGGCTATACCACTGGTAGTTCTATCACTGGTGCTGAGACCGCTTTGATGGGTATTAATGCTTCTGCAAACGTACCTCAACTCGGTGGTTCTGTTATGGTTTCTCTAGCTTCTGATACACCAGCTTCTGGCTTGGTTGTAGGCGATGCTGCTCGTTACCCATTCACCAAAGTTAACTTCACCAACACTAGTAATGTTGATGTGACTGTTGATCAGGCTGTGGTATTGCGCGCTGGTCTAGCTTCAGACGCTGCCTTCGCTGGTGTGGACTTGCTCCGCGCTTCTGATGGTCAGCCTTTGAACAGTGCTAGTAAGACTATTGGTTCTACTCACACCGCTGCTTTCAATGATGACTGGGTAATTCCAGCAAACAGCACCATGGGTGTTCTTATTGCTGGTAACATGGCAGCTCGTTACACAAGCTCAGGCGTTACTTATAGCGGTTTGTATCCATATGCTGGCGAAGTACCAGTTTTGGCTCTTCAGTCAGTTACTTTGAAAGGTGGAGCTACCTTGACGGGTTCTCTACCAATCATGGGTAACTACCAGACAACAAATGGTACTATATTTATCGGTACTGCCGAAGTTACTGCTGGTGGCCAGAATCCTCCTGCTGCAACCAAAGAAGTTGGTACTACCAACTACATCGTAACCTCATTCAAGGTTACTGCTGGTGGTCAAGAAGATTTGACTATCAAGAGTTTGACGTTGACCAACAATGGTTCAGCCTCTGCTTCTGATTTCAAGAATCTTAAATTGGTCAACGCTAATACCAATGCAACTGTAGGCACTATGGCTACTGTCTCTGGTGATAGAATGACTTTCAGTAACATCAACTACGTCTTGGGTAAGGGTAAAAACGTTACCTTTGATGTACGTCTAGATATTGAAAGCGGTTCTGCTCGCGATATCTCTATTGATATCGACCAACAGGCTGACCTAGTCGTATCTGGTAACACTTTTGGCTACAATGTCTTACCTACCTATACACGTACCTCTAGTCCATTCTTCGATGCTAACAATACCGCAGTTGGTAATGGTACATTGAGAGTTGAGTCTGTATCTGTTAACCCAACCAACATTTCTGAAGGATTGACCCAAGTAACTATGGGTAAGTTCAAGTTTGTTGCTAAGGGTGAAGCGATGAATATTACCAACATTGGTTGGAATATGACCCTGACAACTACTTCTAATGGCGCTGATTTCACTGACATCACAAATGTCACTGTTTACGGTCCTAATGGAAACGTAGTTGCTGGTCCAAAAGACTTCCCAACTGTTACCTACAGTGGAGCTGGTATGAAAGGTACTGCCACTACAACTGATACTATGACTATTGGTATCGGTGAAGAAGTATACACTGTCAAAGCTGACCTTAGCTCTGATTTCACTGCTAACGATACTATCCAGGTCGGCATAGAAACTGGCGCTATCACCAATAAAGGTGATGTCACTGGTAACTCTATTACTGCACTTCCAGGTAGTAACGTTCAGTCTTCAACTATGACTGTTAAGGCTGCTACCTTGGCTGTATCTGTCGGTACCACTCCATCGACTCAAACCGTTGTAGCTGGTACTCAGGACTTCACGGTTGCTACTTATATTTTGAGCGCTGTTAACTCCGGTACAAATATCGAAGTTACTAGTATCAAACCTAAGTACAAAACCACTGTTAATGCTTTCCCGAACTTATTGTCTGGCTTCACCCTCTGGGATGGTGCTACACAAATTGGTATCAACTCTGACAGCACTACCTGTTCAGGTGCTACTTGTAGCACTGCAGGTACGAACGCTACCACGACTCTGACCTTAAATGACAATGCTTTGATTGTCGCTGCCGGTACTTCAAGAACCGTTACTTTGAAGGCTGACATTGGTACAGGTGCTACTTCTGGTACATTCACTGTTGGTATGGCTGAGAACGCTTCAGTTACTGCTGTTGATAGCGAAGCACAATCAATCACTTCAACTGTTACCCTCGGCGACGGTCAGGCAATGGATTTGGCTTCTGGTGGTACATTAAATGTCGCCATCAATACTACTGATCCTTCTGCTAAGACCTATGTTCCTGGCGGTCCAGTAGAAATTGGTCGCTTCACAGCTCAGGCCAAAAACGAAGGTATGAACTTTAATTATCTCGGTTTCACTGTTGGCTCTCCTGCCGGTGGTATCGTAGGTAATTATGAGGATATAACCATAATCTCTCTATGGGATGAATCTACTAAAGTAGGTGAAGTTGCCTTGACTGGCGCTAACGCTACTATCACCCCATCGAATATGACCTTGGGAATCAGTGCAGAAAAGACCTATGTCCTGAAAGCTACTTTTGCTAACGTGGCTAGCCCATCGGCTGCTGCTTCTGGTGAAGGCTTGAAGATCACTTTGACAAACATTGATGTTGACGGCACTTCTGCCGGTTCATCTTCTGTTACCGTCAGTGGTCTTGGCTCTGCTTTCAACGATATGACTCTCTACAGAACCTTACCAACAGTTACTAAGATTGACTTTACAGGTGATGACACTATTACAAGTGATGGCGTAACCTCTCTGTACAAGTTCTCTGTAGCTGCTAATTCTGCGGGTCCTGTCGGTCTCTACAGATTGACCTTCGGTATTAGTACCACTACAGCTACCTTATCTACTGGCGGTTACTATCTGTACGAATCGTCTTCTTCTAGCTCACTTGGCGAAATCGTTGCTTCGGGTAATGACATTACAGTAATTGATCAAGACTCTTCTGTCTTGGCTATTGCTCAGGTCTACTTTGATAACAACAATGACGCTAGTGCCGGTGCTGCTGCTAAGGAACACAGAATCATAGCTGCAGGAGCTACTCGTTACTACACTCTACGTGGTACGGTTGGTTCGCATGATGGTACTGTTTCTAACGAAACTATTACCACTGTCATGGCTGGCGATCCTTCATTCGCTGCTACAGTTCAAAAGACAGGCGATGGAGTTGTTGCTGTTCAACACAACGACTTTATCTGGTCTGACTTGAACTTTGATCTCTATAGCACCAGTTCGGCTACCGAAACCTTAGGTTGGTTCAACGGCTACCGAATCCCTGGTATGGAATCAACCTCTTCTACTGGCCAAGTCGTAAGTGACTAGTTTAGTAGATGAGTTCCTGATCTAACTTGAAAAAGTTAGTAGAGGATAAGAAAAACCCTCCCCGTCTAAAGGACGGTGGAGGGTTTTTCTGTTGCTATCGTAGGGACAACCCCTCGCCTCGCTGAAGTACGGCGAAGCTGGTAGGGTTGTCCCTACGATTTGCTATACTATACCCATGTTAAAACTGAGGAAAATCATCCGCCACCCATTGACCTGGATTCTGTTATTAGCTGCGATTCTAAGGCTCTGGCGTCTTGGTGCTGCTGACGTTATTACTGATGAGGTTTTTTATGCTTTTCGTGGCTTAGGCTATCTAGACTATGACGTTGGTCTGACACAGACCAGCCCTATCCAATGGCTAGATGCTCGGCCGTGGTGGAGTTGGTTATCTTTTCATGATCATCCGCCATTGATATTTCTGATTAATTTCCTGTTCCTTAAGTTCGGTGGTTTGTCTACCTTGGTTATGCGTCTACCGTCAGCGATTGCCGGTCTTGGTTCTATAGCTCTGGTTTACAGTATCGGCAGTTTGAAGAATAGGAGAGTAGCAATTATTGCTTCTCTACTACTAGCTGTTTCTACTTACCACGTCTGGATTTCTCGTATCGGACTGCAAGAGTCCGTAGTTATCTTCTGCTTTCTTCTTACTTCTTACTTCTATCTGCGTTGGACACAAGATCAGACCTCAGTAAAAAGTTGGGGAGTAAGTTTAGGCTTTCTCTGGCTGACTAAGTTTACAGGCTTTATTTTGATACCAGTCATAGCTTGTCATCAACTAGTGATGAGACAGTTCCGTTCAAATTGGACTAAGTTATTGAAGGGTTTGTTTGTGGCTTTAGCACTATTCAGTCCTGTGATTCTTTATAATATAGCTCTATT